>CAKZQY010000417.1 GCA_937142015.1 uncultured Halobacteria archaeon
CGACGAACTGTGCCCCTCCCACCACGACGAACTGTGCCCCTCCCACCACGACGAATCGGGGTGAGTCGGCGTGAGTCTCACCACGGAGCAGCTACCGTCGGTCGGCAGCGCCGACACTCGGGCGCGACTGTGGACGGCGATCGCTGCGACCGGCATCTGTGTCGGCGGTTTCCTCGTCGGTGTACTCGGGCTGTTCGCCGTCAGGCCGGCAGCCGTCGCAGCGGGCATCACAGAGACAGACGCCTACCGACTGCTCGCCGGCAACCAGATCCAAGTCGGCATGGCCGCGTTCGCAATCGTCTATCTCGCAGTGCGCGACGACTGGGAGCCGTTCGTGCGGCTCCGCGTGCCGACAGTCCGTGATCTGCTGTGGATTGGCGGGCTGCTCGTCGCAGTCGCGCTGTTCAGTCCGCTGCTCCACGTCGTCACGGACTTCCTCGAGCCGTTCCTCCCTGCCGGATTCGGTCACGCCAGCACCGGCGGGGAGACGAGTGAGCCGTCGCTCGCCGGCCGACCGTGGCTGTGGCTCGTCGCGTTCGTCGGAATGTACGGCTTCGCTGCGCCGGCCGAAGAGCTGGTCTACCGCGGACTGGTGCAAGGCCGCTTGCGCGCGTCGTTCGACACCCTCGGTGTCGTTCTCGGCGGCGGCTTGCTGTTCGGACTCCTCCACGTCCTCGTCGGAATCGTGACGCCCGGCGTCGGACTCGGCGGCACGCTGTACTGGGGCTTCGAGACTGGTCTGATCGGACTCCTGTGGGGACTCGCGTACGAGCGGACGGAGAATCTGCTCGTGACGAGTGTCGTCCACGCCGCGTCGTGGACGCTGCCGCTGTCCCTGCTCGTTCCGTTCTGACTGCGTTCGCTCCCAGCACACCGGGACACCGCCGTCACGTCGCTGCGCGGTCACCCACGGAGTCGTTCGGAGAGCGTGGCCAGCCCGACGGGCCCGACCAGTGTCACCACAGCAGCGACGAGCGAGATCACAGCCCGGCTGACACCGTCGCCGTACAGCAGTCCGTCCCAGACGAGGCCGCCGTACAGGACGAACAGGACACCGCCGGCGAGAGCCGAGACGGGCCACGCTGCCAGCACACGCTCGAACGACACGTCGGTCGCCGCACAGACAGCAGCGCCGACGGCCAGCGGCGCGATCAGCCAGAACAAGCCGGCAGAGAGCGTGATCGCGCCGAACAACGGTGCGTTCCCCGGACTCCCGCGGACTGCGACCACCAACGCGACGAGCGCCGCGACGGCACCGACCCCGGCGAGACCGAATCGGAGGAGTTCGTCCGCGTCCGTGACGCGTGTCGAGCGGCGGCGGAGCAGGACGACGGCCACCGTCGCTGGCACGGTGAACAACACCGCGAGCACAGCGGCGACCACCGTCGCCGGACCGAGGTCGAACAGGTCGAGACGCGCGAGAGCAGTCTGGAGAGCGAGGACGACGACGAGTGAGCCGACAGCGAGGCCCGTCCGGTCGAGTGATCCGACTGCCGGGCGCTCTCGGTCGAGTGACGCCATGCGCGACTGTACGACGACCGGTCTGAAGAACCTGTTCGCTGTCGACGACTGTGGATTCCGTGTCGTTCGAGGACGCTCGTCCGCGGGTTCGTGTTGGCGTCCGAGGACGCTCGTCTGCGGGTCGTGTGCGTGCCTCCGCGAGGAGTGTCAGACGCCGTCGACCCCCTCGCGGTACTCCGAGAGCAGTTCCCGTGCAGTCTCGACGTGTGCAGTCGCCTCTTCGCCCACGCTGTCCTCGATCTCCCGCAGCACGTGGAGGTGTCTGGCGAGTTTCCCGTGGTCCGGCCCCTCGTCGGCGACCGCCGCGTCGGCGAACGCCTCCGCCTGCTCGTAGATCCGTTCCCGTGTGTCGCCAGTCGCTGTCTCCGCCGCCTGTCGGAGTTCGTCGCTGGCCTCGGCGAGTTCGTCCCGAGCCATACGCGGAGGTTTCGCGGCGACCTACATATACTGTCCGGCGGTTCCGACGCTGTCGCTCGCTTGCGGGCCGTGTGCTCGTTACAGCGGAAGCAGGGAGAAAGCCTACAGTTTCATACGGTCGTGCGTAGATCGTTACCACCGACGACTGACAGAGAGCACCGCAGCGACGTGCTACCGCCCGATACCGCGACAGTCTCGGAAAATCACTACGCACGACCGTATCACGCCAAAATTAACGCGATCACCGTGGCCCGTACCCCGGACCACCCGATTCCACCTCGACTGCGTCACCGTAGCGCGGCCGACGGCGCTACTCCGTCGACGGTGTGTGGATCGGGAACGTCTCGACCGCGGAGTACCGGAGATTGTCTGGGTGCTCGCGCACCCACTGGACGGCTTCGATTTCACCATCGCGTGGGCGGGCGTCACCGCCAGCGTACGCCGCGTCGAACACGACGATCAGTCTGTGAAGCGGGGGAGGAGTGTCCGTGTCCGTCTTCGTCTCGGTTGGCGTGTCCGTTCCGTGCTCGTCTGGGTGGTGGTGAATCGCTCGTGTCGCACGGAGCACACCCTCGATCCGGATCTTCACGCCCGTCTCCTCGCGAACCTCGCGGCGAGCCGTCTCGGACAGCGACTCGCCCGGCTCCTGTTTCCCGGCTGGCTCCGACCAGCCGTCGGCATCTGTCTCGGTGACGACGAGTGCCTCTGGCTCCCCGTCACGCTCGCGGGTGACCCACGCGCCTGCGCCGCCGACGGTCCCGGCCGCTGCGCGTCGTCGTGTGGCGGTGTAGGTGTCGACCGTCACCTGCCAGTCCCGGGTGTCTGTCGGGAACTCGCCGTACCGCTCGCGGAGGCTGGCGAGCGCGTCGTCGACTGCTGTCTCGTGCACGACTGCTGTACTCGTGTGAGTACGGTGAGCGTACTGTATCTTGCGTGTGGCTCCCGTCGCTCGTTGTTTATTTCGGCGAACAGTGTCTGCTCGCTGTCCGTGTGCTTCGTCGATTGACCTCGTGCTCGATACCGGGTGTCGTTCACAGGTCGTCACTGGAGTCGAGTCCGAACGCCGCAGCCACGTCGAGCAGTCCTGCGCCCTGCTCGTTGTCGCCGAGACCGATGTCCTCGGCGCTGTTCTTCAGTGTCGCTTCGATGTCGGTCGCGCCGTTGGCAGCGAGGAGACCCGCAGCGCCGGCGACGAGTCGATCCGGACAGTAGAGGTCCTCGGTCGTCCCCGTCTCCGGGAGAGTCCGGATCAGTCGCTCGACGCGTGTGTTGAGGGTGGTGGGAGGTCTCGACTTCTCGGAGAACACGACGCTGGGAACGCTCCGAGCCGACTCGACGCGACGCTCCGACCTTCTAGACGACGCCGTGGAGCTTGATGTACATTCGTTTTTGTGACTGCCGGACGGAGTCGTGCTCGTGAGCCGAGACGAGACTGGTGACTCGACGGAGCGGACGGGAACGACCGACGACACAGAACACGCAGAGACGACCGACGACACAGAACACGCAGAGACGACTGGCAACACAGAACACGCAGAGACGACTGCCGAATCGGAGCTCTCGTGGACGGCAGCGGGGACGGAGTTGGAGTACGACTGCCCGGGATTCGGCGTCCGACGGGACGAGGTACAGCTCCCGGACGGGACACCGACGGACTACCACTACGTAGACGACCCGCCAGCGGTCGTGGTGTTGCCGTTCACGCCGGCGGGAGAGGTGGTCGTGATCGAAGAGTGGCGACAGGCCGTCGACCGGGTCAACCGCGGGCTGCCCGCGGGAACGATGGAGCGTGCAGACGGCGGGGAGCGTGCTCCGTGGTTCGACCAGTCGGCGACGTTCGAGTCCGTCGAGCGAGCGGCACGCCGAGAACTCACCGAGGAGACGGGCTACGCCGCAGACGAGGTCGAACAGCTGACGACCGTCGAGCCGTCGAACGGCATCTCGAACTCTGTCCACCACCACGTCGTGGCGCGAGGGTGTACCCCCGCCGGAGGACAGAACCTCGACGACAACGAGAGTATCCGTGTGGAGACGACCGACTTCGAGAGTCTGTACACGGCGGTCGTCGACGGCGAGGTCCGTGACGGCCGCACTGTGATCGCCGTCTACCAGTTCGCGGCGAGTGATCTGACCGTTCCCGGCGAGCGATCCGGCTGCTCCGGCGAGTGAACTGGCTGTTCCCGGCGAGCGATCCTGTTTTGCCGGTGAGTGCCTACGACGGCGCAACGACAGCAGAGTCGCCAGAAGACACATTACCGCAGTGCTGTAGTTCCCCAGCGATGCCCTCCAGCAGAGAGCAACCGACGCGCCGCCGGCTGCTCGCGGCGCTGGGAACCAGTCTCACCGGCGTCAGTCTCGCCGGCTGTGGGCCGTCGTCGGAGAGTGATCGACAGCACCGGTCGCTGGGGAGTGAGCGACGGGTGGCGCTTGCAAGTGTTTAAATCGGACGACACAGTAGAGTTACCATGGCCAAGTACTCGACGGGCGGGTCGGGTTCCTCGGGGTCCGGCGACGCCTGCGAACTCTGTGGTCGGGAGGACACGAACCTCAGCCGCGAGAACGTCGCCGGGGCGTCGTTACTCGTCTGTTCGGACTGTGCTCCCCACGGAGACGGTGGCAGCGACGACCGCGACCGCCGGTCCAGCGGACAGGGTGGAGCAGACGAGGAACCCAGCCCGGGGAAGCGTGCCGCACAGAACACCGCACGGGTGTACGACGCCAGTCGCGGCGACAGCCAACACTGGGTCGAGGAGGGGACGGACTACGAAGACGACCAGCTGCCGTATCTCGTCGCGGACTACGGCGAGCGTGCCGAACGAGCGCGCCAAGACGCCGGCCTGACTGTCGGTGAACTCGCTTCCGAACTCGACGTGGCCGAAGACGACATTCTCGCGGTCGAACAGGGACGGGCGGCCCGCGCGAACGTCGGCGGCTCTGTCGTCGCGTCGATGGAGTCGTTCCTCGACACTGAACTGATCGACGAGTGAGACACAGCGAGGGGGGGGCCTGCCCGTTCACAGTCCTTGTAGTCGACAGCCTCATAGTGATTACTGCGAATAGTTCCACGGACGGCGTCGAAAATCGACGGCTCAGACGCTCTGATCGCCGGCACGAGTCACCACGGCGGTAAAGACTCGCAGTAATCACTATCAGTCTGCGACTGCCTCGTCGCCGACCGTCGGCGCGGCGGGATCTCGAATCCAGAGGTCGCCGAACAGATCGTCCTGCTGGAGTCGGACGTCGCCGCGGTGTGCGAGGAACAGCAGCGCGAGGTACGTCTGGACGGGTGACCCGCCAGCGGTCCGCACCTCGTGGAACAACACCTCCGGACGACCTTGGTCGTACTGTCGGGTGAGCGCAGCCCGCACCGTCTCGATGACGCTCTCGATGTCCTCCTCGTGGGTGGTCTCCGTCACGTCGTCTGCACCCGGCTCTGTCTCCGGTCGCGGGTCCGACCCGCCTCGGTACTGGAGCGTCTGTGTCCCTGCTGGGGTGGCGTCGTCCGGGCCGCCCGTCGTGTCGTACTCGCGTGACTCCTTCCACCACGAGTCGCGCTCCGCCTCGCGGAGCTCTCGCACCAACTCGTCGAGTGTCTCTGGCGAGCCTCGGGTCGACTTCCGCTCCAGTCGGCGGTCCATCTCCGCCTCTAACGCGTCGACCGGATCGAACTCCTCGTCGCTCTCCCTGCCGTCGCCGAAGCCACCGCCGCCAGGACCGTCGCGGAACGCCGTCTCCCACGGCTCTGGCTCGTCGTCGGCCTCGTCCTCGTCGTCCGACAACAGTTCCTCGGACTTCATCCGGAGCAACACGCTGGCGTAGAACAACGCTCGCCCGGACGTCCGGAGGTCGCGCTGTTCCAACTCCGCGAGGAACGTGTCTGTCACCGCGACGATGTCGATGTCCCACGGCTCGATCCGACCCTCCTCCGCCAACTGGACTAACACCTCGACTGGCTCCGGCTCGCCGTCGTCGTCTGTCGTCGGGTCGGCGTCGCCGTCTGCGGATGGATCGGTGTCGTTGTCTGCGGGTGGGGCGGTGTCCCACATCGACACATCGTCGTTCTCGTGATCCGTCTCGTCGTTGCCGAGTGGGATGTCGGGCACGTCAGTCATCGGCAGACACCTCCGCTGGGTCCTCTTCGTCGTCGTCGAGTTGGATTCCGGTGACCGCAGAGATGTTGTCCTCCTGCATCGTCACGCCGATGGCCCGCTCGGAGCGTTCCAGCAGCGCCGCGCGGTGAGAGACGACGACGAACTGCGCCTCCGAAGCGAGTTCGTCGACGAGTTCACCCACGCGCTCGGCGTTGGCGGCATCGAGGAACGCGTCGATCTCGTCTAACGCGTAAAAGGGGGCGGGGTTGTGTCGTTGGATGGCGAAGATGAACGCCAGGGCGGTCAACGACTTCTCACCGCCGCTCATCGCGTCGAGTCGCTGGACCGGCTTGTCTGCCGGCTGCGCTCTCATCGTCAGTCCGCCGTCGAACGGGTCGTCGGGGTTCTCCAAGTGGAGTTCACCCGACCCGGCGGAGAGTCGCGCGAAGATCTCGCGGAACTGCTCGTCGATTGCCTCGAACGCCTCGGTGAACGTCTCTCGCTTCTGTGACTCGTACGTCTGAATCCGCCGTTCGATCCCGTCGCGCTCCTCTGTGAGCACGTCGCGCTTCTCGCGGAGGTCGTCGAGAGCCGCCGCCACCTCGTCGTACTCGTCGATTGCGAGCATGTTCACCGGCTCTAACGCCGCCATCTCCGCTTCCAACCGCTCGATCTCCGCGGTCACAGTGTCGTGGTCGGGAATCTCGTCTGAGTCGTAGCTGTCGACGGTCGACTCCAACTCCTCGATCTCCCGCTCCAGCCGCTCGGCGCGCTCCTGTACGTCGTCGAGCCGACTGCTCGTCTCCTCGACTGCCGCTGCGGCCTCCTCGCGCTCGGACTCTGCCTCCCGGAGTGTCGACTGGAGCGCCGACCGCTCGTCTTTCAGCGCTGTCAGCTGCTCTTCCAACTCGGCGATTTCCTCCCGTTTCGCCGCCAACTCCGACTCCAACTCCTCGATCCGGTCTTCGAAGGCTGCGATCTGTTCGTCGGCGTCTGCCTTCCGGTTCTGTGCAGACTCCACTGTCTCGTTCAGGTCCTCGACGGCGTTCTCGGCGTACTGTTTCTGTAGCTCGAGCTCGTTGAGGTCGGCGTCCACGTCGTCCATTCGGTCTTCGAGCTCGTCGATCTCCGCGCGAATCTCGTCTGCGCGGTCGGACAGCTCCGGAATCTTCGAGTCTGCGAGCTCCGACTCGATCTCCTCGATCTCCGCTTCGAGCGCCGCGATCTCCTCGTCGAGTTCCGCCATCGACTCGTCGAGTTCTGCCATCTCCGCGTCGACGGACTCCCGCTCGTCGACGAGTTCCGCCCGCTGTTCGCGCAGCGTCTCGATCTCCGCTTCCGTCTCGTCGAGCTCCGCCTCCGCACGGTCGCGGTCCGCCTCCACGGACCGGACCTTCTCGGCGGCCGCCGAGACCCGCTCGCGTGCGTCCTCGATGTCGTCGGCGACAGACTGGATCTCCGTCCGCAGCGACTGCCGCTCGTCTTCCAGCTCGTGGATCTCGTCTGCGATCCGTTCGAGCTTCCCGGTCCCGGTCTTCGAGAAGGCGTAGCGAGTGCCGCCGCCGGAGCCGCCGGTCATCGCCCCGGAGGTCTCCACGAGGTCGCCGTCGAGTGTCACCATCCGGTAGCGACCCATCAACTCGCGTGCGGTGTCCATGTCCTCGACCACGAGCGTCGTCCCGAGCACGTACGAGAAGACACCCGCGTACTGATCGTCGTACTCGACGAGGTTCTGCGCGAAGTCGACGACACCCGGGTGTGCGGGCAGCGACGGGAGCCCGCGGTCGTCCATCTCCGTCAGCGGCAGGAACGTCGCCCGCCCGGCGTTGCGCCGCTTCAGGTAGTCGATACAGTCCTGTCCGACGCCGTCGTCGTCGACGACGACGTTCGCCAACCGCCCGCCTGCGGCGGTCTCACACGCGGTCGCGTACTCGGAGTCGACCGCCCCGAGCTCTCCCACCGGACCGTGGACGCCGCCGAAGTCGGCGTTGGTGACTGTCCGCACGGCCCGCGGCCACGAGCTGTCACCCGTGTCGTCCGCCTTCGCCTCCAACTCCGCGTACTCCTGTTGTTTCTCGCGGATGTCCGACTCCAACTCGGACAGTTCGGCCTCCAACTCCTCCCGCTGTGCGCGCAGTTCTTCGACGAGCTCCGTCGCTGTCTCGTGGTTCTTCTGTGCGCTGTCGAGTTCCGACTCCAACTCCGAGACACGACGCTGCAGCTGTGGCACCGACTCCTCTGCCTCGGCGATCTCGGCCTCTACCTCTTCGATCTCGTTCGAGCGCCGTCTCGCGTCGTCGAGCAGCCGGTCTTTCTCCCGCTGGCGTTCGTGTCGCGTCTCCCGACGATCTTCGAGTCTGCGCTTCTTCTCGGCGAGTTCCGACTTCAGCTCGTCGAAGGAGGTGTCCGCCTCCTCGATCTCCGTCTCGACATCTGCCAACTCCGCGCGCTTGCTCGCGAGTGTCGACTTGAGGTCCGCCTTCTCGATCTTCCGCTCGCGGATCTCCGACTCCAACTCGTCGAGCTCCTCGTTCTTCCGGTCGATCTGGACGAACGCCTCCCGCCGCTTCTGTTCTGCCTCCTCGCGGCGCTCTCTCTGTGTCTCGATCTTCCCTTCGAGGGTTGCGATCTCGCCTTTCAGTTCCTCGATTTCCGACTTGACTTGGAGCTGTTCCTCCTCGCCAGTGCGCTCGATCTCGGCGTTCAGCTCCGACAGTTCGTCTTCCAGCGCCGCGACGCGGTCGGTCGCCTCGTCGAGTCGCTCGCGTCGCCGTGCGAGCGTCGCCTCCGTCTCCGCGATCTCGTCGGTCGTCTCCGCTAACTGCTCGCGTTTCTCTTCGAGCGCCGCGGCAGCCCGGTAGTTCTCGTACTCTTCTTTCTCCTCTCGGAGCGACTGGTACTCCAAGGCGGTGTCTCGCTCGTCGGACAACTGGTCGAGTCGCTCGGCCTTCTCCTCGATGCGGAGCTCCGCCTCGTCGATCCGTTCCTCGACCGTCTCCAGTTCCTCGAAGGCGTCCTCCTTCTTCGCGTCGAACTCCGCGACGCCCGCGATCTCGTCGACGATCTCCCGGCGCTCGTGGGGGGTCATGTTGATGATCCCCGTCACGTCGCCCTGCATCACGACGTTGTACCCCTCCGGAGTGACGCCGGCCTGCGCGAGCAGGTCGCGGATGTCCGAGAGGTTGACCGAGCGCTCGTTGAGGTAGTAGTAGGAGTAGTAGTTGTCTTCCGTCTCTTTCACTCGTCGGCGGATGGTGATCTCCGACACGTCACCGACTTTCTCCGTGCCGGCGGCGTTGACCACCTGCGCGCGGTCGAGTGTGCCGTCGCTGTTGTCGAGGACGACCTCCACGGTCGCCTCGCGCGGACCGTCGACACGCTCCCCGTCCGCGTGGCCCGGGTTGTAGATCAAGTCCGTCAGCTTCTGTGCGCGAATCCCGCGGGTTCGAGCCAGCCCCAGCGCGAACAGGATACCGTCGATGATGTTCGACTTGCCGGAGCCGTTCGGCCCCGTGACGACCGTGAAGTCCTCGTAGAAGGGGATACGTGTCTCACGCCCGAAGCTCTTGAAGTCGTCTAAGACGAGTTCTTTGATGTGCATCGATCACTCGTGTCGTGTCGTCTGTCTCGTCGTGTCGTCTGTCTCCTCGTCCCGCGACGCTGTCCGGTCGTGGCCGTCGGCTGCCGGCGAACTGCCGATTGTGGCCCCCGGCTCTCGGCTGTCGGCTGTCGGTCGGGCGACGTTCGTACGTGCTCGCTCGCACTCCGACGGTGTGAACGTGTCGCTCGACGTACCGGCCCGCGTCTCACGCGACGTGCTGGCCAGCGGCCCGCTCGACGCACTGCTCCGTGGCTCGCTCGATACGTCGACTCACGAGCGGAGTCCGTCCACACCCGTTGCGGCGTCACGGCCGTCAGGCGACGATGATGTCGTCGTCTTCTTCGTGCTCCCCGCTCTCGCCGTCGGTCGTCTCACCGTCTCGTGACCCCGATCCGCGGCCCTCGGAGCCGGTGTGTCCGTCCGCAGCGTCTGCGGCAGTTCCGGAGGCACTGCCGGCGCGCTGGCCGTCACCGGACCCGCGACCGCCAGCACGCTGACCGTCGCCGGGCTGTTGGCTCCCGGCACGCTGGCCGCCGCTAGACCCTCCGGCACGCTGACCGCCACTGGACCCTCCGGCACGCTGGCCCCCGCCGCTCGGCTGGTCGGCTCCAGCGTGTCGGTCGGCTCCAGCGTGTCGATCACCCCCGGCAGCGCTGCCACCGTCGGCGGCCCCGGTCTTGCCGACGTAGTCGGTGTGTTCCCCCGGCGACTGGTTCGGGACGAACTCGACGTGTGCCGACTCCCGGTCCGACGTGGTTTCGGCCTCGATGTCGGCGTCCGTCGCCGCTTCCAGTTGGTTCAGCCGCTCTTTCGTCTCGACGAGTTCCTCGGTGAGGCCGTCGACTGCCGCGCGGAGTTCGGCGACCTGTCGTTCGAGGTCCTCGACCCTGTCTCCCATACCACCTACCCGACGGTGGACGGAGTTAAATGTCCGTCAGACGCAGGGCAGACAGTTCGCTCCTGTCGTCTGCGGAGTCGACGGCTCGTGGTCGACAGAATCACTCGAACGGGTCGACGGCTCGTGGTCGACAGAATCACTCGAACGGGTCGACGGCTCGTGGTCGACAGGATCACTCGAACGGATCGTCTGGATCGACGAGAGTGACCTGCTCGAACACGAACCGAGCACCACCGCGCTCACTCTCGGTCGCGCGAACGGTCCAGCCGTGAGCCTCCGCTACGTCTGCGACGATCGACAGACCGAGTCCGGTTCCCTCGTCGTCTGTCGTCACTCCGCGTTCGAACACGTCGACACCGTCGTCGAGCCCGGGACCGTCGTCCGCGACGGCGAACCCCGACGCCTCGGACAACGGACGGACGACGACCGCGACGGTCTCGCCGCCGTGCTCGACTGCGTTGCGGAACAGGTTCTCCAACAACTCCTGAAGCTCCTCGGGACCCGCTTCGAGCCGCAGCCCCGTCTCACACTGGAGTGTCGCTCCGGCCGTGTCGACGTTGCGCCACGCGCTCGCTGCGACGTCGTCCAGCCGCACCTGCTCGACGGAGTCGACGACTGTTCCCGCCCGAGCAGCTTGGAGGAGCTGTTCGATCAGCTGCTCCATCCTGTCGATTGCCTCGCTCGCAGTGTCCAGGTGGGCTGTCGCCTCCGCAACTGCGTCTGCCGTGTCACTCGCCTCCTCGGCTGCGCCTGCCGTGTCGTCTGTCTCCACGGCTGCGCCTCCCGGGGCACCGCCCTCCGTGCCGACGCTGTTCTCCCTGCCGTCGGCCGACTCCGGTGCGACTGTCGACAGCGTCGACTGTGCGAGTGACGTGTACGAGCGAGCGATCCCGAGTGGATTCCGGAGGTCGTGGCTGACGACGCTGGCGAACTCGTCGAGTCGGTCCCGCTGGTCACGAAGCTCCTGCAGCTGCTCGCGTCGCACGAGGAGATTCGAGAGACGGCGGAACAACACTGGGGGGTCGACTGGGGCGGTCACGACCTCGTCGACCAACGGCCGCTCGTCTGTGTCGTGGTCGGGCAACTGAACGTCGATTCGCGTGTCCTCTCGACGGACCAACAGAACTGGGAGAAATCCCGGCTCTGCTGCCGACTTCGCCGCCTCCAACTCCCCCCGGCAGTGGGGGAACGTCTCGTCGTCGACGACGTAACAGTCTGCCCCGTTCGGCTCTGTCGCCCCCGTCACGTCGTACTCCTCGTCTAACAGATCGACCAGCACCCGGCGATTGCCGCGGTCGGCGACGAGAACTTGTACCCGACTCACTGTTCTCCGTCTGGTCCGTCTGGTGGGTCTGTCTCTGCGACGTTGTGTTGGTCTGTCTCGGTGGTGTCGCGTCGGTCTGTCTCGGTGGTGTCGCGTCGGTCTCTCACTGGTGTCTCGACTGCCGCGTCACGCTCTTCGGAGTCGAGGAGACTGGACGTGACTCCCCTTGTCGGGTCGCTGAGGCGTGCTGTCCCGTCGATGACGCCCGTCACGCCCCTGAGTCGGTCGCCGAACTGGATGCCGTCCTCGGTGATGGCGAACTCTCTGAGCGTGTGCTCGAAGTCGCCGACACGCTTCTTCAACACGCCAGCCACCTTCCGGAGCTCCCCGTCCAGTTCGAGGTAGTTGAGAAAGACGATGTTGTCCGCGAGGTAGCTCACGTCGGCGCTGGTGGCCTCCCGCATCCCAGTCACCTGATCCGTGGCGTCGACGATGAGCGTCGTCACGTTCACGTTGTTGAGGTAGCGGCCGAGGGCGTGAATCTTCCGCGTGAGCAGGTCTTCGCTCCCCCGAATCGACACCTTGTACCCGTCGAGGCCGTCGATCATCACCACACTCACCTCACCCTCCTCGACACGACGGCGAATGCGCGTGGCGAACTCCTCTGGCGACAACGCCAGCGGTTCGACCACTTCGATAGTGAGTGTGCCCTCGGCCACGAGGTCGGAGACGGGGAGTCCGATCGCCTCCGAGCGGTGGACCAGCGTGTCGAGTGACTCCTCGAAGGTGAACAACAGCGCCTCCTCGCCGTTGCTCGCGGCCTCCGTGAGGAACTGTGTCCCCAGCGTCGTCTTCCCGATTCCCGTCGGGCCGGTGACGAACGTCGTCGTCCCACGCTCGACCCCGCCGCCCAACAGTTCGTCGAAAGAGTCGATCCCGGATGGCACCGTCTCGCCGGTGAACTCTCGTCTGTGAGCCTCGGGTCCGAGGCTGGTGTACACCTCGAGACCGTCGCCCGTGATCTCCAGTCCGTGGGTGCCGTCACGCTGCCCGACGCCGCGGTGTTTCGGCACGGAGATGCGCCGGCCCTGCTCGGTCAACTCCAAGGTGACGATCCCGTCACTCAGTGACCGCACGTCGTCGTCGGTGCTGTTCGGGTCCGTGGTCGTCTTCGTCACCAGCACCGTCGCACCGGCGTCTTTCAGGTACCGCATCAGCGAGATCAGTCGCTCGCGGAACTGGTAGTCCGTCGGCTCGTGTACTCTAACTGTGTGATCGGATCGACGACGACCCGATCCGGGTCGACTGCCTCGATGGCGTCCCGTAGCTGGTCGACGAACTGCTCCCCGCTCACGTCGCGCGGCTCGACGAGATCGTACGAGCGATCCGTCGTGAAGAACTCCGATCCCGGCCCGAGGTCGAGAAACGCCGCGTCGTCGATGTCGAGTCCGACCTCGTTCGCGTTGGCACGGAGGTCCCACTCCGACTCCTCCGAGTGAACGAACAACACTGTCTCGTCACGGTCGAGCCCAGCCCTGACGAACTCCATCCCGAGGAGTGTCTTCCCAGTCCCCGGATCGCCGACCACGAGGTAGAGCCTCCCCGACACCAACCCACCATTGAGGAGTTGGTCCAACCCCTCGACCCCTGTCGTGAGCGTCTCTAGCTGGGACTCCATACCAGAATCACTTCACCTCCGGTATTTGAATCCAACGAGATACGATCTCGCTGAACACGCGCTGTTCGACCTTTCGGAGGTGTTCACCCACTGTTCCGGCAGCGATCCCGAGAGCGTCGCCGATGTCGTCGGCGCGGTGTCGCTCGAACAGACCGACTCGACGCTTCGCTACGACACTGTCGGTCACGAGCCATCGAACCCGGGGGTCGACAGCGAGACGCGTTGGAACCCCGAGTGACACGCAACAACCTATCGACACTTGTGACCGACAGTGTACGACAGTATCAGTCTACTTTCTCCTCCGAGTCCCGATTCGACCCGGCAACGGCTACGAGCGCCTCACGAGGACCGCCAGCGTCCACGAGGGTCACGGCCGCCGCGTAGCCGACGGCGAGCGCAGCGACGGCGAACAGCGTCGCCCGGACGGTCGGGTACACAGATCCGCGCGTCAGAGTCACTGCCGGCGCGACCAGCCGCGTCAGTCCGAGGTGGACCCCCATCGCTGTCACTCCGAACGTCACGACCGCGTCCGCACGGACCGTCGGGTGACGGCGGTGGAGCCAGTACGCGACACCGAGTGCAGCCACCACGGCCGCCTGCTGGACGAGGCTGATCCCGCGGCCGACGTACGCCGCCTCGACTGCCGTGACGGGCGCGAGACTCGCAGCAGTGAGCCCGAGCCACATGACGACGACACGACCGACAGTCACGATCACGTCGGTCTCCCGTCGATCCTCGTCGTCTGTGTTCCCTGTCGGTCGGTGTCGCTACCCTCGGTGACAGCGTGTATCTCACGGCCGAGCGCGACGAACAGCCGACCACCGGCGGCCACCGGCCCCGTTCGAACTGTGTCGTCCGCGTCCGACCGCAACAACAGCTGGTAACGGAGCGCCCCAGTGCGCCGGTCGAGCGCGAGCACACCCTGTGTGGTCGTCGCGTACACTGTCTCGTCTGCGACGATGGGGGCAACACCGCCCACGAGTCCCGGGAGTCGCCGCCGCCACTGTTCGTTCCCGTCGGTCGCGTCGACGGCGAGCAGACGTTCCGCGTCGCCGGCGACGGCGTACACGCGGTCGCCGTCGGTCGCCAGCGGGCCAGCGAGCCCCTCGACCGCCGCCTCCCACTGCGGTTCACCGTCGGTCAGTCGGTACGCGACGACCGGGTTCGTTCCAGTCACGACGAGACTCCGTGTCGCACACGCCCCAGTCGCCGGTCGCCACGCTGCGGCGAGTTCTCGACGCCAGCGCTCGCTTCCGGTCTGGGGGTCGAGCGCGACCAACTGGGCACGCTTCGACCGACTCCCAGACGGCCCGACGACGACGCTGTCTGCGAACACGCTCGGCCGGAGTCCGCCGCCGTGTCGCCACCGCCGGAGGCCGGATTCTGTGTCCACACCGACGATCCCCTCACCGACACCGACGACAGCCGTCCGCCCGACGCGGAGCATCGTTCGGTGAGACCCACCGAGAGCGGTCTGCCACTGTGGCTCACCAGTGGTCGGATCGAGTGCGTACAGTGTGTCACCGACGGCAATCACCACCCGCTCCCCGACGTGAGGTCCTTCTCGGAGTCGTACCGGTCGGCCGTGCCCGAACGCTGCGAGTGACTGTGTGCGCCACTGTCGACGCCCCGTCGCAGCGTCGAACGCCGCGAGACTCCGTCTCGTCGCGGCGTACACGCGTCGCCCACGAGCCACCACCCACGCGACCGGGAGCCCCCGCGTCGCTGTCTCGGTCCACGCGACCTCGGGCGCGGTGGGTGCGCCGCCAGTCGGACTGTAGCCAGACCGCGCCGGATCGCGCTGCGGTGCCGGCCACGCCCCCGACGCGACGCTCGGCTCGTACTGCGCCGTGCTCGTGAACCAGTCTGCCGGGAGAACGGTGCCGAGGAGTGCCGACCCGACACCGGCGAGGACCGCTCGCCGCCGTGTGAGGCGGACCGGTGAGCGTGGTGACTCCGTCCGTCGGTCGAACTGTCCTCGTCGCTGTTCCTGCCGCGACCCGCCACAGAGAGCCAGCGCCGTCTCGACGGCGCGAGGACCGTCGTCTGTCGACTCGCGGCACATCGGCACAGAGCGGTGCTGGTGCTGGACGTATTGCTCTTCCGGTTGGTGAAGATCACCGTCCGTGTCGGAGCGCTCTCCCACGGCTCGGAGACGGGATCGGATCGTGTCTCTGGGTTCTCCCTCGACGACGACGGCGGGTCGACGGGAGGGCTCCGTTCGTTCCGTGCCACGGCTGACGAGGTGGCAACTGTTATGCCTCGTGCGTCACAAAACACTACGAATGACTGGTGTCAAACCCGAGCCGGCGCACGTCGGTATCCGGGTTACAGAGGATTTCGACGCCACGCTGACGGATCTCGCTACGGAGCTCGACGCGCGCTTCGATCAGTCCGTCGAGGTGACGGACGGCCCGCTGTCGGAGCTGCACGCGGCCGGGGTCGGTGTGTTCACCGACGATCCCGACACGGCGACGGCGGCGATCGCCGACACGGACGGGGCAGTCGTCGTCGTCACTACGGACCCGGGGGTGTCCCGCGCGGTCGTCGAGACCGACCCGAGCGTCGCGGTGGTCCGGTGGACGCCGACGGACCCGCCGTGGGCGTTCCTCGAAACGCAACTCACTGCAGCCGCTCGTCGGCGGGGCGACACGGACGTGTCGACCGACGACGACGCCGAGGTGCGCGTCGCTCGAACGGAGGAAGCACCGACGCCGGCAACGAGTCCGACACCGACGACGGATTCGACACCGACGACAGGCTCGAAACCGACGACGGGTTCGACACCGACGACGGGTTCGACACCGACGACGGGTTCGACA
>CAKZQY010000418.1 GCA_937142015.1 uncultured Halobacteria archaeon
GAGACGACACAGTCGATCTCCTCGCCGAGACGAGCCAGCCCGTCTGCAGCGCTCGGCTCTGTCTCCACCTCGACGCGGTCGTCTGCGCGCCCCAACAGCGTCGCCGTCAGGTCGGCGAAGGCTGGGTCGTCGTCGACGTGGAGGACCCGGATCGACTCGGTCATGGTTGTTGGTCTACACGTCACCGCAAAATACTTTTGTCGGTCGTGACGCTACTCGTCGTCGAACGGACTGCTTGTGGAGTCGTCGACCGGTGCGTCGCGGTCGGTGATGTCGTCGACCGGTGCGTCGCGGTCGGTGATGTCGTCGACCGGCGCGTCGCGGTCGGTGATGTCGTCGACCGGTGTGTCGCGGTCGGTGACGTCGTCGGTTTCAGTGTCGGGCCCGGCGAGCGTGTCGATGTCGTCGTACAGCTCTCGCATCGCCTCGACACTAATCTCCATCGCGCGGTCGAAGGAGTGGTACGTCGGCGACAGCAACAGTCGGAACCGAACCTCGCCGTCGGCGAAGTCGACTCCGAACGCCCCCCTGCTCCGGTCGTAGTTGTGTGCTGCGACGAGTTCGGCGGCCTCGCCCCTCCGCTCGGCGGGAACACGCTCTGGGAACACGGCGTACAACAGACACGTCTCACTGTAGTCGTCTGTGTGAGCGAACATCGGCCACCGTCGGTGCTCGTCGAGGGTGATTGCGAACTGGAACAGCGTCTCGTCGAGCGTCTCGTAGGTCACGTCTGCCTCGTCGAGGTAGCGTTCGACAGACTCCGTGGTCGTCTCGTGATACTCGGGCGCGAAGAACTGTTTCCACCGCGTCGTGACCGAGAATTCGGTCTGGCCCCAGTCCAACACGTCGTCTGCCGAGAGACGATCAGTCTGTGACGCCTCTGTCAGGAACCACGACCAGGTCCGACACAGTTCGTCTTCGGGGTCGTCGAGCCGATCCGCAATCTCGACGCCACTGTTCGGAAGTCGGCTCGCAATGCCGGGGTCGAGCACGAGCCGAACGTCGACCGACATGTCGTCGTCGAAGGCAGGTGGATCGTCGAGGGAGTCCGTGTGGAACGATCCTCCGTCTGTGATCTCCGCCCACGTCTCTGTATCGACGACCGCGTCGGCGGTGTGGGGCTCGTCGCTCGACAGCGGCCGGTGGAGTCGGTCGAGGTGTACGTCGAGTGTACTTCGGTCTCTGGTCGTGAACTGTTCGTCCGCGCCGAGTTCGAGTGTCGTTGTCTGGTGCATACTGTCGTGTCCGTCGCAGTGGGACGGTGTGCTGTGTGTTGGAGGGGTCACCACCACCGTATTGCTCGCTCTCGTCTGTTCCTCTCTCACCAACTCGTCGTGTAGAGCTTCCTCCCTCGCTCGTGCTCCACGTCGACGAAGACGAACCCCGCTTCCACTGTGACGCTGGTCGACTTCGAGGTGGAGATACTGAACGTGTTCTTCTTGTGACTGTTGAGGACCAGCGTGAACGTGTACGTGCTCTCGGAGTCTGTCTCGATTACTTTCGTCGCTCCCGCCGCAAGGTCCTGTGGTTTGCCCGTCTTGCCGGCTTCCGCTGAGGTGAGCTTGTCGGGGTGGCCGTCGTAGCTCTTGATCGGAACCTTTTCGTTGGCGGCCGCATCGAGGATAGAGTCTTTTGCGGCTGCCGACTGTCCACTCTGTGTCAGACCGGGTGCCATCCCCACTGTCGGTGCCTGTGCTTTCGCTCTGGTTTTAGTGTTCTCGGCGTAGCCCAACAGGGTGTCCACGATCGCCTGGACGCCCATCACTGTCTTCCCACCGACGCTGAACGACACTTTGAGACTGTTGTTGATCTCTGCACTCTCGCCTCGTCTCTTCGACCCGTCCCAGCTGAACGTGTACGCGACAGAGAGGCCCCCGTTCGTCCCGTACGATCCGATCCCTGCAGCCATCGTCGCACTGGCACCGAGTTGGAACTCCTCGAGACCGGAGCGTGCCGTCCGCATCTGTCGTCGCCTCTCGGCTGCTGTTGTGGCGTCTATCTTTCTCCCGGCGTACTCGTCGCCCAACTCCTCCCAGATACTCTGTGTGTCGTTCGTGTGAGTGGTCTTCCACCGTGCGAACCCACCGAGGCTCGCTCGGAACGCGCTCTTGTTGCCGGGGGCCTCGACGCCGACTGCTGCGTGTCCTTCGAGCGCGCCGCCGTGGCTCCCGCCCGAGCGCTTCTTACCTGATTCCCCAGTGAGTTCGTCCATCCGTGGCTGGTCTTCTGCCAACACCTTCTCGGCGGCTGCGGCCCACCGCTGAGCACGTACTGCGTACGACTCCTTACCGCCTTCGCCACCGGTCTGGCCTGCACCCCAGATCAAATCGGCCACTGAAGGGAGCGCCTCGTTCGCACCGAGTGTGAGTATGTCTTTCAGTATCCGCGATCCCCAGTTCCACGAGCTGTCTCCGAGATACTCCCTGTATGCTGCGTAACTGACACCGAGCATTGCGGCGTCTAGCGTCGACCCCTGTCCGGTGACGTGTTTCGACCCCTTCCCACCTGCTGTCGCGCCTTTCGCGTCGAACTCTGCGCCCAGTCCGACCTCCGCCTCGACTTTCCACGTCCCATCTGAGTCGTGCTCCACCTGAAAACTCCCGTCCATCTTGATCGAGAGCGGAATGTCCGGCTTCGGCCGGATAGCGACCTTCGCAGAGATACTCGAGTAGTTGTCCTTCGGGAGGTCTTCGACTGCCTTCGTCACCGTGTGAAACGCTTGACCGGCACTCTGAACGACTGCCCTTACTCCTTCCTTTCCCGCCTTCTTTCGTCCTGTCTCCCCGTGCTCGTCCTCTTCTTCCAGCGCACTGTCTAAGAACTCCCGCCGCATTTCGTAGCTCGGCTTCAGCTTCTCGGCAATCTTGTCTAGCTCGTTTTTTCTCCCCCGCTCGGTTTGTGAGGTGAACGCGTACAGTGACTGGCTCAACAGACCGTGAACGAGTAGATCAGAGTACGTGACCTCCGCCAAACTCGCCAGGTGCTCGTAGACGAACCTCTCACCCTCACGTTCTCCGCCCTTCTGTATCACTTTCTCGAGGTTCTCGGTGTGGTTCAACAGGTCTTTCCTCGGATCGTCGTCGGAGTACTGATCGTACGTGTTTCCGTGCCGGTACTCGTCGACCGCTGCCTCGCCGACCTCCCGCTTCTTCTCTTTGATGATCTTGTTCCCGTTCTTTCCGAGCTTTCCAGACGCGGTCCGACCGAGTCGCTTGAGGAGGCTGTTGTGCTTCTCTACGCCAATCTTCTTTCTGACTTTTCTATTTATAATATCTATTGTATTATTTTCTTCGTTTTTTTCTACCAATATATTTTTCAAGACGTATATCTGCTGTCCGGGCTCGAGCGCGTTAGCGAGGAGCTCTGCCGTTCGATGACTGATCTCGTTATTTTGCAGTATTTTAGCTATCTCGTCCAGCTGTCCGCTATTTGCGAGTTTGTACAAGCGTTCGCCGAACTCTCCGATTTTTATCTTACTCCGCTGGACAGTCGGCTCCCCACGAGACTGCTGTGCGACGTGCGTGAGTTCGTGCGCCAGCACCTGCCGTCCGCCGGGCGCGTCCGGGGCGTACTCGCCGCTGTCGAACACGATGTCCTCCCCCACCGTGTACGCTCGTGCGTCCACATCCCGAGCTGACTTGGCCGCCCGTGGTCCGGTGTGGACACTCACAGAGCTGAAGTCCTCGTTCATCTTCTCACCCATCCGACGCACGACGTCGGAGTCGGGCGACTTGCCGGGTGAGGAGATCACCTCGTGGACGCTCTGGGGTGCCGCTCGTCCGCCAGTGTCACCACCAGTGTTGTCACTGGTCGACCGTTGCACGCGGGGGCTCCCGCCGGAGACACCGTCGACTCCCGCGCCGAGTCCGCCCGTCACCTGTGCGGCCACTTTCCGCGCCTCGCGCTCGAACGCGCTGTCTTGCTCACCTACCGTGAGCGTCGACTCCTCGCCAGTGTCGCCGTCGCTCTGCACGCTCTGACTCCCCCGTCGACCGCCGCGTCCGTTCCGAGACTGTGCCGACGACTCCCGACGTGTCGTCCGGTGGACCGTCTCGCGGCGACGACTCGTGTCTCGGTTTCCCCTGTCCCTCTCTCTGTCGTCTGCGGTGTCGCGTTCTCGTCTCATGTTGGATCACGTCACGGTGGCTCCCGCACACACTGTGAGACCCTACCAGAAGACAGCCCTGCCGCGGTTCCCCTCGTCGACGACTGTGCTTCTCTGGTGACAGTATGCGGTTCTTGTGAAGCTATGCTTACTACTGCAGTATAATGTTTTGCAATAGTAGTTTAGCTGATAGGATCAGCAGCAGTATTTATTACACTAGGAAAATACATACATTTCAATATGAACGAACTCGGAGAGATCCCGGGTCGGAGGGTCGAAAGTTCGCGTCCTTCACGACCCGTCGGTCCCCCACGTCACCAGCCACGGTGCCCGTGGTGCTCTATACTTCGAGCACGTCCGGTCGTTCGAGCGCGAACCCATCGACAGAGACGACGGTCGTCGGCCACTCCCCAGTCGCGGTGAGGAGTTCGACGTTGCCGTCTCGGACGAGCACAGTGTCCTCGCTCTTGGCTCCGCCGACCGTCGGGTTCCACGCGTAGGCTGCGGGCGCGACGACCGGCGCTCGACTGTCGGGCGTCGCAACCCACTCCCGTCCAGCGTACCCGGTCGCGCCACCTTGGTGGTGTTCTCGCCACTCTCCCTCGTAGCCCTCGTCGGCGTACGCCTGCCGAATCGCGTCGAACACTTCTCCCGCGGTACCGGCGTCCGCGGTCGACAGTGCTCCGTCGTCCCTCGTGACTTCGCTGTCTCGGTCTCCGTCTCGATTCCTGTCCGAGTGAGACGAGTTCGAGTCGGCGTCGGGTGTCGCCGGCGATAGGTCCGCTGCCACCTCGCGTGTCGCAGCCAGCGCGGCCATCTCGACACGCTGTGCGACAGCCTGTCGCTCGGCGAGCCACTCCGGAGGGTCGAACGCGACGAGGCGTGAGAGACTGGCGTACAGCCCGCCGCGGCGTGCGGTCACCACGACCATCGCGTACGAGCCGAGTTGTGCGGTCGTCGGCGTCGGGTGACGGTACGACTGTGCGCGTTCGTCGCCGCCGACGAGGAGCACTGGCGCTTCGATGCCGCGTCCGGTGAGCCCGACTCGGATACCCGACGCGGCCTCTCGTTCCGTGTCCGCCGACTGGAGATTCCGACAGACCCGCTCCACGACCGTCGCAACCTCGTGTCCGAGCGCTCGGTAGCGACGCACGTCGTCGTCGGAGAGTCTGAGCCTGAGTCTCGTCGGATCGAACTGCGACAGCCCCGGCACGTCGAAGTCCGCGAGCGCCGACTCCGGTGACCGGGCGGCGACGGACGCCGCGAGGTCGGCCTCGTGCCACGGGTCCGCCGTGACCGACATCGACAGCGCCGCCGGCAGCTGTTCGGCGGCGAGTCGCTCCGCCTCGATGCTGTTCGTCACGACCTGCCACTCGCCGTCGCCGAAGTACCCCACCGCGGCGTCACCGACGGAACTGTCGCGACCGACGCGGTTGTCGCCGCCGCCGGTGACCCACGCGAAGCTGTCCGGCTGTGCCAGCCACACGGCGTCTGCCGACGCTGCCGCGAGCAGGCTGTCGAGCCGCGCGGCACGCTCGTCGATTTCCATACCCAGCCGCAGGCTGTCGAGCGGTTTCAGATGTGTGATTCTTGTCCGTCTCTCGGTCGAGGTCTCCCGTCTGATCTCCCAGTACACTTTTCAATTACTAACTCCCAGATATAACTGATAGACAGCCTGCAGCGGGTATCTACGTTTACGACTGATCTCTACTTAGTGTCTGCTATCTGCTAACAACACCTCAGAGCCCGTCGTACCACTAGTGACAGGCTGGACTGTCGACCACTCCCACCTCGCGGCGTCGTCGTGTCTGGTTCCCGGTCGAAACAAGACTTTTATAACAGGCGTGAGAGATGAATGTGTGCCCTCCACTGATAGCGACGCCGGAGTCGACCCGGAAACCGAATCGGCGATCAGGGGAATTGTTCGTGACGAACTCGATCAGCGTGACGACGCCACCGGGTTCCGCAGTGCCGTCCGCGCAATCACGCAGATTGGTGGTGGACTGCTCGTTGGCTGGCTCGGCCTCTCGGCCGTCGCCGGCGGGCTGATCGTTGTCGATGCACCACTCGTGCCTGCAATCGTACTCGTCGGTGCGGGCTTTCTGCTGCTGATCGCCTACGGCTGGCGGCTCCCGCCGTTCCGTTGAAAATCCGCTCTCCTGGCCTGCTCGGGACCGCGTGACGGTTGTCGGATCTGGCATCACTCAGTCGCTCTTGCCGGTCCCTCGGGCGGCCTCGGCCCGTCCACCACTCCCACCTCGCGGGGGAGTCAGACAGGTATTTGTCTCCGCAGTGCTGGGTTCGTGGTAGGATGTTCTCCCGTCCAGACTGGCTGACGTTCGAGCGGTACACGGCGACCGCGACGGGGATGGCGGGGCTGTTGATCGCGCTGGGGATCTACACCGCCGCCTCCGGGTCGGGGCTGGCGTGCGCCCAGCAGTGGCCGCTGTGTGACGGCGGTGTGCTCCCGCAGACGATCCCCTCGTTCGTCGAGTGGTTCCACCGGCTGTGGGCGATGGTGACCGGTTTCGTCATCGCCGGCGCGGCGCTGTGGGCGTGGCGTCGTGACGTCCCCCGGTCGACGACGACTGCGGCTGTCGTCGCCGCGGTGCTGACACCGATGCAGGCTGTGTTCGGCGCGATCACGGTCACGCTCGAGGGCGCGGTTCCCGGCGGCTACTCCGCGCCGGTTCACGCCGCACACTTCGTCACTGGCGTGTCGATCTTCCTCGGACTGACGTACGCGACGCTGACTGTCGCGGAGGGGTCACTCGGCCGCTCGCTGGTCGACCGAACGGAGACTGCGCTCCGGGTCGCCGTCGGCGGCGTCCTCGCGGGGCTGGTGCTGTCGCGTGCGGTCCCACTCGTCCAGTTCGGTCCGTGGGTCCAAGCGGCCTTCTACCTCGTGTCGCTGGCGACGCTCGCGGCGCTCGTCGCCAGTGTGCGCTGGCTCGGGCAGGCTGGCCGCAGTCGCCTCCGTGTGACGACCGGCGTGGCTGCGCTCGCGCTCGCCGGAACGATGGTGCTCGGCCGCGATCTGGTGTTCTACAGCGGCGCTGTTCGGATCGTCAACCTCCTGTTGGTGCTGCTCGCTGTCGCACTCGTCGCCGGCACCGCGTGGAGCTTCGACGCCGAGGACGGCCCCGACGTCGGCCGCTCTCGTGTGGCGACCGACGACTGATACGGTCGTGCGCAGGTCGTTACCACCGGCGACTGACAGAGAGCACCGCAGCGACGTGATACCGCCCGATACCGCGACAGCCACCGGGGCTCTCACCGAACTGAGTGAAACGGCACCCTAGAAGTTACAGCGGCTCTTGCTCACTCTGGTGAAAGAACTATTCGATATATCATATAGGTTAATATTGGCTGCTGAATGTAGAACATGCATTGGGCACTCAAGAGACAGGAGAGAGTGGTTCAAACCCGGATACAGCCCCTTGTGACCAAAGGTTTTTCTGTTCAAGATTCAAAACGTCGGTATGACTGATTCACCTGGAGATTGGCTTTTTGAAGCCTTTAGCGGCCAGCTGGACCAGAAATGGAAGGGATATCGTCATCTTTATTCAAACACCAAAGGCACAGCGTATGAAAAGGCATTCAGAGAATTTCTCCAGTCTTATTTTAAAAACCAATTTCAACTGAGGACAAAAGCAGCAGTAGTTGACAAGGATTTAAAATGTTTCGAATTGTTCAATTTTCAAAGTGGAGAAGACGAAATAGATATAGTGGGGACATTCAAACAATCGAAACCCGAAGTGGTTTTTGAAACTGACGTTGGCACCGGCACTATGTCGTGGGTTCCCTATGATGGAGTAGCATTCGTTTGTGAGATTAAAAGCAACTTAACATCAAGTTCATTAACAGAAGATCTGAAAAAGCTATCCAAAATACGCAGGTTAGAAACCGCTCCAAACAGATTTAAGAATAAACAGGAGGGTGATTTTGATGTCGAAGAGCCGCTTAGATGTCTGATATACGACACTGAAGAAATAAAAGACGGTACTTTACATGAAAAACTACATGAATTTATAGAAGAGTGGCATATTTTACTAATTGTTGAAAGCAATACAATATTAATAAATACATCGTTAGTACCATACACAAGTATATTTCAACCAAGCTCAGAAGATTTTATTCATGAAGATCTGCCCGAGGAATTTAGAGAATGGATGGAGCTGGAATCTAGAGAAATGGCAGAGGCCGATGATTCGAAATTGCTTTCATTTTACCACGGTTTATTTCATTTTGTTATGTGTGTGTCCTATTCGACGCCAGATCCACAAACAGTGTATACTGTTTGGGTCCTAGATAATCTTCGACCTAAACCATATAAAGTAAATTTTAAAGCAAAAACCGAATTTGATGATTCTTCGTCTATTTTATAAATAAAAACGACCTGTTTTTGTCACACACTGCGGACCACTCAGCGCTAAATCGCTGACGATGACCAATATGCGCCCTCTATCAGCACAAGCGCACCTGACGGGTTTAGGCAGGTGACTATGGTCGTGGTGCGCGCCGCGCGGACGCCGCAGCGGTCGCGCCAGTTCCCCATGAGCGCGCGATGGGACTCGTCCAGACGACCGCTTGCGCCTCAATCCACCTCTGTCACGAGGACGTGCCCGACGACGAACTAGCGGACGTGGCGACCGAGGCTATCGAGGCCGTCGGTGAGCTCACAGCCCTCGCCCACGACGACGACTGTCCGCGAGCGGTGATTGCCGAGGCAGCCACGGAGCTGTTCGAGATCCTCTCGAAGGTCGAAGAGGTGCGTGCCGTCAGCGAGGTGCAGACGGACGGCGGGGAGCAGCCACACCCGCCGCGTCAGTCGAGTGCAGCCAGCAGGTCGTCGAGTTCCTCGA
>CAKZQY010000419.1 GCA_937142015.1 uncultured Halobacteria archaeon
TCCATACGACGCGTCTGCGTCACACAACCACTTGTATCCCGGGCACTGGCGGGAGGTACTTCCGGAGCGAACTCCGTGAGATCAACCGCCGGACACCGTTCACACGAGAGCGGGACACTCTATTCACACGAGAGGCGGAACACGCCGACTTTACCGTGCGAGCGCTAACCCTGTACCGATGACCGACGACGCGGGGGGCGACGACACGGAGAGCGACGACGCAGGGATCGGTGACGCGGAGAGCGACGACGACGATCCCCACTCCTCAGATCAGACGGACACGGACGACGAGGGACCCTCACTCACACGCTCGGCGGTGTACGACGCAATCGAGGCGGCAGGCCGTCCAGTGTTGACGGCGACGACGGTCGCACAGCACACGGACCACACGCAGGCGTCGGCCGCAGACGCGTTAGACAGACTCGCGGAGACGGGTGAGGTGGCACGCGTCGACACGGCGTCGGACCCGGTGGTGTACTACCCCGAGTCGTGGGGTGACCTCGCAGAGCGCGAGCGGCTGGTCGTCTTTCCAGACCGCCGCGAGGTCGTGGCCGATATGCCGACCCAGTACACGCGTGCTGGACTCGCACAGTTCGCGCACCTCGTCGACTCGACGCGGACGGACCCCGGCACGCGGGGGTACCTCTACGAGATCCGCCCCGAGGACATCTGGGCCGCCCCGTTCGACGACCTCGACCGACTGCTGGCTCGCGTCCGCTCGGTGCTCCCGCGACGCGTCCCCTCCTTAGAGGAGTGGATCGGCGAGCAGTGGAAGCGCGCGAACCAGTTCGTGCTCGACACTCACGAGGACGGCTACGTCGTCTTACGCGCCGAGCGCGAGGAGCTGATGGGCAACGTGGCGCGCCAGAAACTCGACGACACCCACCTGCGCGCGCCGATCTCGGACACGGAGTCGTGGGTGAACGCCGACGCGGTCGGCGCGATCAAGCGCACGCTGTACGAGGCGGGCTACCCCGTCCGCGACGACCGAGACCTCGACAGCGGCGAGCCGCTCGCAGTGACCCTCCAGACGGAGCTGCGCGACTACCAGCGCGAGTGGGTGGACCGCTTCCTCGAACAGCAGTCGGGTGTGTTGGTCGCGCCGCCGGGCAGCGGGAAGACTGTCGCCGCCTTGGGTGTGCTCGCTGCGGTCGGAGGAGAGACGCTGATTCTCGTTCCGTCTCGGGAGCTGGCGGGCCAGTGGCACGCGGAACTCCAACGGCACACGGACCTCGCGGACGACCAGATCGGCGAGTACCACGGCGGGACGAAGGAGATTCGTCCAGTGACGATTACCACCTACCAGACGGCCGGGATGGATCGTCACCGGTCGTTGTTCGACTCCCGCGAGTGGGGACTGCTCGTGTTCGACGAGTGTCACCGCCTGCCGTCGGACGTGTTCCGCCGGACTGCGGACCTCCAGAGTCGCCACCGACTCGGCACGACCGCCTCTGCCGTCCGCGAGGACGACCGCGAGGAGGAGATCTTCACCCTGATCGGCCCGCCGCTCGGCACCGACTGGGGGGCGCTGTTCGACGCGGGTCACGTCGTCGAGCCGGAGGTGGAGATCAGGTACGTGCCGTGGCGCGACGACGACGCCGAGAACGAGTGGGTCGCGGCCGACCGCCGGGAGAAGCGACAGCTCGCCGCCACTAACCCCGCGAAGGTGGACGCCGTCCGTCGTCTCCGCGAGGAACACGCCGACGCCCGGACGCTCGTGTTCGTCGACTACCTCGATCAGGGACGCGAGTTGGAGGCGTCACTCGGTGTCCCGTTCGTCTCCGGCGAAACCCGCCACCACGAGCGTGACCGACTGTTCGAAGCCTTCCGACAGGGGCGACAGGAGTCACTGATCGTCTCCCGCATCGCCGACGAGGGACTGGATCTCCCGAACGCGGAACTCGCTATCGTCGCCTCCGGACTCGGCGGGAGTCGCCGACAGGGGACACAGCGGGCGGGCCGGACGATGCGCCCGAGCGGCACCGCGCTGGTGTACGTGCTGGCGACCCGCGGCACGAGCGAGGAGGAGTTCGCCCGCCACCGGATGCAACACCTCTCCAGCAAGGGTGTCCGTGTGCGCGAACGAACTGTGGAGTAGCTCTTCGAATTGCGCGCCATGTGAAGTAGCTCTTCGAATTGCGCGCCAATCGCTACTCGCGCTCGTAGACGACCTCGCCGTCCACCAGCGTCAGTGCAACGTCGATGTCTCGAATCGCGTCGGGTTGGTCCCACGGCGACGCCTCGAGCGCGACGAGGTCGGCACGGTTTCCGACGGCAACTGTGCCGAGGCGGTGTTCGTCGAACCCGGCGTAGGCGGCCCCGCTGGTGTACGCACGCAGCGCCTCGGTCACGTCCAGCCGCTGTTGGGCTGCGGGTGCGTTCACCGCGTGGTGGACGCCCAACAGCGGGTCGAGCGGCATACAGTCGCTCCCGAACGCGAGCGCCGCTCCACGGTCGAGAAACGCCGGCAGGCGGTTGGTCTCCGTCCGGCGCTCTCCGAGTCGCGCCGCGTACAGGCCGTCCTCGCCAGCCCACTTGAGGAAGTTCGGTTGGACGCTGGCGACGATGTCCGACGCTGCGATCCGGTCGATCAGCTCGTCGTCGGCCAACTCCACGTGTTCGATTCGGTGGCGGCCCGATGCCGGGTCGGTGAGGTCTTCGTACGCCTCGACGACTGCGCGGACTGCCTCGTCGCCGATGGCGTGGGCAGTGAACTGGAACCCGTGGTCGGTCGCTCGTGCGACGTACTCGCGCAGTTCTTCGGGGTCGACAACCCACTGGCCAGCCCCGTCGCCGTCCGCGTACGGCTCCGACAGCTTCGCCGTCCGACCGCCGAAGCTCCCGTCCGTGTAGCTCTTGATCGCGCCCGTCTGGACCATCTCGCTGCCGTGGTTCGTCCGCTCGCCGAGTTCGATCAGCGCCTCTAGGTGGTCCGTCCAGTAGTTGAGACGGACGCGAACGGAGAGTATGCCCTCGGCGTCGAGATCGCGGTACACCGCTGGCGCGTGTGACTGACGCACCATGTCGTGGACACCTGTCACGCCACGCTCGTTCGCTGCCGCCTGTGCCGCGGTGATCAACTCGCGGGTCGCCTCCTCGTCCGGCTCGACTGCCTCGTACAACGGGTCGACAGCCTCCTCGACGACGACACCCGTCGGCAAGCCGTTCTCGGTCTGTACGTCGTCGTCCGGCATCGCCTCCCGGTGCCGGTCGAGCGCGACGCTGTTCACCGACGCGACGTGCATGTCCTCCCGGAAGGCGATCACTGGGCGTGTCTCGCTGATCGTGTCCAACTCCGCCGCAGTGAGATACTCTGTCTCCGGCCACGTGCTCTCGTCGTAGCCGAAGCCGAGGACGTACGCTGTCCCCTCCGCCCCTGTCTCCTCCTCGGAGTCGTCTGCTGTGGCTGTCGCGCGTTCCTCGAGTAGGTCCAGCGCCTCCCTCTTCGACTCGGCAGCAGAGAGATCCGCGTGGACGAGGTACCGACCGCTGTTCGTGAGGTGGGTGTGTGCGTCGACGAACCCCGGGAGCAACACACGGCCGTCGAGGTCGATTCGCTCCGTCTCCGCGTCGGCCAGAAACGCCACGTCGTACGTCGAGCCGACGCGGACGATCTCGCCGTCGCGGACGGCGACCGCCTCGTGTGTCTCGTCTGGCTCCCCGAGGCTGTGTACCTCTCCGTCTGTGAGGATCAGGTCCGCGGCGTCTGTCATACGCCACGGGAACGGCTGCGGGGAGTAAAAGGCGCGTGTTCCGGTCGTCTGCGGGTGGTGTCGCTCACGACTCTCGCTCGGAGTGGTACTCCTCTCTCGTCTGGCTACTGTCGTCGTCCTCACTTGGTTCGCTACTCTTCTCTCGCCCCTGGTCGTCGACTGTCGAGTCGCTGTCGTTCGTGTCGGTGTCGTCGCGCCAGTACCGATCTCCATCTTTCCACTTTCGTAATAGAAACCGTGACCTACCGAACCAGCGAGCGTGGGCTTCGAGAACGTATTCCGCGTCGTCTCTAGCTGACTTCACACTCAGCGCTGTCTCGAAGAAGTCCTGCGGGTCACCGTACTCTTCACTTGGGCTGAGTTGTTCGTTCGCTACCTCCACGATGCTGTAGTATTCGACTACGTATTTCGTTTCGTCAGAACTGAGTAGTCCAACATCGGCAGTTTGGGTAGTGTACACTCTGTTCGGAAACGTAGAGTGACGAATCTCACTGGCCTCTACCTTCGAATCCACACTAGCTGCGGTCTCAATAGCTTCTCTTGGAGTTGTGATTTCCGCGAGTATTGCAGCTCGCAGTTTCTTTCTTTTTGTTCTGGTTTTTACTCTGTGCCAAATGACTCTAGAAAGTATTCCACCAAGAAGTCCGAGAAACGCGGCAACTATCGTAACCGCACCCGAGAAGACTGAGGTCTGTAGTATCATACTCGACAGTTCGCGCAGTGTGCAACTGCTTTTTCTTTTATTGTTTCTAATTCGTGCTTTTTTGCTCGATATATACTGGCTTTCGGGAAAGATCCAACGTCCGTTTGGGAGAAGAGCTGAATAACCGTGCTCTCGTGCAACCCTTCGAATACGAGCAACGTTTTCAACCCATCTCGGCCGTACTCCGTCCGGAGGTGCTCAACGACAGCTGTCAGAGGCCGCAGGAGACGGACACTGTCCTTCGTTGAGGTGTGGGCCGCGTTCAGTAGTAGTAGTATCGTAGCATCGGCATCTCGGATCTGGTCCATGTCGGCAGAGTGAGAGAGACAGACGGGGGTAGCATTCGGATAACGCTCGTTGTGTAGAAAGTCCGCAACTTCACGGACGATGGCGCTACAGTCACCCATTCGCGGCCCGACCACTTGCACTTCCGTTGTTTTTTCCGACATGTGTCCCAAAAGTCCGCAGTCGTTACTATTATCTGAAATGAAATTTGGATACCTGTCCCCGAAACGCATTGTGAATGCTATATATTCCCCAGTATTAAATCGAACGGTGTCAAACCCACTCTATCTGCGATTCGATAGACTTTAGACCATTCAGTCAACAATATTTGACCCGATGAGTGATCCGCGTTCGGAGTACGCAGGGAAGATCCCGCTGGAGGTCAGGCTCGCAGTGGACGGACTCAGTGGGAGCAACGATGTCGGATACGCCGTAGTAGTGTTGTTGGTGGAAGAGGAGTCCCTCCAGTTCGGTGAGATCCGTGAGAAACTCGACGTCCACCAGCAGACGCTCACGAACACGCTCGACGAGCTCCAGAGAGGAGGTGTGGTCAAGAAGCGAGCAGGTGAGCGAATCGGTGACCAGTCCACTGGCGCGTACACGCTGACTAAGTTCGGTGATCGAATCCTCGACGGGCTCTACTACGCATCCGAGCCGGAGGCACAGTGGAACCCGATATCTGTTCGTGAGCTTGCTCGGAGACGAGCCGAGCGGATGGGGCAGACTCAGGGGGATAGTAGTTCAGGATGGGTTCCAATTGACGAGATGGGCGAAGCCGATTTCCCACACAACACAGGAGAATCCTCTGCGTCTGTCCTGACTTCGACAGTGGGCGACGCACAGAACGGGAGCCTGAAAGAGTCGCCACCGCGAAAGGACCGAGTGAGAGCAGGGCAGAGCCAAAACAACGGAGGTGCCATCTGAATGCCGACCGACGCAGAGTACGAGGCGGCGCTGGCCGAAGTCGAGTCGTTCGCTGAGGATTTCAGCCTCCAGACAGAGCGATCTGAAGACATAGAGACAGAAGATGGCGACACTACTACCCAGATCTTGCTCGAGGAAGACAATACGGTCGTCATCGTCGTTGGAGAGCCCGAGGCTCGATACTTCCCTGTCGTCTACCCGTTCAATCTCGTTGGAGCGATAGCTGAGCAGATCGACGAGTCGGAGATTCGTCGTGATCTCGACGACACGACACCAGACGACACTGACGGCGAGGACGAGTCGGCTGAGCCACAGGAAGATCCGTGCAGTCGCCTCGCCTCACAGCTTCTCGCAGAGGCTGACGACGACACACTCGACAGTTTCGCTCGGGCCGTACGGATCGTCACCTCGACGCCGCAGACGGACCCAGAAGTCTTCTCGGGAGACGAGTTCCGGTTCGCGGGATTCTACCTCACCGGAGCAATATACCCGTACGAGCCCGACTTCGGATTCGGCTCCCTCTGTGACTGCGTCCAGGCCGTAATGAACGTCGGAAGGCGAGGACAGAACTACGTCCAGTCGGTCGTCGGGGTACACCACCCAGACGAGACCGAATCCGGGCAGTACGAGTTGTCACTGTCCGTCGATCCTATTCCGGGTCGAACTAGACAAGAGTCCCCGTGAGACTGATACGGTCGTGCGTAGATCGTTACCGCCGGCGACTGACAGAGAGCACCGCAGCGACGTGATACTGCCCGATACCGCGACAGTCACGGAAAATCACTACGCACGACCGTATGAGGACTACCTCGACGAGATGGCCGGTAGTGTGACCGAACGTACTTGCTTCTCCAGCACGTTGGTATCTCGTGACACGTCGACGGACGACAGTCGCGGTCGCTGTGGCGGTCATCGTCGCCGGCTGTTCGGGCGCAGGCTTTCCAGAACGGTACGAGTCGATCCAGCCCAGCGTCGCCGCGGAGACACTCGACACGACGGGGTACGAACGACTCGCCGCGACCGAGACCAACGGGACACGACAGGTGAACGACCGCTCCGGGTCGTGGGAGACCGGCGGTCGCAAGAACGTGACGGTCGTCGAACACGCGGTGTTGTTCGGCCACGACTCCGGCGCGCGGGTGGTGTTGCTCACCTCGCCCGCGATTCGGGGGACGAACGAGTCGACGCTCCGGAGCGTGACACCACCAGCACTCGTCGAGCGCGCACACACTGCGTTCGAGAGTCGACTCCCTGCGCTGGCGGATGTCGAACCTGCCGGCAACTACCGCACCACCGTGCTCGGCTCGAAGACCACGATCACTCGGTTCTCGGCCACTCAGACTGCCGTCGACGGTGACGGCAGAGCCGACGAACGGACGGTGACCGTTCACGTCTTCCGCGTCGTCGACGGGAGTGACGTGGTCGTCGGTGTCGCGCTGGTACCGAACGGTGAAGCCGGAGACGCAGGTGCCGGTGACACGGACACCGGAGACGCGAGTGACAGTGACACGAACGCCGAAGTCGCGGCCGTGTTCGGGAACGTCACGCGACCCGAGTGACAGCAGGGGACTCTTTACTCGGGAGCCCTGCGCCGCGGTATGGACGAGCAGACGAACCGCCTCGGGTCGGGCGTACGGAGTCGACGGAGCGAGCGGGTAGACGGCGGAGACGCGGTGTCGCTCGCGGAGTCGTACACGGAGATGACGGAGCTGTTGCTCCCGAACGACACGAACAACCTCGGGCGCGCGCTGGGTGGTGCCGTGCTCCACTGGATGGACATCTGTGGAGCCATCGCGTCGATGCGGTTCTCCTCTCGACAGTGTGTCACCGCCTCGATGGACCACGTGGACTTTATCAGCCCCATCGACCTCGGGGAGGTCGCGGTGATCGAAGGGTTCGTCTTCAACACCGGCGAGACGAGTGTCGACGTGAAAGTGGACGTGCGCGCGGAGAATCCACAGACTGGTGAGCACCGCGAGACGACGACCTCCTTCTTCACGTTCGTCGCCCTCGACGGCAGCGGCCGCCCGACTGCCGTGCCGGACGTAGAGTGTCCGACCGACGAGGAGGCGGCGCTCCGTGAGGCAGCTGTCGAAGACCGTCGTGCGCAACTCGAAGACGTCGCGGCACGGCTGGACTGATCGGAGAACCCGTGCTGTGCGGTGTTCGTCGGCTCCCCGAATCGACCGCCTGCCGACGGACGTGACCACCTCGTTTCGAAATTCGTAACTCACTTCGAATAACGTCCCGATCCGCGGGGCTTATTACGATACACGCACCACCCCGAGACGATGAACGACGGACGCAGAATCTTGCTCGTGGGGAGCGGTCCGATTCGGATCGGGCAGGCGGCGGAGTTCGACTACTCCGGCGCGCAGGCCTGTCGGGCGCTCCAGGAGGAGGGTGCGGAGGTCGTGTTGGTGAACTCGAACCCGGCGACGATCATGACGGACCCAGAGATGGCAGACAGGGTGTACATCGAGCCAATCACGCCGGAGTCGATCGCGGAGGTGATCGCACAGGAGGAGCCAGACGGTGTGGTCGCGGGACTCGGCGGTCAGACGGGGTTGAACGTCACCGCGGAGCTCGCAGAGCGCGGTGTGCTCGACGAGTACGGCGTCGAGATCATGGGCACGCCGTTGGAGACGATCTACGCGACGGAGGACCGCGACCGGTTCCGCGCGCGGATGGAGTCGCTCGGCCAGCCCGTTCCACGCTCGAAGACGATCACGGGACTCGACGAGTTGGAGGACGCACTGGCGTCGGTCGGCGGGCTCCCGGTGATCGTTCGGACCACCTACACGCTCGGCGGACAGGGGTCCAGTGTCGTGTACGACCGGGAGGAACTCCGGGAGCGGGCGCGTCACGGGCTGCGTCTCTCCCGCAACGACGAGGTGATGATCACGGAGTCCATCGACGGGTGGATCGAGCTGGAGTACGAGGTGATGCGCGACGCCGACAACTCCTGTGTGATCATCTGCAACATGGAGAATCTGGACCCGATGGGTATCCACACGGGGGAGTCGACGGTCGTCACCCCGTCGCAGGTGATTCCAGACGACGGTCACCAGGGGATGCGCGACGCGGCACTGGAGGTGATCCGCGATCTCGGGATTCAGGGCGGCTGTAACATCCAGTTCGCGTGGCAGGACGACGGCACTCCCGGCGGGGAGTACCGCGTCGTCGAGGTGAACCCGCGCGTCTCTCGTTCGTCCGCGCTCGCGTCGAAGGCGACCGGCTACCCGATTGCGCGCGTCACGGCGAAGGTCGCGCTCGGGAAACGGCTCCACGAGATCGACAACGAGATCACCGGTGAGACCACCGCCGCCTTCGAGCCCGCTATCGACTACGT
>CAKZQY010000420.1 GCA_937142015.1 uncultured Halobacteria archaeon
AGTCGGCGGTACTCCCAGTCGGCGGTACTCCCAGTCGGCGGTACTCCCAGTCGGCGGTACTCCCAGTCGGCTCACGGACGGGCCGTCGGGGAGCCACTGCCTCCACCCACTCGGCTGTACTGTCGGTCACAAGCCATCGAACCCGGGGTCGACAGCGAGACGCGTTGGAACCCCGAGTGAGACGCAACGCTGTATCGACACTTGTGACCGACAGTACACTTCGGCCGTCGACACCGTCGTATCAGTTCTCTGCATCGCGGACACGCAGTCGGAGGCGACTCGCCTCGACATCGTCGCCGTCGCTGTCGGTCAGCTCGGAGACGGACAGCGAGAGTTGCTCACGCGTCGCCGCGGTCACAAGTCGAACAGTGAGCAGCACACTCGTCTCGTCGGCAGGCACAGCGCCGTCCAGGACGACCCCTGCCGCGGTGACAGCCGTCTCACCCTCACCACCGGCCACGATTTCGAAGCCAGTGCCAGTCGTGACGACAGGCACCACCTCGGCGATCAGCGGTCCACCAGTTTCGACTCGGAGCTCGAACGTCTCCAGTCCGTTCGGTGCGCCGTCGATCACCACGTCGACCGCCGTCTCCGCCGCACGGACCAGTCCCGCGCCAATCGCGTGGATCGACTCGTCCGCAGAGCCGACGGCCAGCACTCCGTCCGCGACGGCCGGCGTCGAGCGCACGTCGCCGCCAGTCGCGTACTCCCAGCGAACAGTGCCCTCGGCACGGTCGATGGCGTACACCGTCCCGTCGCGTGCGCCGACGTAGAGCGTGTCACCGACCACTGTCGGCGAGGAGACACCCGTGCCGAGGTTGCGCTCCCACCGGAGGTCGCCGGTGCCGGTGTCGAACGCGTAGAGGAACTCGTCGAGTGCGGCGACGTACACCGTCTCTGGTGTCACCGTCGGCGTCGCACCGACACCCGTCCGAGTCGAACTCCACCACCGAGTCTCGCCCGTCTTCGCGTCCACGGCGTACACACGGTCGTTGTTGCTCCCGAAGAACAGTGTCCCGTCCGCGACGGCAATCGACCCGAGCACCTGTCGACCGCCGGTCGTGAACGCCCAGCGTCGCTCCCCGCTCGTCCGTTCGACTGCGTGTGCGCGTCCGCCGAAGGAGAGAACGTACACACCGTCGTCGTCGACCGCCGGACTCCCCGGCAACACGTTGTCCGCGACGTAGCGCCACTCTGTCGAGCCGTCGGCCGCCGACAGCGCGTACAGTCCGCCGTCGAAGCTCCCGACGTACACGGTCTCGTCGACAACCGCTGGGTCGGAGTGAACGGGACCTCCGGTCTCCATCTCCCAGACAACGTCCCCCGACTCGGCGTCGACCGCCCGCACCACTCCGTCACGACCACCGACGTACACGGTCCCGTCGACCACTGTCGGCGACGAGGCTCCACCCTCCGTGTCGACCCGCCACCGTCGTCGTCCGGTCTCGATCTCCACCGCGTAGACGCCGCCACGCTGGCTCGACGCGAACACTGCACCGTCCGCAATCGCAGGTGTCGAGAACACCTGTCCCTCCGTCGCGTGTTGCCACCCCTCCTCCGTCGTCGTCGGCCCCTCGTCACCCCGGACGAGACCACTCCGGCCGGGGTCGTGTCCGACCGTCGGGTAACCCGGGACGTCGCGTCCGACTGCGTCCGGTGATACCGTCACTGGCTTCGGCGTCGCTGTCGGCGACGGAGTCTCTGTCGCCGACTCCGCCGAACTGTCCGAGGATGTCGTCTCGTCCGGCGTCTCCGTCGCGCTGGGAGTTCCTTCGAGCTCGGGGGCGACCGTCGACGTGGCGTTCTCGCCGCCCCCACCGCCGCAGCCAGCCACCCCGAGCGCCACACCGAGCGCCGTGAGATACCGACGGCGAGTCGTCGCGGAGCCGGATTCGCTGTGCTGCCGGTGAGCCGAACACGCCGAGGAACCCGACTCGTGTGAGCGCCGACAGTCGTGTTCGTCGTCTCGGCTCACAGTTCGAACTCCGTGCGGTGCCAGCCAGTCGCGCCGTCCGGGTGCGGCGTCGAGCGTCGTTCCGTCTGGACGGTGCCGGTGCCGTCAGTCGCACGGACGACAGCCTCGAACGTCCCGGGCGACCGTTCGGTGACGTAGCGCCACCGCCGCCGTGCGAGCGGCGACGGCGGCGCTTCCAGTGTCGCGTCGTGCCACGACTCCCCGCCGTCGAGACTCACCTCGACACGCTGAATGTCACGACTCCCGGCGAACGCGATACCGCCGAGTCCGATCCGGTCCCCCCGTCGTTGTGCGGCTCTGATCGCCGAGAGAGTCTGCACGGGAGCCTCCTCGTCCCAGCCACGCGTCTGCCAGTAGCCGTCGAACTCCCGCTCGACGGCACCCAGTTCCGTCACCCACTTCGTCATCTTCATCCCGTACCGTCCGGGGACGAGGAGCCGCGCCGGGAACCCGTGTTCGCGGGGGAGTGTCTGTCCGTTCGCGCCGTAGGCGAGCACGATCTCCGGGCGGTCGCGGACGATCTCCCACGGGATCGCCTCCTCGTAGCCGTCCGCAGCGCGCGTCACCACGTCGACGGCGTCGTCTGTCACCCCGGCCTCGGACAGTAACGTCGACAGCGGAATCCCACGCCACCGCATCGTCGAGATCAGCGGTCCAGCGACCGGATTCGAGATGCACGCCAGCGTCACGACTCGGCGTGTCGACGCATCGTGGCCGATCAGATCCGTCAACGAGTAGGTGACCGTCTCCGTCGTCGCGTCACCCGTGCCGACGGTGAGCGCCCAGTCGTCGGCAGACAGCTCCGGGTCGTCGAGCTGTTTGTCCACGACGTAGTGGTCGGCAACGGGCGTGAGCTGTGGCGGCATCCCCTCGAACGCGAAGTCGAACGCCGCCTCGGTGTCTCTCGTCGTCACCGTCACTGGGACGGAGCGAGCCGCTGCGTCGCTCATCTCCTCGCCCGTCTCTGTCGCGCCGGGCGTGACGGTGGAGCCGTCTGGCTCTGTCCGTCCAGTCGCCGTCTTCGGACGTGCTGCGGTGGCGCTCGGGGTCTGGTCACCCGACTGTGCATTCGGGTCCGTCTCTCCCGATTCGCCCGCCCGCCCACTGTCGTCGGTCGTGCCGCTGCCTGTGTTCGAACCAGTCCCTCCCTCGGCGGCCGTCTCCGTCGCCGCTGCGAACGACTGCCCCGGTCGCGGACCACTCCCACCGCCGGCGTCACCGAATCGTCCGAGCGCGAATGCACCACCGCCGAACCCCACCAGCGCGACTCCCGTCGCAGTCGCGCGTCGGAGGAACGCCCGTCGGTCACTCCCACGACGAGTGACGAGTAGCCACCGCCCGGCGAGCGGCGGGAGCGTCGCAACACCCGTTGCGAGGACAGCCCGAACTGACCCCGCGCCAGCGAAGAGGAACACGGCGAGCGTACACACGACCACCGCGACAGTTCCTCGCCGAGTGAGTGTCCCAGCGAGAGTCGTACTATCACCGTCAGCAGGAGTCGCGCTGTCGCCCTCGACTGAGATTGCGCTGTCGCTCTCGGCTGGAATCGCGCTGTCACCGCGGTCGGATTCCGAGGAGTTACCCACGGAGTCAGTTTCGACACCCCTCTGTTCGTGGAGCCACAGACGCGTTCGTGGAACGGCAGCGGCCGCGGCGATCAGCGCGAGTGCCACCCCCGCAGTCACCAGCGGCTGTGCAGACTGCCCGAACGTCTCGATAGCAGCAGTCGCTACTGTGCCCGGAGTCGCGTCGACGACGACCTGCGCTCCGGCGGCGAGTGGTCGACTCCCGACCAGCCGTCCCGCGACGACGAGACCCACGACGTACACAGCGGCTCCACCCGCCCACCGTATCCACGCCGGTGTGTCACCCTTCACCATGCACACGACAGAACGGCCCGAGAGACAAAACCCCACCGCCTACAGGACCCCGCCGTCCCTCACGCGAAGCGACGCCTCTCCCGCCTACACTTCACGTGAAGC
>CAKZQY010000421.1 GCA_937142015.1 uncultured Halobacteria archaeon
GGCGAGACCGTCGTCGTCCGTGTCTGCCAGCGTCGCGTTCGTGCCAATCTCCAGCTCGCGTCCGTCGGGGAGGCCGTCGCCGTCCGTGTCCACGACTGTCGCGTTCGTCGGGTGACCGACTTCGCGGCCGTCCACGAGACCGTCGCCGTCCGTGTCCGCGACCGTCGCGTTCGTCGGACCGGCCCGTTCACGACCGTCCAGAAGACCGTCACCGTCCGTGTCCGCGACCGTCGCGTTCGTCGGACCGGCGCGCTCGACATCGTCGTCGAGACCGTCGTCGTCTGTGTCTGCTGTTGCGGGATCTGTCCCGTTCGCCAGTTCTGCTCGGTCGCCGAGTCCGTCACCGTCCGTGTCCGTCTCCAACGGGTCCGTGTCGGCGTCCCGCTCTGCGGCCATCGAGAGCCCGTCCCCGTCGAGATCGATTGGGTCGTCCTCGACGGTGTACAACGATCGGTTCTCCGGAACGCGCGGGAGGTCGGCCGTCTGGAGCGACCGTTCGAGCCACGTGTCGAACGAGCGTCCGGCGACACGCTCGACGATCTGGGTGAACTCCTCGTGGTCGACGGTCGAATCACGAGCGTTCATCCGCGCCCAAACGTGTTCGAGCGTGCGCTCACCGTCGGTCGCGCGTCTGATCTTCGCGTCGAGTGCGGCGAGCACGCGAGCGCCCTTGGCGTAGTCTGCCGAGAAGTCGTGATCGGGGTCTGTGAGGTTCGTGTCGGCCCACTCTCTCGCTTCTGTTCGTACCTCCTCTGTGAAGTTCGACTGTTCGAGCCCGACCTCACGCGCGAGTGCCGCCGAGTAGTAGCCGTCCATCGCCTCGACGATCCAATCCATCTCTTCGTCAGTTCTGAACGCCTGTCGTGTGTGGATGTACTCGGAGAACACGATGCTGCTGTTCGTGCTGTTCGCGTGAATCCAGAGATCGTTCGGAATCTCTGTGTCGGGTGAGCGCCACGCGGCACCCCCCTCTCTGACTGGGTCAGTCGGCACGAACACGTTCAGTTCGTGGTCCCGATAGCCGACGTTCAGCCTCTGGCTCGCCTCGCCGAGTCGGTTGAACACTCGGTCGGTGTCGATAGACTGTTTCCGGTCCGCCGAGACAGTGGTCGGGACGACAATCGTCGACTGCTGGTCGTTGAATGTTCGACTCTCGGTTGAGTGATTCCCGAGGTAGACGTACTTTGCTCCGGTGAACGTTCGGTTCCCGTCTGTTGCTAAACTAGCGACCGGAATATGGTGGTCGAATGGCGGGATGTCAGTCGGAAGTGTCGCCGCCTCACCTCCCCCGTTGTTCCATGCAAACTGTACTAGTCCCGGGTAGGTGAACACCCACTCGTCAGTCGCTGTCTCTGTAGTTCGACTGAAATTGCCTCGGTACGGAGCGTTGTATCTCCCCGTGAATCCGACAACGACTCGTCGTTCTGGAAGGAGCAGATTCTCTATGAAGTCACCGTCTTCCCTAATCGACTGACTCAGATTCTGTGTCTCCACCACTTCTACCCGTGGAGGTACTCTGATGCCAAATCCGGTCACATTTGCAGGAACGACGACCTGAACGTGCATTCTGACCATCTCACCCGGCGCGTTCTCTATGGTGGCCGTCACTTCGATCTCCGGCGGCCCCGACTCGGTGAGATTCTCCTCGTGGTCTCGAACGCGGTCACTCCACTGAGACTGGTCGGCGTGTCCACCGGCCGCGACAGCGCTGGAACTCACAGTATCGTCGAGAGAGCCGTGACCGACTGTCGCCGCCTGTGCTGGCCCCACGAGGAGGAGCGAGACGAGACAGACGACGACAGCCGGTCGCCGTACACTCAGAGACACGACGAAGAACTAGCCCGACGGAGTTTCAAGTTTTTTGTAGTGTGCTGAAACGTCGACGCCGAAAACAGGCGACTCGACTCGCTGGGTTCTGACGGGAAGCGTCGTTCGACTCGGCGTGCTCCGCGCTGGTTGCGCCAGCTGCTCGACTACCGGTTGCGACAGCACTCGACTACTGGTTGCCCCCGAGACTCGGCCGCACGCGAAACTACTAAGCCGGGACATCCCCGACGACATCCCATGAGCCAGTCGTACGAACGGGGACTCGTCGAGGACTTCGGGCGGTGGCGGGAGTTCTCGGCGGGGATGTGGGCGTGGGTGTTCCACAAGTTCACGGGGTGGGTACTCGTGGGCTACCTGTTCACCCACATTGCAGTCCTCAGCACGGCGTTGCAGGGCGACGCGGCGTACACGAACACCATCGAGACGCTGGAGAGCCTGCTGGTCGTCCGGCTGTTGGAGATCGGGCTGCTGGCGGTCGCCGTCTTCCACATCCTCAACGGGCTCCGGCTGCTCCTCGTCGACCTCGGAATCGGACTGGAGGCACAGGACAAGGCCTTCTACGCCTCACTGGGGCTGACGGGAGCCATCGTCGTCGCCTCGGTGCCGACGTTCCTCGCGGGGGTGTTCTGAGATGGCGGAGCGGTACTCCTCCTTCGAGCGCGGCGGTCGCCGGTGGCTCTGGCAGCGGATCACGGCCGCCTTCCTCGTCGTGGTGTTGGCGTTCCACTTCTTCCTGCTCCACTTCGTCAACCACGCCGCGGAGGTGACGTTCGCGGCCTCCAGCGCCCGGATGAGCCAGTGGACCTACTACTCGCTGATGGTGCTGTTCCTGATCACGGCGACGTTCCACGGCGTCAACGGCGTCTACAACGCGCTGATCAACCAGGGTCTCTCTGGCCAGCGGAAACGGGCCGTCAAGTGGGTGCTCGTGGCTGCCAGCGTCCTGCTGATCGTCCAAGGTGTCCGCACTGCCAACGAGTGGGCCGGTATCGGGCTGTTCTGATCGACCACAGACGACACGACACACGACAATGAGTACGCAAGTTCCCAAGTCGGAGACGGAGACAGAGACGGAAGAGAGTCCCGGCGACCGCCGTCGCAGGAAGCGAGACGTAGACGCCCGCACAGCCGCCGAGGAGGAGGCGATGCGCGAGGCGGAAGCACGCGCCGAGGGGAGTGAGGACACCGTCCATCTGAAGGTGTTCCGCTACGACCCGGAGGTGGCGGGGAAGATGGAGCCGCGGTTCGACGACTTCCACGTCCCGTTCAGCAAGGGGATGACGGTGTTGGACGCGCTGATCTACGCGCGTGACACGTTCGACTCCTCGCTCACCTTCCGACACTCCTGTCGGCAGGCGATCTGTGGCTCCGACGCGCTGTTCGTCAACGGCCGCCAGCGACTCGGCTGCAAGACACAGCTCGCGGACCTCGACGACCCGGTTCGGATCGAGCCGCTGCCACACGCCGAGGTGCGGAAGGACCTCGTCGTCGACATGTCGCACTTCTACGACCAGATGGAGGCTGTCGAGCCGTACTTCGATCCCGACGAGACCCCCGACGGCGATCTGGA
>CAKZQY010000422.1 GCA_937142015.1 uncultured Halobacteria archaeon
CTCCGGCTGTACCGCTTCCTGTGCACAGCCGCAGATCGCCGACGTGAGTCTGCGCGGGATGAAGACGCGGAAGGACGGCGAGCCAGTCGAGGCGCTCGACATCGGACTCGGCGGCGGCCTGGGTGAGGACCCGCGCTTCGCCGACTGGGTCGCTCAGCGGGTTCCCGCAGACGAGGTTCCGGGGGCCATCGACAACCTGCTCGACAACTTCGCCGCCGAGCGCGAGGCGGGCGAGAGCTTCCGCGAGTTCGTCGAGCGGACAGACGAGGAGGAGCTGGCCGAGCTCGTCGAGCCCGAAGAGACGGAGTACGACGATCCGTACATGCACAACACCAAGACGACGTGGTACCCGTACGCCGAGGAGGACGGGATGGACGACGGGCCAGCGCCCGTCCCCTCCGACGAGTACCCCGTCACGAGCGACGACTGATGCCGGATCGACTGCTCCGCATCAACGCGTACACCACACTGGACATGGCCGACGTGTCCACGCTCCGACGAGCCGAGAGCGGGACCACCAGCGCAGACGACCACGACGCCGGCCGGGCGACCACAGACAACGACGCTGGTCGGGCGACCGCAGACCACGACGCTGGTCGGGCGACCGCAGACCACGACGCTGGTCGGGCGACCGCAGAAGTCGAGACGCTCGGCGTGGTGAACGTCACCGCCGCTCGCCGCGACCCCGAGGAAGTGCGGCTGGAACTGGAGGCGGACCACGCGGAGACCGCACTCGACGCTCACGCCGAGCGTGTTCACCTCTCGCCCGCGGAGGCCGAGGAACTCGCCGACGCACTCCAGAAACACGCTGGACGCGTCCGAGCCGCCACGAACGACGACGAGGTGGAGTGAGGGCGTCGCTGCTCGTCGACCCGTACAGACACGGGAAACCTCATAACGCCACGCCGAGTACAACGTTCGAGGGTTGTAGATCAGCGCGTGCTACAGAGTTCGACCGTGCGGAGAGAAAATGAGTGACGACACGAGAGACGGGCCCGCGAGCGACGACACGAGAGACGGACCCAGGAGTGACGACAGGAGAGACGGATCGGCGAGAGGTGACGGCGGCGGACGGAGTGAGACCGAGTCGTACGACACGGCAGCGGCGGCAGAGAGCGCGCTCGACAGGATGACAGACGGGTTCATCGCCGTCGACACGGAGTGGCGGGTGACGTTCGTCAACGAGCGTGCAGACGAGTTGCTCGGGGCGGCGAACACCCCGGAGCCGGGCGAAGACTTCTGGGGGGCGTACCCGGGACTCCGCGAGTCGGCGTTCGGCGAGGCCTACCGCCGGGCAATCGAGACGCGAGAGCCACAGACCGTCGAAGCGTACTACGACCACCTCGACGGCTGGTTCGAGGCGACGGCGTACCCCTCCGAGGACGGACTCTCGATCTACTTTCAGGACGTGACGGAGAGGAGAGAGCTCGAAGAGAGTCTCCGGCTGGAGAACGAGCTCAGACGGCAGGTGTTCGAGACCGCGCCGACGGGGATCGTGGTCGTCGACGCAGACGGCGTCGTTCGGCAGGCGAACGACCGCGCACTCCAACTGCTCGGCATCGAGGAGTCGCAGTTGGGGACGATCACCTACGACGATCCGGAGTGGGAGACGTTCGACGAGTCGGGTGACCCGCTCGACACGTACCCGGTCGACGAGGTGTTGGCGACCGACGAGCCGGTCCGCCACTACGAGCACGGATTCGAACGCGAGGACGGGACACAGCTGTGGCTCTCGGTCAGCGCTGCACCACTCCACGACGCCGACGGCAGCGTCCAGCGGATCGTCGTGGTGTTCGACGACCACACAGAACAGCGGACACTGGAGACACGGCTCCGCGAGAGTGAGGCGTCACTCCGCCGGCTGTACGAGGTGGCGGGCGACCCGGAGACGGCGTTCGAGGCGAAGCTCCGTTAGATTCTGGACGTGGGTCGAGATCGGCTCGGCCTCGGGTTGGGCTTTCTCACGCAGATCGACGGCGAGACACAGGAGATGGTGGAGGTCGTCGGCGA
>CAKZQY010000423.1 GCA_937142015.1 uncultured Halobacteria archaeon
AGGTCGGTCTCTCGTCGGTGGCGACATCTGCCGAGGTCGGTCTCTCGTCGGTGGCCGCGTCCTCCACGGCCCGTCGCTCGTCGGTCTCCCCGTCACGCCACCACGCGCCCGACTGGTGGGGGTCGTCGTCGGGCTGTGCCTCCTCGGGTGGCGTGTCGCGGTCTGCCATGACTGTGTCTCCGTTCCGCGGTCGTCGGGAAAAGCGTTCGCTTCCGCCGTCGTCGTCCGATTTCTGTCGTCGTCCGTCCGGGTTCCATCTCCGTCCGTCCGGGTTCCACCGTCGTTCAGGTTCCACCGCCGTCCGTCCGTCCGTCCGGGCTCCACCGTCGTGCGCCTCGGCAGGATCACACTCGCCGAGGTGGTCACGGCGTGAGTCGTCCGACAGTCAGCCACTGGACATCCTCACCGTCGGTCAACGCGAACACCATTCGTTTGCGGACGCCGCCGGCGAGTCGCACGTCCAGCGAGAGGTCACGCGGGTGGAACTCGTGATCCGGTTCGACCACCCGCACCAGCGCTTCCGAGTGTGAGAGTTCGTCGACGCTCGTCACCTCGTCGTACGTTCGGAAGTCTGCGCCGAACTTGTAGCCGGTTTTCGGGACGACGCCGTCGTCTCTGAGTCGTCGGTACGCCGCCAGTCGCCGGTCGAAGCGCTCACCCTCGACTGCCCGTCCGCGCTCTCTGACACGCGCCGGGTCGAGGGCGACGACGCCGCGGTCGGCCAGCGCCGCTGCCTCGACGAGCGAGAGCTGGAGTGCGTCGACGACGGCGGCGTCCCGGCCGGCGACCGGCCGCCCGTAGAACGCGCTCTCGTACAGCACCGCTGGCGGGTCCCAACAGACGGCGCGGTCGTCCAACAGCGTCGCCGCCACGTCGGTCGGGAGCGACGCCTCCGTCCGGCCGTCGAACCCGCCGTCACCCGTGCAGGTGAGGTACCCGACGTCACTCTCCTCGTCGACGACCGCAAGCGTGAGCCCCGCGAGGTCTCGTGCCGGCAGCGGCCGCCGTTCACCCGCGACGAGAACGCGGTAGGCGACGTCGCCGCCAGCCTGTTCCCCGCGCTCGTACACGGTCAGGTCCGGTAGCGGGTCCCCGTCGTACCCCGGCCAGCCGTCGCGTGCCGGTGAGCAGTAGAACCCGCGCTCCCTGAAGTCCGCGTACACGAGAAACCGTGCAGCGAACCGCTCTTCGGCCTGCACACTGTCGAGAAAGAACTCTCTGAACCGCATCCCGTCGACCGCGTCGAGATCACCGCGGTACAACAGGTGGGCCGCCTCGACCCGCGCGAGCTCGACGCCGCCGCCCGCCGGCCGACCGTAGCTGCCGGCGTCGAAGTACCGCTGTCTGGCGTCACCCCCCACAGTGACCCGCCCGTCTACGAGTGTCCCGTCCATACGCTCCCGCGGAGGACTGCGGGGATATGTGCTGTGGTCTGGTGTTGTTGCGGTGCTGTGGTCTGGTGCTGTTGCGGTGCTGTGGTCTGGTACGGTCGCGTGCGTGGCAAAACTGCGCCGCGGTGTCAGTGGCCGTTGTCGGTCGGTCCCGCGTGTCGGTGGCCGTCGTCGGTCGGTCCCGCGTGTCGGTGGCCGTCGTCGGTCGGTCCCGCGTGTCGGTGGCCATCGTCGGTCGACCGGCAACCGTTGCCCGCGGTAGGAAGACTTACCAGTGGAGGGGTTCACCGGTGTTGTATGCGCCAGTGTGGCTCCCACCGACGGCGCGACGCGCGCGAAGCATCCCGTAGCCCGGTCCGGACACCGACAGGTGTAAGTATTCGGGTGACAGGAGCGCGCGGTATTATTGGGGGCGACACATCCTCCCTCCCACGGTCCGCTCACGTCGCAGCTCGGACGCCGACGGCCGACGACCGCTCGCCCGCAGCGGGCAGCCCGGTCGTCGCCGCTGGACTCCGGACGGCAGTCGCCGACGTACGTGACTCGTGGAGGGGAGTGTATGCCGCTTGAGGAGACGGACACCGACAACCTGGCGACGGGTGTCGAGGAGAAGTTGGAGGCGGACACCGACAACCTGGCGACGCGTGTCGAGGACGCTGTCGACGACGAGGAGTTGGAGACGGACGGCGGGCCGGGGTCGGACCCACAGGTCCACACGATCATGCTCGAACTTCCGGACGAGCCGGGACAGCTGCTCGCCGCGCTCCAGCCAGTCGCCGAGAACGGCGGCAACCTGTTGTCGGTCGTCCACGAGCGGGGTGACCGCACGCCGCGCGGTCGAATCCCGGTCGAGATCGCCTTGGAGTGTCCGCCGGTGCGGTTCGAGTCGATTCTCGACGGCGTCCGTGACGCGGGGCTGACGGTCGTCGAGGCGGACGCGGAGTCGTACGCCGACGAGGTCGTGGTCGTGCTCGTCGGCCACCTCGTCGACACGGGCCTGTCGGGGACGCTCCAGGAGATCAGAGAGAACGCCGAGGCGACAGTCGCGGACGTGGCCCTGTCGGCCCCCGAGGCGGACGAGGAGCAGCCGTCTGCCGCGCGACTCCACCTCAGAGCCCGCGAGGGCTGTGTCGAGCGTGCGCTCTCGACGGTGCGTGCCGTCGCAGACGAGAAGGATCTGACCGTCATCGAACCCTTGGGGGGTGTCTGACGTGCGTCTCGCAGTGCTCGGTGCGGGTGCGGTCGGCAGTTCTGTCGCCGATCTCGCCGGCGAGTACGGCCACGACGTCGTCGCGCTGGCAGACTCCTCGACAGCCGCTGTCGACCCCGACGGCGTCGACACGACTGCGGCGCTCTCACAGAAGGCCGACGGCGCTGGCCTCGGGTCGGCGACACCCGAAGACGCGCTGGCGACAGACTACGACGTGTTGGTCGAGGCCACGCCGACGACGCTCGGCGACGCACAGCCCGGCTTCGGCCACCTCGCAACGGCGCTCGAACGCGACCGCCACGTCGTGCTCGCAAACAAGGGTCCGGTCGCGGAACGGTACGCCGACGTGCGCGAGCTGGAAGTCGACTCCGCGGGAACGGTGTTGTTCGAGGCGACCGTCGGCGGCGCGATTCCGATCCTCTCGACAGTCTCGGATCTGGGCGCGAGTCGCGTCGACGCCGTTCGCGGCGTGTTGAACGGGACGGCGAACTTCGTGCTCTCGCGGATGGCCGCCGAGAGTGTCGCCTACGAACACGTGCTCGCCGAGGCGCAGGATCTCGGCGTCGCCGAGGCGGACCCCTCCTTCGACGTGGAGGGGACGGACGCCGCTCTGAAGTGTGTCATCCTCGCCAACCGGCTCGTGGAGGCAGATGCCGCGGACGTGGACGACCTCCGCGAGCGGACGACCTCGCTGGAGGCTGCCGAGGTCGAGGGAATCAGAGGGCTGCCGGCCGACGCGCTGGAACTCGCCGCAGAAGACGGCCGGACGGTCAGACTCGTCGGGGAAGCCACCCGCGACGCCGTGCGAGTCGGACCGCGACTCGTCCCGGAGCACGGCACGCTCGCGGTCTCGGGCACGCGCAACATCGTCGAAATCGAGTCGACACACGCCGGACAGCTCGCTATCTCCGGCCGCGGCGCTGGCGGTGACGCGACCGCCTCCGCGGTGCTGTCGGACGTTGGCCGACTCTCCTGACCTACTGTCGGACGTTGGCCGACTCTCCTGACCTACTGTTGGACGTGGATCGACTCGCCTAGCCTCGCTGTTGGACGTGGATCGACTCGCCCGATCACCGTGTCCGACGTGGTGTTCGGGTCGCTCGTCGCGCAAATATCCGAGATAGTGTTTCGGAAACACAGACGAATAAACACGGGAGAAGGCGGGTTGGCGTGTGAGAGGAGGAACACCAGAACCCATATGAGCGTCGCAGCCGAATCCGAGGGCGTGACAAAGCGCCACGTCGACCTCCCGGCAGACGCCGAGTCGGGAGTGGAGAGCTTCGTCGAACAGGTGGACGAACGGCTCGCCTCCGAGGAGGACACCTGTGCCGTCGTCCGTGAGACACTCGTCGACCTGTTCGGCGACCGTGAGGCGTACGAGCGGTGGCAGGCGGGCGAGGAGGTGTCGCCGGCAGAACGGGTGAGGCTACAGGGGTACGATCCGTGTAACGCGACGCTGGAGTCGGAGTACTACGCCGAGAAGGACGAGGACGCCTTCCAGCAGTCGAAGTACCTCCAGTGGCTCTGGCGGCAGTTCGACGACACGCCGATGGCGGACAACATCGAGTTCGCGCTCCGCTTCCGTCAGATGCTCGCAAACCACCTGTTCGCGGAGTGTGGCGACAACTGTCGGTTCTTCAAGGGGATCACCTTCACCTACGGGCACAACATCGAAGTCGGGGACAACGTGGTGATCCACGACGACGTTCACCTCGACGACCGCGGGAAGCTCACGCTCGGCGACCGCGTCTCGGTGGCCGACTCCGCACACGTCTACTCACACGACCACGACATCGTCGACCAGACGGAGGTGTTCAACTACCACACCGTGCTCGAAGACGACGTGCGGCTCGGCTTCGACTCGATGATCCGTGCCGGCTCGAAGGTCGGCCGCAACGCGATGGTCGGCGCGAAAGCCATTCTGCAGGGTGACGTGCCGGCCCACCACGTCGTCGTCGGAACCCCGGCACGGAGTGTCCGGGTCAAGCCCGGCTGGAAGTCCGTCGCCGCCGAGGTCGAAGACCGACTCCCCGACAACCGCGAGGACCGCCGGATCGAGTACGACCTGGACACGACGACGTTCGACGAGTTCGACGAGTTCGAACGTGACCTCTCGCCGCCGGACGCCGACGACGACGCCGTCGACGCCGAGAGCGAAGTGGAAGCCGAAGAGTAGTCGCGTACCGGCTGATAGGGTCGTGCGTAGATAGGTACCGCCGACTCGACTTACAGGCGTAGTAACAGCGCGGTACCGTCCGGTACTCGGCACCCACGCGAAAATCTCTACGCACGACCCTGTGACGCGCCGCGAACTGTTTACGCACGACCCTATGACGCGCCGCGAACTGTTCTCGACACGGACTGTCTCGACACGGACCGGTCTCTGCACGGACTGTTCTCGGCACAAGGCGCACCAGCGACGGCCACACAGAGCGCCGACCGCAACCGACAACACCCGTCCGGTCGACCGGGGAGTATGCACGTTGGCGTCGTCGGACTCGGGCGGATGGGACAGATCGTCGTCGAGCGGCTCCTCGACGCGGGTCACGAGGTAGTCGCGTTCGACCTCGACAGCGACGCACGGGACACAGCGGCCGACGCCGGCGCGACGGCGACGGAGACGCTGGACGCGCTCGTCGACAGGCTGGAGACGGCGGGAGACGGCACCGTGCGGCTCTGGCTGATGGTGCCGGCCGGAGAGGCGGTCGACGCGACCCTCGCGGAGTTGGAGCCACGCCTCGACAGCGACGACGTGGTCGTCGACGGGGGGAACTCCCACTTCGAGGACTCACTGCGGCGCGCGGAGGCGACAGACGCGGCGTACCTCGACTGTGGCACCTCCGGCGGGCCGGCAGGCGCGGAGCTGGGGTTCTCGCTGATGATCGGCGGGCCGGCAGCGGCGTACCAGCGACTCGAACCGGTGTTCGACGCGATTGCGACCGGACCGGCGGGCCACGAGCGGATGGGACCGAGCGGCGCGGGTCACTACGTGAAGATGGTCCACAACGGGGTGGAGTACGCGCTGATGCAGGCGTACGGCGAGGGATTCGAACTCCTCCACCGCGGACGGTACGACCTCGACCTGGCGGCCGTCGCCCGCACGTGGAACAACGGCGCGGTGATCCGGTCGTGGCTGTTGGAGCTGTGTGCAGAGGCGTTCCGCGAGGAGGGGAGCGACCTCGGCGACGTGGCAGATCACGTCGCCGGCGGCTCGACGGGAACGTGGACCGTTCAGGAGGCGCTGGAACAGGAGGTGCCGGTCCCGCTGGTGTACCAGGCGCTCGCGGAGCGGTTCGGCTCTCGGGAGGATCGGTTCGCCCGCCGACTCGCCAACCGCCTCCGCTACGGCTTCGGTCGCCACGAGGTGCGACGGCGCGAGGAGGAGTAGCTCGCTGGCTGGTCGCGCGGAGGAGGAGTAGCTCGCTGGCTGGTCGCGCGGAGGAGGATAGCTCGCTGGCCGGTCGCGCGGGGAGTGGTGGCTCGCTGGCCGGTCGCACAGGGAGCGGTGGCTCGCTGGCCAGTCGCGCGGGGAGGAGGGACTCGTTGTGTGGCTCCGGATGACACGTCGGAGTCATCCCGTCGCCGGCCCCGAATTTCGGTCGGCGCGTTCCCGGCGCGTGGCAATCCACCGGTGGATCACAATCCTATTCAAGCCCCGTGTCCAAGGCGCTCGCATGGTAGATCCCGTGGCACTCGGACTGGGCACGGGCCTCGTCGTCGTCTTCGTCGTCTTACACTACGCCCGCGGGACGGGCTGGGAGCCGACGGGCGACATCTCGGACGAGGTTCTCGAACAGCGGGCTTCGACGGTCGAAGAGACGGACTTTCCGGAGCCGGGCAACCGCGCAATCGGCGGCGGGGGCGTCGCGGCGGGTGCGGTGCCGGGCGGCGAGGACGGCGAACTCGCGGAGGGCGGCGCGGCCGAGGCCGACGCCGGCCCGGGCGACATCCCCGACGACGAGATCGAGTACTTCGAGGTGGAGTTCGCCAAGGAGGGCGAGACGGTCGAGGTCGCCAACGACGAGCCGCTGTTGGATCAGGGTGAAGACGCCGGGATGGACCTCCCGTACGCCTGTCGACAGGGCCAGTGTGTCTCCTGTGCCGGACAGATCACCTCCGGCGGCAACGCCGAGGAGTACGTCGAACACGACAACCAACAGA
>CAKZQY010000424.1 GCA_937142015.1 uncultured Halobacteria archaeon
GCGTTGGAACCCCGAGTGAAACGCAACAATCTATCAACACTTGTGACCGACAGTATAAAGAGGACACAGTCGGGGACTGATATCTCCGTAGTGTTGAAGAATCGCCGTCACTAACAGCGGATCATGCCCGATAGTTACCTCGTCGAACTCAAGGACTCCGTCTTCCGCGAGACGCCCCTCAGTGAGGACGAGTTTGATCGCCAGATCGAGTTTTCCTCAGAGACCGACGCAGAAGCGTGGGTGGTCAACCAGAATCGATCGCACTCAAAAGCAGGTGAACTGACGCTCCACACAGCTCATCCAAAGGATAAATCTGATGTGGATTCCTACGTAGTATTCAATCCCGGAGCCTGGGTGATGGATTCATAACGACTTTGCGGCACGACCCACCGGTTTCGAAGGCCCACAGTTGCTCGCCGGTATCGGCAGCGCGAGCGCGTTGTGACACGGTGGCAGTGCCGACAGTCACTCCAACCGCACTGGTGGAGAGTGTGGTGAGTGTAGCTTCAGGCGTGGACTTATCATTCAGATCGGGAGACGTAGCTGGGATAGATGCTACAAGTCGAGGTCTGAAGCTACACCGAGAGCCACTCTAGAGGCGGTCTTCGTCTCGATCTCGGTCGGCAGAGCCCACAGGCTGTCTTTCAGGTGGAATCTTGTGATTCGACGACTTGCCACCCGTTCGCAACCCCTCGAACCGAAGAAATATAATAGCTATTATATACTACGAAATATGATGAGATTGGAGAGTCAGGCTGAGAGCGTTCGGAGACGAAGCTCTTCGAGAGGAGGACCGGTGAGGCGGAGTCGACGGAACAGAGGCGAAGAGCGGCGGCGGCACGGTTCCGGGACACTCGCATCGACGGGTGTGTGACCGAAGTACACTCGCGTTTGCAGACGCGTGACCGATAGTATCACGCGTCGTCACGGAGAATCGAGAGTCCGTCGGCGGCAGCGTCGCCGATCCAGCGCCGGGTGGCACGCTCGGCAGCAGTCGAGGTGAGACCGACGCCAGCGAGGATGAGAGCCGCGCCGGCAGCGATACTGATCGTGAGGGGTTCACCGAGGAGGAGAACACCCAACAGCACGGTCGTCAGCGGTTCGCTGGTGGAGACGATGCTGGCGCGGCTGGCCTCGATTCGAGCCAGTCCCTCCGTGAACAGGATCATCGGGAGAATCGTCCCGAGGACGGTGATGCCGACGACGAGCGCCCAGTGAGTCGGGTCGGTCGGCACTCTCAGCGTGTTCGTGGCGACACCGTACAGGAGTGTGCTCGCAGACAGGCCGACGAACACGTACGCCGCGTGGACGAGCGGAGCCACGTCCGCGACGGCGACACGCGTGCCAGTCGCGTACACAGTGTAGCAGACGGACGCGAGCCCGACGAGCAGCACGCCCGGCAGGGCAACGGCCGTCCCGCCGCCGACGACGAGTCCGACGCCGCCGACCGCCGCGAGGAGCGCGAGCAGCTTCGGCAGCGTGACCGGCTCCGAGAGCCCGAGCGCCGAGACGAGCGTCACCTGCACGGGATAGGTGAACAACAACAGCGCCGCGACACCCGCAGAGAGCCACGCCAGACTCTCGAAGTAGGCCACGGACATCACCCCGTAGACGACGCCGAGCCCGAGTTCGGCGGCCAGCGTCCGTCCGCGCAACACCGGGATGCCGCCACGGAACACGGACAGGCCCCAGAAGATCACAGTCGCGCCGACGAACCGGTAGCTCAACAGCGTTGCCGTCGACAGCCCGACCGACGCCGCAGCCTCGCCGAAGATGCCCAACGTCCCGAACAACGCCGCTCCGATGACGGTGAACAGGAGTCCGACAGTTCGCTCGCGCACAGCGGACCTCCGTCCGGCCGCGGGAGGAACCTGTCGGTCGTCGTGGACGGCTCCGACACGCCAAAGTCACCACACACCGTCGATCAGAGCGCATGACAGATTCCGACACGGACCGAGAGACAGCGGCGGACGGAGAGACACCAACCGACGGCGACACGACCGACTACACGGGGACAGACCGCGTCGAACTCACACGCGACACCGAGACGGACATCGCGCGTCTCACACTCACGGACCCACAGCGACGGAACGCGCTGTCAGTCGAACTCGCAAACGGAGTGATCGCCGCACTCGACAGTCTCGAAGGGACGGACACGCGGTGTGTCGTGATCGAGGGGCAGGGGCCGGCGTTCTCGGCCGGCGGGGACGTGGAGGCGATGGTCGAGCGCGCGGACACGGACCAGCCCCTGGACGACGCCGTCCGTCACGTGATCACCAACACCGGACGCTGTGTCCAGCGCGTCTACGAGTGTGCGTTCCCGACCGTGGCGAAGGTGACCGGGCCGGCGTTCGGCGCGGGCGGCAACCTCGCAATCGCGTGTGACGTGTTGTTGTTCCACGAGGACGCACAGATCGGCTTCGGCTTCCGGAACGTCGGCTTGGCAGTCGACTCGGGCACGTCGTACCTCCTCCCCCGGATCGTCGGCGAGAACACCGCGCTAGAGCTGGTGTACACCGGGGAACTGCTGGACGCCGACCGGGCTGCGGCGTTGGGTCTGGCGAACCACGTCTACGACGACGAGGAGTTCGAAGAACGCGCGGAGGCGACGATCGAGGAGATCGCTACCGGACCCTCCGTGGCGCTGCGAACGTCGAAGCGACTCCTCCGGGCGAACGACAGCTCGCTCCAACAGGCGATCCGCCACGAGGCGAGCGCACAGGCTGCTGTCTTCGACTCCGACGACCACGCGGAGGGCGTGTCTGCGTTCGTCGAGAAACGTGACCCGGAGTTCTCCGGGCAGTGACGCTGCCACCACTACCGTCACAGTCCCACAGCGACCGTACTGCCGCCACCGCTCCACAACCTTCGAGACGACGGGGCGCGTAGCGACGCGGGATGATACCGACAGCGACGACAGACGAGGTCGAGATCCCCGTACTCGGGCTCGGAACGTGGCAACTCACGGACCAGACGGCGTACGACGCCGTCTCGACCGCACTGGAGCTCGGCTACCGACACGTCGACACGGCACAGCTGTACGACAACGAGTGGGCGGTCGGACGCGCGCTCGCCGACAGCGACGTGGACCGCGAGGACGTGTTTCTCACGACGAAGGTCGACCCGACCAACCGGACGCGCGAGTCGGTCGCGGAGTCGATCGAGGCGTCACTCGAGAAGCTCGACGTGGAGTACGTCGACCTGTTGCTCCTCCACTGGCCGAACCCGTTGGCGGATCTGGAGACGGTGTTGACGACGATGTCGAAGGCGCGGAGCCGCGGTCAGACCCGCCACATCGGGGTGAGCAACTTCGGCCGCGACAGACTGGAGCGGGCACGCTCCGTCTCGCCAGCCCCCATCGTGACGGATCAGGTGCTGTTCCACCCGTTTCACCCACAGCGCGAGCTGCTGGACTACTGTCAACGCGAGGGTGTCCTCCTGACCGCGTACAGTCCGCTCGCAGAGGGTGCAGCGCTGTCGGACGACGTGCTCGCCGACGTGGCGCGGACGTACGACGCGACGCCGGCACAGGTCGCGCTGCGGTGGGCGACCCAACACGAGAACGTCGTCGCTATCCCGAAGTCGACGAGCCGAGATCACCTCGCGGAGAACCGCGACAGCTTCGCGTTCACGCTGTCGGAGACCGACCACGACCGGATCACGCGCCCCTCGCTGGCGACGACTGCGCGTCTCGCGCTCGGGAGTCGACTGCGTGACGCACTCCCCGGGTCGTCAACTGCGTGACGCACTCCCCGGGTGGTCGACTGCGTGACGCACTCCCCGGGTCGTCGAACACGACGGCGTCCGACTCGACGTACTCGCGGGCAGACAGCGGCTCTCGGCCGGGCAGGCTCCCGACGCGTCCCGCGTCCGTTCTGCTACCGTCCGCGGTTCGCCCGCTGACCGAGTGCGATTCCCACCGCGATTCCCAGCGAGAGACCGGTGGAGGCTCCCAACGCGAGTGAGTCCAGTGCGAGACCTAGGATCAGCCCCAACACTGCCCCGGAGAACATCCCAGCACCGAGATACTCCGGGTCGACCTCGTCGTCCGCCGTGTGCTCTGTGCCTGTCTGTTCTGGCTCCGTGTTGCTCACGAGACGATCACGCGCAGATTTACTCATCCTAGGAGTAAAAACTCTCTCAGAACCCAGATTCTGTTCAGTTCTCGACACGTCGTCGTCCAGCAGAGACAGCCCGCCGTGGGTCTCACTCGGCCGGAGGAACTCACAGTCCCAGCGCACTGACACCGACGAGCGTGCCGTTGTAAACGACGTGGACGACGACAGGGACAGTGAGTGTCTCACTCCGGTCGTAGACGTACCCGAAGACACTCGAGACGACGAACAGGTTCCCGAATGCGAGTCCGAGAGCGAGCGGTGAGCCGCCCACGTAGTTGAATATGTGGAGACTCAAGAACGGAACCGACGCGAGGGCGATTGCGGGCCACCGTCCGATACTCACACGGAGGCGACGCTGGATTGCGCCACGGAACAGCGTCTCCTCGGCGACGGGCGCGACCAGTACGACGTACGCCAACAACAGTGCCACGACGGAGGGTCCCGAGGAGCCGAACGACGTCGACAACACGGACGTGGGGGCAGTTGTGTCGAGAACACTCAACAGCAGGTTGGTCGTGTTGCAAAGTCGTTTAGACTTCAGTAGAAACTGACTCCCGTGGACGCGGGGTCACCTCTGGTGTCCACCCGAGAGGTGCCCCATGCACATTGAATCAACTGCGAGTTCTCACTCGAGAGAACCAGAGGCAAAGTCCAAACGGCTTTGCAACGCGACCAAAGCGTGTCGTCGAAGCAGGAAGCCCCGGGGCTTGACCCCGGGGTGAGTTCACCTGCGTTCGAACACGCCCGTCCTCTCTCGGGTTCACCTCGCCTCTGTTTCACCTCGCCTCTGTTTCACCTCGCCCCTGTTTCACCTCGTCGACCCGGCTCAGGGCCTCGTGACTGCCGGGACGAGCAGCCACAGCGGGCCGACGACACCGACGAGCGAGCCGCCAATCGACGTAACCGCGTACGCGCCCGCTCCCAGTGCCAGCAGGAGGAAGACGAGAATCCACCACAGCGGAACTGATCCGTTCTCTGCGTCGCTCATATCCCGAAGGGGTCGACCCGAGCAAAAGAAACTCCCGATTCGAGACGACTCGACGCGTCTCCGAGAGGGACGACTCGACGCGTCTCCGAGCGGGATGGCCCACGCTCGGTCGGTGCGACCCCGCTCGCACCACACTCGGTCGAGACGAAACAGCTCTCACGACCGGAACAGCCGGCCGAGGAACCCACCACTGTCGTCCTCGTCGTCCTCGTCGTCGTCTGTGTCGTCGTCCGCGAACGGAATCGCGTCGGGATCGATCTCGTACTCGACGGCGTCACCTCGTTCCGTCTCGTGGCGCGTGATCGCCGACTCCGGTACTGCCTCGCCCAACACTGTCCGTCGTGCCTCCGCCGCCGCCGGGTCCTCCTCCTCGTCGCCCGCGTCGATGATCACGCCGTCGTCGTCGACGCGCTCGTCTGGTGGTACCTGATTGTCCTCTCCGTGTGAGCTCCGATCCGTCGGCGTCTCTTCGCCGACGTGTGAGCGCCGGTCGGGCTGTGAGCCGGACGCTGGCTGAGAGCCACCAGCCTCCGTTCGAGAGTCGTGATCTGTCTCGCCGCTGTCGGTGCGGACACCGCCGGGTGCGCCGCGTGGAACGTCGCTCGTCTCGCTCGTCTCACCCGTCTCGCTCGTCTCATCCGTCGCGCTCGTCTCACCCGTCGCGCTCGTCCCCTCTCGGCGCTCCCGGCGTGCGCCGCCGTCAGCGCCGGCGTCGGTTCGCCCTGCCGGTTGTCGTTGTGAACCCGCTTCCGCCCCTGCTGTGGAGTCGGCCGCCTGCGAGGATCGAGCGGAGCTGTCTGGCGGAGACTGTGGAGCGGAGCTGTCTGGCGGAGACTGTGGAGACGACGGCGCGTGTCCGCTCGGCGACCCCCCGCTGTCGGCACCGGCAGTCGCACCACCGCCAGCCTCACCCGGTTGTGCGTCTTCGACACCCGGTGGTGGCGGGACGCGTTCGACGGCGAGCCGCGACGCGAGCCGGCGGAACCGGAGCGCCTCCTCGCTCCGGGGTTCTGTGACAGTGATCGGCTTCCCGGCGGCGTTGCCGGCGGCCAGCGCAGCGGAGTCGGGAATCCGGGCCAACACTGGCGCGCCGACTTCCGGGTCTGGCGCGTCGCTCTCGGCGCGGTTGAGCGTCACGCCGGCGACAGTCCCGCCGAGTTCGCGGGTGAGCTGCAGCGACTTGCGGGTGGCGGCCAGCGCGTCACGGTCCGGCGTCGAGACGAGCAACACGCCGTCGGCCAGCGAGAGCGGGAGCGCGCTCTCGTGTGTCAGTCCGGCGCTGGTGTCGACGATCACGTAGTCGAGCCCGGAGATACTCGACAGCACGGAGCCGAGACGCGACGGCTCGGCGCGACGGAACGAGTCCAGTTCGTCCCGCCCGGGGACGACGTACAGTCCGTGTGGCCCCTCGTACGCGGCGTCTGTGAGCGCCGCCTCCCCCGCCAACACCTCGTGGATCGTCGGGTCCTCTCGACCGGGATCGACGCCGAGCGCCGGACCGAGGTTCGGCGTCCCGATGTCGCCGTCGACCGCGGCCACGCTGTGTCCCCCGGCCGCCAGCGTCGCGGCGAGGTTGGCCGCCGTCGTCGTCTTCCCGACCCCCCCCTTCGCGCTGGAGATAGCGTAGATGTCCGGCATTGCACGTGAGTCGGTGGCACTCGCTTATAAAATTGGGTCTCCAGTTCTCACTCGCGTTCGTCGACGCGACCGACGAGAGACGCTCACTCGCGTTCGCTGACCCGCTCTCGCTTCTCCCGGGGGGATGTCGAGTCGAACGCCTCGCCGGCGCTGCGGTTGGCTCCGCCGGCGGCTCGCAGCTGTTCGTCGCTCTCCATGATCCGCTCGACGCGGTGTTCGAACTCCGCTTCCGTGATCTCGCCGGCCGCGTACCGCTGATGCAGACGGCTGTACGTACATCAATCCTCTCGTGCAACCTCGCCTGTCGACGACCGACGCTTGTGTTCGCTGCCTTTCGCACAGCTTTAGTATCACGAGAGCTCTTTTTCGGCGAGTTCGACAGCGTTGCGGGTCGCGCCGACACTCGTGAGGTAGCCAGCGCCGACAGAGGTCTTGACGGCGGCCGCCGCAGCGCCGGTCAGCACAGTCGGGCCGAGCTGTGCGACAGCGCCGTCACCGACAGAGACGAGCCAGCCCGGCACGTCGAAGCGGTAGCGGTCGAGTCGCGGGTCGAAGCCGTCCCCGTCGTCTTCGACGAGTCGTGTCAGGTTCCGCGCGGCGGTCTTGGCTTCGCGGATCGCTGCGGAGGCGCTCGCCGGAACCGGTTCCCCGTCGGCGTCGACGACACGCGCCGCGTCACCGAGCGCGAACGTGCGGTCGGTGAGTCGGAGGTCCGCGCGAACGACCGGCCGCTCGCCGTTCGTCGGGGCTCTGCCGGCGATTCCACCGGTCCAGACGAGGGTGTCGTACGGGAGGTCACGGCCGTCCGTGACGACTGTCTCCTCGTCGACTTCGACGACGGTCGTCTCCGTCCGCACCTCGACGCCGCGGTCCGTCAGCGCGTCTCGGACGGCGCGCTGGAAGTTCGGCGGGAAGTTGGGCGCGACGGTCGCTAACTGCTCGACGAGCGTGATCTGGAGGTCGTCCGGGACGGTGACACCCTCCTCACGTGCGAGCGCGGCGAGTTCACCCGCCACCTGCACTCCGGACAGTCCCGCGCCACCGACGATGATGCGACCACCCGGTTCCGTCGCCGTCGACGCGTCCACGTGGTGGGCACCGTCCGCTGTCGAACTCTCACCGTCCGCTGTCGAACTCTCACCGTCCGCTGTCGCACTCGCGTCGTCCGCTGTCGCACTCGCTCTGTTCTCCCGGGCAGCCTCGATGGTGTCGAGCGCGTCCTCGCGGATGGCCCCTGCGTGCTCCAGCGTCTTCAGCGGGTGTGCGTGCGCTTCGAGTCCGTCGATCCCGTAGAACGCGGTTTCGGAGCCGAACGTGACAGCGCCGTAGTCGTAGGGCAGCTCCTCGCCGGATGCGAGTTCCGCCACCCCGGCTTCGGGATCAAGCTCGACGACCGGGCTGGTGACCACCTCTGCTCGGTCGACCACCTCCTCCAGCGGGACGGAAATCGCCTCTGCGACGGCCGGTCGCCGAATCGCGCGGTGGATCTCGTGGGTGACGACGTGGTCCGGTCCGTCGTTGACGAGTGTCAACCGCGTCTCCGGCGGGAGGGCGTCTTCGAGTCTGCGGGTAACTCCGAGACCGGCGTAGCCGGCCCCGAAAACGGCGACGTGCATACGTCTCGTTCGGGGCCGCGTTCGAAAGAGGATAGCGGTCTCGGCCTAGCGGTGATCGTACACGCGCTTGACCTTCCCGACTTCAGTGCGTTCGATGCTGCCCGGAGGTTCTACAGACAGCGCGTCGAGTGAGACGTTCAGTGCGTCTTCGACGCGCCGGTGGAGTCGCTGGTGGAGCGCGTCACGGTCGCCGTCGAACGACGGGTGGTGTTCGACCGTGAGTTCGATTCGGTCGAGGTTGTTCTCGCGTCGCAGATCGATCCGGTAGTGTGGCGCGACCGCGTCGACGGCGACGATCTCTTCCTCGATCCGGCTGGGGTAGACGTTGACGCCGCGGACGATCAGCAGGTCGTCCGTCCGGCCGGTGACGTTGTCCATCCGCACACAGGTGCGGCCACAGTCACACGTCTCGTAGGTGAGTGCAGTCACGTCGCCGGTCCGGTAGCGGAGCACCGGCAGCGCCTCCTTCGTGAGCGTCGTCAACACCAGCTCCCCCTCTTCGCCGGGTGGCAGCTGTTTCCCCGTCTGTGGGTCGACGACCTCCGGGAGGAAGTGATCCTCCCAGATGTGGAGGCCGTCCTGTGCGTGTTCACACTCGATAGAGACACCCGGCCCGATGATCTCCGAGAGCCCGTAGATGTCGACCGCGGTCACGTCGAGCGCCGCCTCGATCTCTTCGCGCATCGGGTCGGTGAACGGCTCCGCGCCGATGACGACACGCTCCAGCGGGAGTTCACGCGGGTCGATGCCGCGCTCTTCGGCCTGCTCGGCGAGGTAGAGACAGTACGAGGGTGTACAACAGAGCACGTCCGACTCGAGATCCTGTAACATCTCGATCTGTCTCGCCGTCCCCCCGCCGCCGGTCGGCACGACTGCGGCACCGATCTCCTCCAGTCCGATGTGGAGTCCGAGCCCGCCGGTGAACAGTCCGTAGCCGTAGGCGTTCTGCACCACGTCGTCCGCCGAGACGCCAGCGGCGACCAGCGAGCGGGCCATCACCTCTGCCCACACGTCGAGGTCGTCGTCCGTGTACGAGACGATCTTCGGCTTCCCGCTCGTCCCGGAGGAGGCGTGAATCCGCGAGACGTCTGCCCAGTCGACTGCGAACAGCCCGTCCGGGTACTCCGCGCGGAAGTCCTCCTTCGTCGTCGTCGGGAGTGTCTGGAGGTAGTCCAACGAGTCGATCTCCGCCGCGCTCACGCCGTGTTCTTCCAACCGCTCCGCGTAGAACGGCACCGCTTCGCGTGCGCGCCGAACCGTCTCGCGGAGTCGTTCGACCTGTCGCTCCTCCAACTCCTCGCGTGAGAGCCGCTCTCTCTCACTGTAGACCATGATGGATCGGGCGCAGGGAGTCTGGTAAATCTTGCGACTGCGTGAGCGGAAGTGTTCAGTTGGGTCGGTGATACGGTCGTGCGTAGATCGTTACCACCGACGACTGACAGAGGGCACCGCAGCGACGTGCTACCGCCCGATACCGCGAAAGTCGCGGAAAATCACTACGCACGACCGTATGAGTGGTCGGACGGGTCACGCGTCCCCAACGACAGACCGTTCCGTCTCACTCACACCGAACCCACGGACGGCAGCCACGACGACCGCGAGCGCGAGCAGTCCACCGAGCGCGGCGGGTGCGGCAGTCGCGCCGAACCGGTCTGCGAGGAGTCCAGTGCCGGCGACGAGTGGGACACGCGCTAGTCCGCGGACCATCGACACGGCCGAGACGGTCGTCGCGCGGCCAGCACTCGGCACGCGGTCGACGATGTAGCCGTTCACGATGGGCGTGACGAGCGGTCCCGCGGCGACACGCGCGACGAACATCGGGTACGCGGCGACGAGCGCGACCCGCGGGAGGACGAACACGACAGCCAGCACTGCCGGCACAGCTAGCAGCGTCCCGCGGACACCGAGCACCGTCTCCACGCGACCGGCGTTCTGTGCCGCGACGGCGGCGAGTCCGGTAAACACGGCGTACAACAGTCCGAGCAGGGCAGGCTCCGGGACACCAGACAGCGCGGCCGGGAGCGTCGCGCGGAAGGTGTCGACGCCGATGGGCTGGACGTACGTCTCCGCCGCGCCGGCAGCCGCCAACACGACCGCGACGTAGGGAACGAACCACCTGAGCGACGGGGCAGTGAGCGCACGACGGACGACGACGAGTGGACTCACGTCTGTATCCTGATCGTCGTCGCTGGCCGTGTCACCACTCTCGTCACGGGCCACGTCGGCACGCTCTTCACCACGGGCTGTGTCACCGCCCTCGTCGCCGGCGCTGCGGTCACTCGCCGGGAGCAGCGCGAGCGCGGGAATTCCAGCGAGTGAGACGACCGTCGCAGCGACGAACGGGTACCGCGGGTCGAGCACGTACAGGCCGCCGCCGGCGAGTGTCGTCACCACCGAGACCCACCGCGTGACGGCGGTCGCGCGGCCACGGACAGTCGTGAACGACTCCGTATCGAGGTGTTCGGCGAGCGTCTCGTACAGCCACGCGTCCGCGCTCCCGGAGACGAAGACGGTGCCGGCGGCCCACAGCACGTACAAGACGGCGTAGGCGGCAACCGTGTCGGCGACGACGAACCCAGCCAGCGAGGCGGCGTTCGCCAGCGCCGCGACGGCCATGCTCGTGCGCCGACCGAGCCTGTCGCCGACGTACCCCGTTGGGAGCTCTCCGACGACCAGCAGCGCCGAGTAGAGACCGCTCAACAGTCCGAGCGTCGTGAACGAGAGGTCCCGTAGCACGAACAGCGTGAACACCGGGGAGACGAACCCGACCGAGCGGGTCGCCTGGTAGACGTAGAACCGACGGACGAGCTGCCGTCCGCGCGTCTCTGAGGAGGGCACGAACGGTGACAGTGTAGACGACGGGTTAACCGTTTCCTGAAGCGCGTTTGAGTAGCCGATGTGGTGGCCCAGACGGACGCAATCGGTCTGTGTCGAGTACGACCGATGTGTCGGTCCCGGGGCCACGACCGGTGTGTCGCCCCCGAGAGTACGACCGGTGTGTCGGTCCCGAGGTCACGACCAGTGTGTCAGTCCCAAGAGTACGACCGGTGTGTCGGTCCCAAGAGTACGACCGAAGCGAGCGTCTTAATCGGCCGTCAAACCGACGGCAGGGTATGAGCGATACGCTTCGGCTCGCCACGCGGAGCTCCGATCTCGCCTTACGACAGGCGTCGACAGTCCGCGACAGGCTGGAGAGCCGACGACACGACGCAGAACTGCTCCACGTCCAGACGCACGGTGACCGCGTCCGCGACGAGCTGATCAGTCGTCTCGGGAAGACCGGCGCGTTCGTCCGCGCACTCGACGAGCGCGTCCTCGACGGCGAGGCGGATGCCGCTGTCCACTCGATGAAAGATATGCCGACGGACATGCCGGACGATCTCACAGTCGGCGGGGTACCTCAGCGCGCGCCGTCGGGAGACGTGCTCGTCACCGTCGACGGCGGTGGGCTCGACAACCTCCTCGTCGGCGCGACCGTCGGGACCTCTTCGCTGCGCCGGAAGGCGCAGCTCCTCGCAGAGCGGCCGGATCTGACCGTCGAACCGCTCCGCGGCAACGTCGACACGAGACTGGAGAAGCTGGTCGCGCCACGCCTCCACGCCGAACACGAGCGCCGACTCGACGCCGCCGAGGACGACGACAGCGACTCCGAGAACAGCAGCGACGAGTCGTTCGACCGCACACCCGAGGAGTGGTTCGCCGACCTGACAGAACTGGAGCGGTCGGCCTTAGAGCGAGCCCCAGAGACGGAGTACGACGCAATCGTGTTGGCGGAGGCGGGGCTGCGGCGGTCGGACCTCTACGACCACCCGGCGTTCGAGGTGGAGCGGCTCCCGCGGTCGACGTTCGTCCCCGCGCCCGGACAGGGAGCAATCGCCGTCACGACCGCCACACCGTCGGTACGCGAGACAGTACGCGACGCGGTGGACCACGCGCCGACGCGAGTGACCACGACCGTCGAGCGGACTGTGCTGGCAGAACTCGGCGGCGGCTGTGTCGCACCGATTGGCGTTCACGCGCTGTTACAGGGCGAGCACGTCACGACCCGCGTCCGGGTGTTGTCCGCCGACGGCTCCGAAGAAGTGCGCGAGTCGCGTGACCTGCCTGCGGATCGTCACGCCGAGGCCGCCCGCGAGTTCGCCGCCGACCTCCGCGACCGCGGTGCGGCGGAGCTGAGCGAGGCGACGGAACGGGAGCGGACGAACGGGGGCCGAAGCCGTGAGCGACGCTGCCGACGACACCGGACGAGCGGATCGGGCGACAGGTGGCAGCAGCGACGCACCGGCAACAGACGGTCAAGCGAACAGTCCGGCGACGGTGTACCTCGTCGGCTCCGGTCCGGGAGACCCGGAGCTGTTGACGGTGAAAGCCCGGCGGCTGATCGAGGAGGCGGACGTAGTGTTACACGACAAGCTCCCCGGCCCGGAGATCATCGAGTCGATCCCGCCCGCGAAGCGGGAGGACGTCGGCAAGCGCGCGGGGGGCGAGCGAACGAGTCAGGAGTACACCAACGAGCGACTGGTGGAGTTGGCTCGGGACGGACAGACGGTCGTCCGGCTGAAAGGCGGCGACCCGTTCGTGTTCGGTCGCGGCGGCGAGGAGGCGGAACGTCTCGCTGCGGCCGGTGTGCCGTTCGAGGTCGTCCCGGGCGTCACCTCGCCGATTGCCGCCCCCGGCGTCGCCGGAATTCCAGTGACACACCGCGATCACGCGTCGTCCGTCTCCTTCGTCACCGGACACGAGGACCCGGACAAAGCGGAGTCGGCAGTCGACTGGGAGGCGCTGGCAGCGACTGGCGGCACTATCGTCGTCCTGATGGGTGTCGGCAAACTGCCGGAGTACACTGCTGCGCTGCGCGAGGCCGGGATGGACCCGGAGACACCTGTCGCGCTCGTCGAGCGCGGGACGTGGCAGGACACGCGGGTTGCGACCGGCACACTCGACAGCATCGTCGCGGTACGTGACAGCGCGGAGATCGAACCGCCCGCGGTGACCGTGATCGGCGAGGTGGCGGCGACTCGGGGCGACGTGCTCGAAGTGCTCCGCGGTCGGGGTGACGCGAGTGCGACGGCTGACCGGACAGACGACACCGCGGGCGCCGGAGGGGCGGACGACGAGGCAACGAGTGCCGGAGAGGCGGACGACGAACCCGACAGAGGAGGTGAGGGGTCGTGACGAGCGACGTTCGCGCGGCAGTGTTCAGGCCGGACGACGAGCGCATCGACGCGGCAGTGGAGTTGTTGGAGTCGCTCGGAGCAGCGCCAGTCCCAGATCCGATGCTCGCAGTCGAGCCGACGGGAGCGACCCCGGCGGCGGAAGACTGGATAGTGCTCACCTCGAAGACGGGTGTGGTACTCGCAGACGAAGCGGGCTGGTCGCCGACGGACACCGACCTCGCGTGTATCGGACCGGCGACAGCCGAGGCCGCACGCGGTGTCGGCTGGACTGTCGACCTCGTTCCCGAGGAGTTCTCCTCTGCCGGGTTGGTCGCGGCGCTGACGGACGCGGTCGACACGGGCGAGACGGTCGAAGTCGCGCGCTCGGACCACGGCTCTGCGGTGTTGCTCGACGGACTCGACGAAGCCGGGGTGGCAGTGAACGAGACGGTTCTCTACCGGCTGGTGCGACCCGACGGTGCCGGAGCGTCGACGGAGACGGCCGCGGCTGGCGAACTGGACGCCGCGCTGTTCACCTCCTCGCTGACGGTGGAGCACTTCCTCGATGCCGCCCGCGAGCGAGGCGTCGCCGAGGCTGCCGTCGCCGGACTGAACGGTGAGTTGGTGACGAACGATGGAGACGGCAGCGGAGGCGTCGGTAGCGAGGCTAGCGGAGGTGTCGGCAGCGCCAACAGCGGAGATGTCGCCAGCGACGACGGTAGAACGGCCACGAGCGGCGGCGGTGCGGTCGTCGGCTGCATCGGCACCCCAACCGCGGAGACCGCTCGGGAACACGGAATCGCTGTCGACGTGGTTCCAGACGAGGCGACGTTCGAGGCGCTGGCCTGTGCGGTCGTAGAGACCGCAGCGCCGAGTCACCGCGGCGAGTGACGGCACACTGTCGGATCGGATTGTCTGATCTCCCCGTCGGTCACGAGCCATCCGACGCGGAGTCGACAGACTGACCGCGAGACACGTCGAGACTCCGATTCTGGTCCACCGAAATCGACACTCGTCTGTCCGACAGGGTCAGTAGAACGTGTCGGAACAGTCCATGACCACGCCGTGGTTCGGGCAGACGTACTCGCAGTGGTGGTAGACGAGCGTCGCACCGCAGTGTGGACACGGGCGACCACGGTCTCCGTCGCCATCCTCGCCAACGTCGTCAGCGTCAGTACTCATCTGACGACTGGTTCGGTACCACTCGACTAAGACCTGTCGTCGACGGTCGACGCCGAGCCACCAGACAGAGTGTGTCCCGCTCGGCGGAACGCTCTTGCCGTTTCACGCCGGACGAACGGTACCGTGACACGCGACACCGCGGCAGCGGGGGCGTCGACTGCGCCCGACGTGCGAGAGCCGTTGGAGTTGGGGTCAGTCACACTACCGAACCGGCTCTACCGCGCGCCGTTGTTGGAGTGTGCTGGCAACGGTCCGGAGGCAGTCGAGACGCTGATCGCCGACCTCGAGCCGGCCGCGGCGTCGGGTGCGGGGCTCGTCTGTCAGGGTGCGACCATCGTTCGACCGGAGGGGGGCTGTGCAGCGCCGGGGATGACCCGCGTCCACGATCCGGCGTTCGTCGCACAGCTCGAACGGCTCACGGACGCGATTCACAGCCACGGCGGGCGCATCGCGCTCCAACTGGAACACGGCGGCCTGCGCTCGATGGAGACGTGGCACGCCCAGTTCCGCGCGGAGAACCCGGACCTCAAACAGCTCGCCGTCTCGGAGCCGCCGTGGCTGCTCCGCCTGCTCGACCGTGCTGGCTTCCTGTCGTACGATCCACACGTGCTCTCGACTGCGGAGGTGTACGAGCTGGCGACCGCGTTCGGGCGGTCGGCGGGGTGGGCAGTCGAAGCGGGCTACGACGTGATCCACCTCGCCGGAGCGAACATGGGCCTGCTCCACCAGTTCTGTTCGCCGTTCTACAACCACCGCGACGACGAGTTCGGCGACTACGGGCGGTTCTTCGAGGTCGTCCGCGAGGAGATCCGAGCACACGCGGGCGACGTGCCGGTGATCACCAAGGTGCCGGCCGAGACGGAGACACCGCCGTTCGTCCGCCGGACGCGCTCTGCACGCGAGGCGGTCCAGCTGTGTCAGCGACTCGCGTCCGCCGGCTACGACGGCCTCGTGCCGGTCCACGGCTCCGTCTTCTGGGACATGTCGATCGTCCGTGGTGAGTTCCCGGGGAGAGCGTGGCGCGAGGAGTCACACCGCGAGGGGTACGAGCGAGCGTTCGGCTCCCGAGCGCGGGCGGCGCTGGTCGCAGTCGCAAACTGGGTCGAGTCGCTCCAGTACGACTTCGAGCCCGCGTGGAACGCCGACCTCTGTCGGCGCGTCCGCGAGCGGGTCGACGTGCCGGTGTTGTGTGAGGGCGGTATTCGTGAGCGCGCACACGTCGACAGCCTGCTGGGTGACGCCTGTGACGCCGTCGGCATGGCCCGCCCGTTCTACGCGGAGCCGCGACTGCCGGCGCGACTGCTCGCTCCCGACGCGGACGACGCTGCCGTCGTCTGTGAGAACTGTAACAACTGTGTGGTGCCGCAGGCGACCGGCGAAGCCGGCGTCTGTCGCACGCCTGCCGTCCTCGAACGTGCTGGGCGACTCCGGAAGCGTGGTGCCTACGACTCCGAGGAGTGAGCGCGAGCCAGCGACACGACGATCAGCACGGCAGCGTTACAGACGACACCCGGGACGACGGGATCGACGACGGCGAGGTCGTTCGACAGTGGTCCACGGCGCACGAGCAGTTGCCACGCGACAGTGGCACCGAAGCCGGCGAGCGTCCCGGCGAGCGCGCCGCCGGGCGTCGCGCCGTCCCAGTGGAAGCCGGCCAGAATCGGGACGAGCAGCGACCCGCCGATCAGCGAGGCGTAGAAGGCGACGATCAGCTGAACCAGTTCTCCGAGCGGACCGGGAAACAGCGCCAGCACCAGCGGGAGCGTCCCAGCCACGACGGTCGCAGCCTTCGACGCGCGCAGCACCGACTCCTCCCCGGGCGACTCGACGAGACCGAACGCCGGCAGCGACTCGGCGTAGAAGTCGTGGGCGAGCGCCGAGGCGGACACCAGCAACACGGAGTCGACAGTCGAGAGAACGGCAGCGAGAATCCCGAGCACTAACAGCCCGCTGACGACGGGGCCGAACAGCGACGCGGCGAGCTCGACGACCGCGGTGTCGGGGGTTTGGAGCCCGGGGAACCGGACACGTGCGATCAGTCCGAGGAGCGCGATACTCACGGCGATCACCGCCTGAATCCCGATGGAGACGCCGATAGCTCGGCGGACTGTGGCGCTGTCTCGCATCGTGTACATCCGCGAGAGTTCGTTCGGCGCGGCCATCACCCCGAAGCCGAAGGCGGCGGCGAACCCGACGAGCCGGACGGGGGCGACCCCGAGCCCGACGAGCGAGGGATCGATTGCCACGAGTCCGTCGTACAGCGCTGTCGGCCCACCGACCGCTCCCAGTCCGACGACCGCCGCCAGCGCGGCACCACCTGTCAAGAGGACGATCTGGAGCACGTCCGTCCGGATGCTGGCGCGCATGCCGCCGGTCGCCGTGTACCCGAGCACGAGCACAGCGAGCACGACCATCACGACGCCGGGGTCGACACCGAGCAGCGCCTCGACAACGCGCCCCGCGGCGAGGTACTGCGCACTCGTGTACACGAGGTAGGCGACGACGATCAGCAGCGCGGACACCCCCCGAATCGCCGCGCCGTCGTAGCCCACGTCGAACCGATCCGCGAGGAAGTCTGGAACGGTGACACCCTCGAACGCGCGGAGCTGTGGCCCGATCAGGAGTGCCGACAGCAGCCACCCGATCCAGATACCGACCCAGATCAACACGAAACTCGCACCCGTCAGGTAGTGGAGTCCGACCGTCCCGACCAGCGTGCCTGCGCTCACCTGCGTCGCCGCGAGCGTCGCGCCGCCCGACACCGGACCGACTGTCCGACCCCCGACGAAGAACTCCTCGCTCGTGCGTGCCGCCTTCGGGAGCAACTGTCGCCACTTGCCGAACTGCACGCAGACGAGTGTGAGGACGCCGACGAGACTGACAACACCCACGCCAGCGAGACCGGCAGTGTCAGCACCAGCGAGACCGACGACACCCACTCCAGCGAGACCGGCAGTTTCTCCCGCGAAAATTCCTGCCACAGTACCGAGCGTCTCGGTGATTCCGAGCGGTGTCGCCCCGGAGAACGCCGTGACCGGCGGGAGGATCACTGTCTCCCCTCCGTCGAGTCGACCGCAGCCGAGCTAGTATCGACACCGCTCGGGGTAGCGTCGACACTCTCCATGCTACCTGTTCGTGTGCCGACGCGCCGTGAGGTCTCGGCACTGACGGCAGCGTGCTCACAGCGTATGAACACGCATCGCCGTGTGAGGCCCCAGCCGTCTCCGGCTACTACCACCTCTCCCCGAGTGGCAGGTTCGAACACACACGGAGGCCGCCGCCCGGTGCGAACACCGAAGGCGAGACATACGGTCGTGTCGGTCACACGGACAGTGTCGGTCCACCCCGACCGGACGCGATCTCCGTGCATACCGACCCCGAGCGAGACGTGCTGTCTCGACTGTCTGTGGCGAGCGTGCTCTATTCAAATTTTTGGTCGCGTTGCAAAGCCGTTTAGACTTTGTCTCTGGTTCTCTCGAGTGAGAGTTCGCAGTTGATTCAATGTGCATGTGGCACCTCCCGGGTGGGCACCAGAGGTGACCCCGCGTCCACGGGAGTCAGTTTCTACTGAAGTCTAAACGACTTTGCAACACGACCAACGCTCGGGATGCGACGAACGCGTTCCCCAACTCGAAGGTCTTCTCGGGTGGCTCGTTCTCAACTGTTACTATTATAATATATTCAATAAATATATTTTAGTTATATTTAGATTACATATTTAAATTTCAAAATGCAGAGCCAGAGTTATCGTTCAGCCACGAGCACGGACTCGGCACCGGCGACCGGAACGTGGCGGACGTCGGAGAAGCCGGCGTCCGTGAGCCACGCACGACACTCACTCCGGGTGTAGTCGAACCCGTCCTGCAGTTCGAGCAGCATCAGGAGGCTCATGTACAGCCCGAACAGGTTCTCAGTCCGACTCTCGTCGAGCATCGTCCCGTAGACGATCACACGTCCACCCTCGGGGAGGTGGTCGTAGGCCCGCTCCAACAGTCGTCGCTTCTGGTCGAGTCCCCAGTCGTGGAGGACGTGGCCGAGCACGTACGCGTCGGCCTCGGGCAGCGGATCGGCGAAAAAGTCGGCGGCGGCGAACGTCACGCGGTCGGCCGCGTCACTGTCGGCGACGAACTCCCGGAAGTGTGGTTCCACCTCCGGCAGGTCGACTCCGACGGCCGTCAGCTCCGGATCGTGTTCTGCGATCCGACACGGGACGACACCTTTCCCGGTCCCGAGGTCACACACGCGGTCGAGATCGTCCCAGTCGACCGCTTCGGCGACCCGTCGAGCGGCACGACAGCTCAGTCCGGCCATCGCGTCGAGGAACCGGTCGCGGCTCTCGTCCGTCTCGTACACCCGTCCCTCCCAGAACGTCTGGTCGTCGTCGAGTTCGTTCCCCGGCTCGTTCGTCTGGAGACACGCCGTGGTGTCTGCTGCCGACCGGTACATCCGCTCGCCAGCCAGTGCGAGGAAGTCGCCGACGTACTCCGGCCGCTCTGGCAGGAGAAACTGCTCTGTCGCGGGCGCGTTCTCGTACCCGTCGGGGCTGCGCGCGAGCACTCCCTCGGCGACGAGGATGTCGAGTGCGTCCCGCAGCCCACGACGAGCGTCGAGGTCTAACCGCTCTGCGATGGCGTCTGCCGACAACGGACCGCTCTCCGACAGCTCAGTGTACAACCCGAGTTCGATACCTGCGATCAACACCCGCGAGGAGAGGAACCCGAATCCGACCTGCAACAACCCCTCCGCGGTCGCGTCGTCCGTGTCCACCGTCTCCGCCGTGGCTGCTGTCTCGCTCATCTGTGTGTATTCTCCCGTGAGCGAGGAAAGTAAGTGCTTTCGAATACAAGTTGTATAGCTATTGCACTTCAGACCGAACATGGAAGGCGTACTATACCAGTCAGCTGTGAACGGCAGCAGGTCACGACGGCTGGTGGGTGGTGAACGGCAGC
>CAKZQY010000425.1 GCA_937142015.1 uncultured Halobacteria archaeon
CCTTGGGGACGGTTCGCTCGAAAGCGTCATCGCTTCGAGCGAACCTCGAACACTCGCTGAAAGAGACCGTGTACAACCTTCTGTCGTGGGTTCGATCCAACGAGAATCGTGGCGTCGACGACCTCATGGCCGAGATTGACCACCTCTTCGTTCACTCAACAGCCGACACCAACGTGCAAAGGTGAGTAACCGAACACAGATGCAGTCACGAGTGTGTCGGCAGGCCACGTCTCAGACGGACACACCAGTCAGTTCCTCGTACAGAGCGATCAGATCCTCGCCGACAGCGTCCAGGCGGTAGTCGTCAGTGACGGTCGCCGCACGCTCACCGACCCGGTCACGGAGTGCTGGGTCGTCGGTGAGCCGTTCCAGCGCCTCGACGAAGCCGTCCACGTCGTCCGCCTTCAGACAGTTCTCGCCGTCAGTCAGCCACTCGAAGGTGGGAATGTCACGCACGACGGGCGGGTGACCGCACGACATCGCCTCCAACAGCGCCATTCCCTCGTTCTCGTTCTTCGTCGGGAAGAAGAACACGTCGCCGGCCGCGAACGCGCCGCGGGGGTCCTCGATGTACCCGGTGAACGTGCAGTTGTCCGGACTCTCGCGGACGGTCTGGCGGGTCTCACGACTCGTGAGCACGGCGTCGAACGTGCCGCCGGTCGGGTTGAGGTAGCCGAACCACGCGAACTCCACGTCCGGGAGCCGGCGTGCGGTCTCGACGAACGCGGAGAGCCCCTTCCGTTCGATCACGTGCCCGAAATTGAACACGACCGGCGGGTCGAGGTCGTAGCGGTCCAGATACTCCGCACGGAGCTCCGGGTCGTCGTACCCCGCGAGCCGTCGTTCGTCGAACCCGTTCGAGATCACCGTCTTCGGCACGTCCGTGTACTCCGCGATCACGCGACGGTTGTACTCCGAGGGACAGACGAGGTGGTCCGCGAGGCCGTACGCGTACTCCAAGTACGGACGGAGCGGTCGTGCGAGCACGTTCGAGAGCGTGAAGCTCTCCTCGAAGTCCTCCGCCGTCTGGTGGGTGTGGACCAACACGGGGGTGTTCTGGCGGCGTGCGCGGTGGGCGGCGACGACCGACCGCGGACCCATGTTGTTGAGGTGGAGCAGATCCGCAGCGGGGTCCGGGTCTGTCGTGTACGCGACGTCGTTGTCGTCGAGAATCCGACGCTGGTTCTGCACCGTCTGGTAGTGGCCGCCCGTGATCAGCCGCTCCCACTCGAAGTAGTGGCTCACGTACACCGACACTCACTCCCACGTCCCGCGACCTGTGAAGCGGTGAACGTCCCCTCGTTGCGCGTCACAGTTCTGCCGTCGTCCGGAGGAGGGAGGAACCTGTCGGAACTGGTTCACTGTGCGACACGGAGCGTCGTCTCTCGTCGGCACACGCTCTCGGCGGTGACGGCCCGGAGGTTTAGGTGTGGTGGCGACCCACAGCGCGTATGGAGTTCACCGACGAGGGAATCGTCGTCGAGAAGGAGCCGTGTACACTCGACGAGTTGATTCTCGGCGTCGCCGCGGTGCTAGAGCGTGTCGGTGTCCAGTACGTCGTCGTGAGCGGCTACGTCGCGGTGCTTCTCGGCCGAGCACGAGCGACGGAGGACATCGACGTGTTGACAGAACGCTTCGACGCCGACACGGCCGACACGCTGGCGTCTCGACTCCGTGAAGCCGGCTACTGGGGCTCCGCGATGCCGCTAGACGATCTCCACGTGACACTCGCCGACGACCTCCCCGTCAGAGTGGCACAGTCTGGCGACAGGGTGCCGAACGTGGAACTCAAGTTCGTCGCCGACGAGTTCGACCGACGCTCGCTGTCGGACACGATCAGTGTCACGTTCGGTGACCAGACGCTCCGCGTCGTTCGGCCAGAGCTCCAGATCGCGTACAAGCTGGGGATGAGCGCAGACCGCGACTTCGAAGACGCGCGATACCTCTACGAGACGGTCGGTGACGCGCTCTCGGAGGAACGACTCGAAACGTACGTCGACCAACTCGGGGTGAGAACACAGTATGACCGACTCGACGGAGGGTGACCGCCAGCGGAGCAGTGACAGTGACGAGTCTGCAGAACGTGCTCCAGTAGAGCGTCAACCGAGCGAGATAGACGAACAGTCGCGCGAGACGGACGAACAGCCGAGCGAGACGGACGAACAGCCGAGTATCGGCCGTGACCGCGAGGAGCGACTCGAACAGATCGACGCGTGGGCTGCGTACGTCCGGAGTCACCCGGACGAGGAGTGGGGGAGGCAGGTGAACGCGCTCATCGAGTCACAGCTACGACGAGCACGCGCAGAGCAGTTCGACCGACCCGATCTCGCACACATGCGCGACCCCGCAGCGGAGGACAACGACATCCGCCGACCACCGATCGCGCGTGAGGACGACCGTGGTGGAGAAGACGACAGTGGAGAAGACGACGGCGGTGGAGAAGACGACGACAGTGGAGAAGACGACGAGTCGGGTGGAGAGTGACCGTGGATCGACGGGACGAAGAGAGGGGCAGAGATGAGAGGAGAGGAGCAGAGATGAGAGGAGACAGTGCTCCGCTCGGTCAGTTTTCGACAGTGATCTCGTCGTCGTCCGCCAGTGCCGGTTTCGCGAGATTCCGGCGACCGCCGAGCGTGACGACGTACAGGGCGAGCAGCCCGATTCCGTAGGCGATCATCAGCGGCACCGTGACGAGGAACATCGTGATCACGTCCGCGGGGGTGAGCAGCGCAGCCGCCGACATCAGCCCGATCGTCACCTCGCGCCAGCGGCCTCGCATCGCGCGGTAGGAGACGCCGGCAGAGTTGAACAACAGCATCAACACCGGGATGTCGACCAGAATCCCGATCCCGACAGTGGTGAAGAAGATCAGCCAGAAGAAGTCGCTGATCCGGTAGCTGACGACCATGTTCGCAGACAGCGTGTCGGCGACGAGCCACGAGATGACGGACGGCGCGATCGTGGTGTAGCCGAGCACGAACCCGCCAGCGAGTCCGACCAACAGCGCCGCCACCCAGCCGAAGATGACCTGTCGGCGACCGCGGACGAACCCGCGGTCACGCAGCGCCGGCCACGCGTAGTAGGCGGCCACCGGCACCGCGGCGGCCGCACCGATCAGCGTGGAGAACTTCACCTCGAAGATCAGCGCCTCCACCGGGTGGAGCACGATCACGCCGAAGTTCTCCGCGCCGGGGCCGACGACCGACTCGGGGAGCCGGGCGACGAAGTCCTCGCGCAGGTCGCCGATACCGCCGGAGTAGAGCCACGCGAACGTGCCGACCAACACCAGCCCGAAGACGGCGACGATCCGGAACAGTCCGCCGCGCATCGAGTCGAGCACGAACGCGAGGTCGTCGTAGTAGCCCCCGATGTCGTCCTCGTCCGTCTCCCCCTCGGTGAAGTCGTCGAGAAACGCGCTGCCGGCCCGCGACGCGCGGTCGCCGGCGTCCTCGGAGACACCCGGAATCGCACCCGCGTTCGGTCCGTCTGGCACCGCTCCGCTCTCCGCCAGTGCTGCCTGCACTTCGTCGTAGCGGTCCAACAACACTCGTGCCCGCTGTGGATCGTCGTCCGACACCCGATCCGCGAGGAATGTCACCCGACGCTCCGACAGACTGGCGAACGTGGCCGGCGGCGCACGCTCCAACTCTGACGTGGACAGCGCCGGCAGGTCGACCGCAGTCGGGTCCGTGCCCGCGAGGTAGGCGGCGTAGACTGCGATCACACCCCCGAACAGCGCCGCGACCGCGAGCCCCGCGACCGCGAAGACAGCCAGCGTCGCCGTCGGTGAGAGACCGAGCAACGCCGGAACGTCCGGCCGAGAGAGTCCGAGAGCGCCGAGCGCCTCCGCGGAGAGCTCCGGACGCTCGACCAGTGCGTAGCCGACGCCGAACACTGCGACCGCGACACCCAGCAACACGTTCCACAGCGACCGCCCGCGTGCTCCCCAGTCGACGTAGCCCGCGCCGCGCTCGATGGCCCCGAGACGGCCGACAGCCGGCTCGAACAGTCCTCGTTGTGTCGCGGTGCTCTCGTCGTCTCCAGCCGAACTATCCTCGTCCCCGTGGTCACCTGCGCCGGCGTCGGCCGACGCCGCGGGAGTTCCGTCTCCGTCAGTCTCGTCTGCTCGTCGTGCGGCCTCGTCGTAGCGGTCGAGAATCGCACGCGCCTTCTCCTGTTCGTCGTCGTCGATGGCGCGCTGTGCAGCCGCGAGCGCCTCTTCTTCCTCCATCGCCGCGAACGCCTCGACGGGGGCGGCACGCACCCCGGTCGCGTCGAGCGTGTCGAGGTCGATTGCGGTCGGATCGCCGAACTCGCCAGTCTCGTCGACGGCGTCGATCAGCGCGCGGTAGACGACCGCTGCGAACACGACTACCGCGCCAGCCAGCCCGGCGAGGCCGACGACGGCGAACAGCGCGGTCCCGTCGAACACGGGGAGCTGTGCAGAGGTCGCGCGGATGCCGGCGAGCGTCTCGTTGATCCGCGCTGCGACACCGCGGGCGAAGAAGAGGTACGTCGCCCCACCCGCGACGACAGCGCCGGCAGCGATGCGGTTCCACGCGTCACCCGCAACTGCGGCGATGTCGACATCGTCGCCGCCACGCTTGGCAGTGACGACGACCTTGGCGAGGTACAGCGACGCGCCGTAGAGGAAGATCAGCGGAATCGCCCACATGATCTGGGTGAACGGGTCCGGCGGGGAGAAGAACGCGCCGAACACGAAGATGAGCGCGACGGCGTGTCGCCACTTCTCGCGGAACGTCTCGTAGGAGACGATGTCGGCGTACGACAGCGCCGTCACCAACAGCGGCATCTGGGCGGCGAAGCCGAACGAGAAGGTGAGCAGCGCGATGAACTGCGCCCACTTCACGATGGAGTAGGTGGGCTGGATGCCCGCAGACAGCGCGTTGTTGGCGAGAAACGCGAACATGAACGGGAAGAAGACGACGTAGCCGTAGATCACGCCGAGGACGAACAGACCGAGCGCGAGCGCGGCCAGCGCGGCGAGTTTCCAGCGTGCGACCGGCGCGTCGGGCCACAGCCCCCGAACGCGCAACGCCTCACGAGAGACGTAGATCAGCGGCGGGATGGCGACGACGATACCGGCGACGAGACCGATCTTCGCCTGCAACAGGATCACGTCGAACGGGGTCTGTGCGATGATCTCCACCTCGCCGGCAGTCTGTGCGTCGAGGCGGGCACGCGTCACCGACTTCAGAAAGTCCCAGACGTACAGCCGCAGCGCGTAGAACGTCCCCATGAACCCGACGACGAAGACGACGAACACCTTCTGGAGATCCTTCTGTGCAGAGGCCAACATCGCCCCGAGCGTCTCTCGCCCCTGCGCGATGGTGTCGCGTGTGTCCTCGTCGAGGGCACTGGACATACTGGACCGGAATCTCGTGGCGATTATCAACCTTCTGCCTCTGGAACGATGACACACGCCGCCCGGCCGGTGCTGTTGGTCGGGCTGTCGAACTCGTGGTCGACGGCAGTAGGAACGCGTTTAGGCGAGGCTCCGAATATCCCACGACAATGATCGTCCCAGGCTCGTCCGCACAGTCGTTGGCAGCCAGACTCGCCGCCGAGACCGGGCGGCAGCTGGCGACGCCGACGTTCGACCGCTTTCCGGACGGAGAGACGTGTGCTGCGGTCCCCGACTTCGCCGGCGACACCGCAGTGATCGTCGCGGCCACCACCTCGAACGACGCGCTCGTCGAACTGCTCCAACTACAGGACGCCGTCCGCGAGGCCGGCGCGACGGACGTGACCACCGTCCTGTCGTACATGGGGTACGCCCGACAGGACCGCGCGTTCACCGAGGGACAGCCGGTGTCGGCCCGCGCTGTCGCGCGTGCGGTCTCGACCGGCACCGACCGGGTCGTGCTGGTCGATCCACACGAACCGACGGTGGCGGAGTTCTACGACGCCGCGACGACGACCGTCTCGGCGGGGCGTCGACTGGCGGAGCCGCTCGGCGAACTGACGGAACCGGTGTTTCTCGCGCCCGACGAAGGGGCCGTCTCGCTGGCCGAGCGCGTACGAGACGCCTACGGCCGCGGGACGACGGACTACTTCCGGAAGGAACGTGACTACGACACCGGCGACGTGCAGGTCGACCCCGGCGACACGAGCGTGACCGGACGTGATGTCGTTGTGGTCGACGACATCGTCGCTACCGGCTCGACGATGAGTGAGGCTGTCGCCGCGCTGCGTGACCGCGATCCCGGACGAATCGTCACCTGCTGTGTCCACCCGATGCTCGTCGGGAACGCCCGAACGAAACTCGCCGCGGCGGGCGTCGACCGCGTGATCGGCACGGATACCGTGGAGTGTGCGAGCAGTACCGTCTCTGTCGCGCCGGTGATCGCGGACGTGTTGTGATACTGTCGGCCACGTACTACTGGGAAATAGTGTCGTAGAAATCCTTACCGGCACCATTCAGTTCTGCTTCGTGCCAGAAAGCACCGCCGCCGACGGCACGAGTCTCGACGTAGCCCGTCTGGTCCATCACTATCAGGACATCTTCGATCCACTCGCCGATATTGTCGAGATACCAGACAATCCGGTCGAGCGCGTCGTCTTCGAGGAAGGTCTCACTCTGCAGTTGCTCGCGGGTCACCGCAGGGTTACGTGGGTGATGCCGAGAGCGTTCGTAGAGTACGTCGAGTACCTCGATCAACTCGTGCTGCTCGATGACCTCGGTGTCTGTGAGTTGTTCGTAGTAGTAGATTGCTTCCGGCCGAGCAACGACCGAGTAGTACTGATTCCTCGGTTTCCAGCCGATGTAGCTGTTTTCGGCGAGTTGTTCGAGGTTGTAGTAGACCAGCCCACTAGTCGCGCCTGGTACCCGGTCGGCGACATCCTGCTTGATCTCTGTGGATGTCAGTCTGACTATCTGATTGCTATCCATCCACGCATCACAGATTTCACCGAGGATGACAGCCTGTAATTCGTCGTCAGTTGGGTCTCGAGGATCGCCGATCTGTTGAATTGCGGCATCACGGAACTCGGTATCAGGGTCAGTGGTGTCTGTGGTCTCGACTTCGATACGCTCCCCTGTGCGTGCGTCGAACGGTTCGATACTGGCATCGGCCTCGATCTCGTCTGCATCTGCAGTCAGCGCGACGAGGCTGTCTCCGTCGCTCCTTCGCACGAACAGTGCGCCGTCTCCGACGGCCAGACGGGTCGGGACTGTGCCGTCGAGGTCGTAACTCCAGCGGTGCTCTGCCGTACGAGCGTCGAACGCGTCGACAGTTCCGTCGCTCGTCCCCACGTAGAGGTGGTTGTCTGCGTACGTGAGCGTGTAGTTCTTTTCACAGTCCGTGCTGTACGTGGTCTGCGCTTCGCCCGTTTCGGGGTCGTATCCGACCACAGCATCGGTCGCTCCGGCGAAGACGACTCCGTCTGCAACAGTCGGTGATCCGTGGTGGAAGTTCGTGCTCCGCCACAGCGTTTCACCGTTCGCGGCGTCGAGTGCGTAGAGGTCGTTGCCGCCGTTAATAAAGAGCGATCCAGCGACAACTGCTGGCGCGGTGCTGAAGCGTGCCATTCGTTCCTCGAACTGCCACTGTTCGACGCCAGACGCAGCGCCGATACAGTAAACCGATCCACCTTCGTCACCGACGTACACGAACTCGTCGGATACCGCCGGAGTACACTCTAGATACGAGCTTTCACACTCGAATGTCCACTGTTTCTCACCGGTCTCGGCCTCGATCGCACACACGACACCGCTGTTGTTGATCGGGGCGTACACCGTCCCGTTGTGAACGGTCGGTTCTGTGGCGACCTCCGACGACCCATCGACTTCTGGTTGGACCCGCCACTCCATCTCACCGGTTTCGGCGTCGATAGCGAATATCTCCCCGGCTTTGTTGCCTCCGAAGACTGTGCTGTGAGCTGCGACGACTCCCGTGTTCTGCCTGCAGTCACCCACGTCGCACTCCCAGAACGGCTCACCCGTCTCGATGTCGTAGGCCCGAACAGTGTCGGTCTCACACGTGGTTATCACTGAACCGTACGCGATAATCGGCTGTGCTCTGTGAACTCCGTCGACCTTCCACGAGAGGTCTGTCGGTTTCGATTCGGGGAATCCACCGCCAGCATAGCCGGTCCGAGTACGTACACCCATCGTGGTTGGCCACTCGCCGTCTGCGGTTATCGGACCAGTAATTGGCTCCGACTCTGCCTCGACCTCCTGCAGTGGCTCCGACTCTGCCTCAACCTCCTGCAGTGGCTCCGACTCTGCCTCGACCTCCTGCGTGTCTGTCGAGGCTTCACCGAGAGCGTCCCGAACGTCCATTTCTCGTGTCGTTGTCTCGGCCTGAATCGGTTCTGTGTCTTCGGTCAGGAGTTTGAGCTCTTCGTCAGCTTCCGCACCAACCACAAACAGCCCTCGTCCTGCGACTGTAACACTGGTACTGACGCCACTGTCCACGTCGATGCTCCAGCGGTGTTCCTCACTGTCGGTATCGAACGCTTCGATGGTGTCGTTGTCGGTAGCGGCGTACAGAACCCCGTCAGCGCACACCGGAGAGTACGTCGTGTACGCCTCAGTATCGAGACTCACGACCGCTTCTCCCGTTTCGACGTCGTATCCTCTAATCCCCTCGTCGTTGGTCGCAGTGTAAACCACATCGTCGTACACGACGGGGCAACCGGTGTGACTCCCTCGGGACCTCCACAACTCTTCTCCGCTCTCTGCATCGAATGCCACAGTACCCATGCCGAAGTTGACGAAGAGTCTCCCACCAGCGGCGGCTACTGCGTTGTCGAAGTCGAGTCGTGACTTGTCGTAGTGCCACTCGTCGACACCAGACGTGGGATCGACGGCGTACATATTGCCGGAATTGTCGCCAACGTACACCCGGTCATCGGACACGACCGGCGAACACTGGAGGTAGCCTCCGTCGCATTCGAACTGCCACTGCTCTTCACCGTCCGCTACCGCAAGTGCGTACAGCGTTGCGACCTGCCTGACTGGAACGTACACGACGCCATCGTGAACTGTTGGCGTCGCCGAGACTTCGGTCATGCGATCCGGGTGAGGGGAAAACCTCCAGTCGATCTCACCCGTTTCGGCGTCGATAGCGAACACCTGTCCGTCGTTGTTGCCGCCGAACAGCTTTTGCTCGGCGACGGCGAGCCCTCCTCGGCCGACGGGTGACCCTACGTCACACTCCCACAGCTGCTCGCCTGTCTCGATGTCGTATGCGCCGACGGTCGCTACCCCCGTTGGGACAAACACTGCGCCGTATCCGACTGCTGGTGGCTCTCGCCCCGCTGCCGATGCACTCCACGTCCGTTCCGCTGGCTCGCCCACTGGCCGTCCTCCACCGGCGTATCCGATTCTCGCAGGAGTCCCTCTCTCTGTCGGCCACTCGCCACCTGATGCTGCTCTCTCGGAGTTCTCTCTCGACATCAACAGGATTGTCTCGGTGTAGGCACTTAAAACCAATGTAGATAAAATTAGTTACTTAAACAAGACGGCTGCTCACCTCGAGCGATTCAACGTCAAATCCAATCGTCGTCGTCGTCATCCATCCAATCGTCGTCGTCGTCGTCATCCATCCAATCGTCGTCGTCGTCATCCATCCAATCGTCGTCGTCCATCCCGTCATCACTGTCCGAGCTACTGCCGTCACCCTCCGCTGGGTCGGACACGAGCCGGACATCGACCATCCCCTGCCACTCTTCGAGTTCGACAATCCCCTCGGATTCGAGTTCACCGAGGACGCGTTCTGTCTTCTCTTCGGACCACCCCGTCTCGTCGGGGACGAGATCCTTGTCCAGTTCTCGATCCGGCTCCTCCCGAAGCACGTCTGCGAGCACTTCCGCGTCAGAGGGTTCGTCAGCCAGGTCGTCGCCTCCGCCGGCGACCGCGTCTTCTGATACGTCGGAGGGCTCACCAACGAGCTGCACGTCGACCATCCCGTTCCACTCGTCGAGTTCGATCAGTCCGGCCGCTTCCAACTCCGGCAAGACGCGTTCCGTCTTCTCTTCTGACCATCCCGTCTCGTCCGGAACGTAGTCCCTGTCGAGTTCGTCGTGTCTCTCCTCACGGAGTACCGCTGCGAGTGTTTCCGCGTCTCCCTGGAGGTCGTCGGTACTCTCAGTGTCAGTCGCTGCTGAATCGGAACCAGACGCGTCCGCCTCGCTGGTATCGTCCTCGACAGCCACCGTCGAAGCGTCTGGAAGTAGTAGTGCCGACGTGGCGTCAGCTCCTCCACTGTCGCTGTTGCCACCGAGAATAACCACGCCGCGGGTGTGTGTGGTAGTCGTCGCAGTGATCTCGTCCAGTTCGTGTTGGTACAGCTCTCTGCCGTCTGCCGTGTCCACGCCGAGCAACTCGACTGCAGGGACATCGTCGCCAGTCCGACCCGCGAGCGGCAGGGCGACTGTCTCGTCGTCGACAACCGCGTTCGCTGTCGGGACGCGTGTTTCGTCACGGTCCTGGAGTTCGTACGACCACCGAACCTCACCGGTCTCGGGGGTGAACGCTGTCACGCTCCCCCACTCGTCTCGGACCGTGACGTACACCGACGGTTCGTCACCGTCCGGCGAGACCACTGGCGCTCCGGCGACTTCGTACTCGGTGTCTGCACGCCACTCTTCGGTACCAGTGTCACCCTCTAGTGCGTACAGGGTGTCGTCGTCGCCAACGAACACCCGGTCGTCCGTCACCGACGGCGGCTGAGTGAAGTAGCTTTCGAAGCGCCACAGACGGTCGCCTGTCTCGGTGTTGAAGGAGACGACAGCGTCTTCCGTGTTCACCACGACGCGATCGTCCGCGACGGCTGGCACCGTAGCTGCCTCGTCGCCGAATCCGGCCGATCCCTCGAGTGGTGTCCGCCACAGCGTCTCTCCAGTGGCGCTGTCGAGTGCGTACATCTCACCTTCCCCTCCGGCTTCTCCGTCTGCAGGAACGTACACTGTGCTGTCGGCCCCCGCGAGGCCGTCAGTACAGTCTGCGTCGAGTTCACGGTGCCACAGCTTCGTTCCGTCTCGTGGGTCGAACGCCAGCACACCCGCGTCCGTCAGTAGACAGAGGCTGCCGCCAGCCGTGACCGGGGGCGACTCGACACCGGCAGTCGACGGGTCCTCGCCGAATCCGCCTTGTTGCTCCGCTGCCTCTGCGAGTGCCGGCGCGTACTCCTCCGGGTTCGTCTCCCACCGCTGCTCTCCGGTGTCTACCCGGTACGCTGTCACGGCTCCCTCGTCGTCCGCGATGTACGCTGTCCCGTGTCCGACTGCTACCTCGCCGTCTGCCGCTACCGTCCACGCGGTTTGTGGGGCTGTGATCTCACTCTCTTCGCTGGTCACCTCGGCTGCTGCAGTCGCTGCACCCGCCGGAATCGTCGCTTCTGAGAGTGCCTCCCGGAAGGCGACAACGCTGTGATACCGATCGTCGGGATCTGTCGCCAACGCAGTCGTGAGCGGATCGACGAGTGGGTCGACTGGCAGCGTGGTCGTCTCACTCAGTGGCGTCGGTGACTCACCGGAGAGTGTTCCACGGAGTCGTTCGTACCCACTGCCGGTCCACGGGGGCTGGCCCGCGATCATCCTGTAGAGGACTGCACCGAGTCGGTAGACGTCGGTTCGTTCGTCTGGAGTGTCGAAGGTGTCCGGATCGAGTTCTTCTGGCGCGGCGTACGTGACAGTGGTTTCCCGAACACCGTCGACCCGATCGCGCGCGAGTTGGTAGATTCCCCATCCACCTAGTTTCGGGAAGGGCCACGAACTCGATTCCGTCGAGGCGAACTCGATCGTCGTCGGATCGATATTGTGATGCAGAGTCCCGTCGTCGTGAGCGTTCTCGACAGCGAGACAGAGACGCGTTGTCAGCCACACTGCCTCGTCCGGCCAGATGACATCACCACCGTCTCTGAACCGATCAACGAGACTCCCTTCGTCCGTTGGCTCTGTCAGGAGTCGTACGTCGCCACTGTCGACCCGCCAATCGAGCAGTCCGACGGCGTGAGTGTGGCCAGAGAGCTCCTCCCACTTCGCTGCGTGCTCGGCGACGCTATCAGCGAGGGCTGTGTGCCCTCCCGACTCCGGCTCGTCGCCGGTCGCCCTGTGACGAAACCGGACCCTCGTGTGGGATAGTCGCTCACCGCTCTCGGCGACGCCGCTCCGTGTGTGAGCGGTTCCAACGTTCGAGACAGTGTTGTTCACGTCGGCTGTCGCAAGATCACCGTCGTCTGGACGCTCGATACTCTCGGGTTCCGGGACGTACGACGACTCCGAATCACTGGCCGTCATCAACAGACGGTGTTCCCTACAGTATATATACTTTTATAGGTCTGTTCATATTTGAGAAATCAAAACAGTTTTCGAGACATGGATTTTTATTGCTAGAATGTGCAACATCTACTGTGATTTATCCCGGAAAAATTATACAGGGTGACCAAGAACAGCCGTTCGTGGTTCGAGAAACGGCAGTCGGAGACAGCGTCGCATCGATCTCAGACACCAAGCTCACAGCAGATCAGTCGGTTATCGGGGCGAGCGATTACACGGACGCGACAGTCAGCGTCGACGGGGAGTCGAGAGAGGTCACTGTCGTTCGGCCTCGTCTCCGAGGAGCACTGCCCGCTGCGAGCGAGACGTACGCTAGTGCGGTCGAACAGTGGGAGTCGGTTTCTGAACACCACGGTGTCCAGTCTGTGGTCGATTGGGGCATCGACGAAGACGGCCCAGTGGTCGTCGTCAACCGTGTCAGCGGTGACTCACTCGGCACCGTACACAGTGTCTCGGGAGACGAGACGGGAGAGGCGACAGAGGCACACACAGACGTCGATCCCGACAGGGTGATGGAGATTGCTGCCGAGTGTGCAGAGACACTGCAGGGTCTCCACGTCCGCGGTGTCACACACCGTGCCATAACCCCCGATCGGGTGCTCTTGGGGGAAGACGGTCCGTTGCTCACCGATGTCGGAACCGGAGCAGTGCTCGCGGAGGCGGCTGCAGGGTTCTCGTCGCTGTCACCTGCGTACACCCCACCGGAACAGTTCGAGCCATCGACGTACGGTGAGCCCGGGCGACGGACGGACGTGTACCGCCTCGGTGCAGTCGTCTACGAACTCCTCACGGGCCAGCCGCCGTACGACGAGTCAGGGGCGGCGTTGATCGATGCAGTTACCGACCCCGACCGCACACCGGACCCACCCAGTGAGCACACCGACCTCGCTGGGACGCACGACGGTCCCGAAGCAGTCGACGAACTGATCCAAACCGCACTCGCAGTCGATCCAGCCGACCGATACGCGACTGCCGGAGCGTTTGCAGCAGCACTTTCGGGTGAGAGCGCGAGCGACTGGGGACAGTTCGGAGCGACACCGGCGCGTCGTGGGAGTCTGCCATCGACTGGTCCCAGTCTGCCGTCGATTGGCTCAACGACCTCGCTAGAGCAGTCGTGGGGCGTCGACACCGGCTACAACGAAGTCGCTGCGACACCAGTAATTGCAGACGGGACGGCGTACGTCGGCGGCAACGACGACGTTCTGTACGCAGTTCGGACTGACACCGGCAACGAGGAGTGGACTGTCGAGTTCGACAGCCCGGTAGACTCGGCGGCTGCTGTCGTGGACGACACCGTACTCGTTCACAGCGGAGAGACGCTGTTCGCTCTCGCCCGAGCCGACGGTGAAGAGCTGTGGAACACGGATGTTGGACGCGTCCACGGACCGCCTGCCGTCGCGGACGGGACCGTCTACCTCGGCAACGACGATGGAGTGGTGATCGCTATCGACGCCGACACCGGGGAGCGAGACTGGACACTCGAAGCGGGAGGATACGTCCGCGGCGGGCCGGCGGTTGCCGCGGGAGCTGTCTTCGTCGGCGACAGCGACGGCACAGTGTACGCAGTCGAACGTGACTCCGGAGAGACACGGTGGGAGTCGGAGAGCTTCGACCGAGGAATCGAAACGACACCTGCCGTCGGATTCGGCTCTGTATACGTGGTTTGCGGCGGAGACGTGACTGCTCTCGAGGTCGGCGATGGAACTGCCCAGTGGACGTACGAGGGGGACGCGGAGTTCACTTCGCCAGCAGTTGCTGGTGGTCGAGTGCTCGTCGGGTCAGAGTACGACGGACTGACCGCAATCGACACCGAGACAGGTGAACACGAGTACACGGTGTCTGAACACGATACTGTGACCGCACCAGCCGTGTCGAACGGTGTTGCGATTGCCTGTACTGGGACGGGAGTCGTACGCGGTGTGTCTGTCGCCGACGGGACCGAAGCGTGGTCCGTCGATTTCGACGAGGAGCTCACAACTGCGCCTGCACTCACCCGAGACGGACTGGTTGTCGGTGGCGATGACGGGTCAGTGCTGGCAGCTCTCAGTGAGGAGAGCGCAGCCGGAGGGGCAGCGTTTGGTGTCTGCGGAGGCGACGTGTCTCACCCGCCGGTCGACTCACTCCAGTCGCCCGAGACGGAGTGGGGAACGGCCAACGGGACACCTGCCCGAACACGACATGTTCGCGGTGGTCCTCCTGCCGAACACGCAGTCGAGGCGGAACGAGACGGCTCGCTCGGTGTTGGTGCCCCCGAATCGGCAGTTGCAACACGGTGGACGTTCACGCCCGAGGAGTCAGTCGAGTCGCTGACACGCACGAGCAGCGGCCGTCACTACCTCGCTGCTGTACACGACAGAGAGCTGTACGCCGTCGAGAGTGACGGGACCCTCGCGTGGTCTGCCGACGTGAGGAGCCGAACAGGTGTCGGAATCGTGGCCGACGGTGAGCGGGTGTACACCGCGGGAGACGCTGCAGACTCACAGGAAACCCGTCGTGTCTCGAGCGATGCAGACGAGCTGGTCGCTCTCAATGCCGAAACCGGTGATCTGGCCTGGAGCCGAGACGGTGTCGGCGAGGTCCAGACGCCGACAGTCGTCGGGGGACTCGTCTACACAACCGACGAAGGAGGTCTCAGTGCGCTCGACGCCGAAACCGGCACCGAAGCGTGGTCGACGAGTGTCGAAGCGGAACACCCCCCAACAGTTGGCCACGGGGGGGTGTACGTGCTCGGTGGTGGGTCACTGTCCATGTTCGACGCGGGAGTCGGTATCGAACAGTGGACAGTGGACGCACCGTTCGACGCAGTTGGAGAACCCGCGTTGGCAGACGAGCGACTCTACATCGGCACTGCTGATGGCTCTGTCGTCGCTGTCGACGCAGAGACGGGGACAGAAGCGTGGACGACAACTGTCGACTGGTCGATTCGAACCAACGTCGCCGCCACGTCGGACACAGTGTACGTTGCCGGAGACGACGGGAAACTGGCTGCACTCGATGCCGAGACGGGATCGGTCGAGTGGACGGCATCCTCGGACGAGCCGGTCAACCACCCACTGGCTGTGACCGAGACTGTCGTCTGCGTGCCAGCACGCGAGGGTGTGCTCGTACTCGATGCAGATACTGGCGTAGAGCAGTGGCACTACCGGGAACACGAGACAGGACACCCCTCCGGTGTGGTTGTCGGCTCTGGGACAGCGTCGGTCGTCTCCGAAGGGACCTTGCGCATGCTGGAACCGCGGACGAGCCAGCCAGCCACGACTGCAGCACTCGGTGGGGAGACGAGTGATCGGCCGTGGGGAACGCACCGTGGAGATAGCCAGAGACGTGGGACCATCGCTAGCCCGACGGTCGCGGAAACTGAACCTAGAGCCGGACCCGAGCGAGACACCGAGGGCCTCTCCCGGGAGTGGACGGTCGAAACTGGTGACGTGGCACCCGCAGCAGCGTACGGGACGCTCTTCGCGTCGACAGGGAGCGGCGGTGTCAGTGCCTACGACCCGGCGACCGGTGACGAGCGGTGGGAGATGTCGATAGCTGACGAGGGCGTCGCGTCGGGCATTACAGTCGCGTCCGGTCGCGTCTTCTTCGGAACGTATCCAGACGGGCTCCTGTACGCGCTCGACGCGACGACCGGCGAGACCCTCTGGACGTACGAAATCGACGGCAGATCGTCAGAACGCAGTGTCGACACACAGCCGACAGTCGCTCACGGCACCGTCTACGTAGGTGGCGGTGGCAACGTCAGGCGATTCCACGCCGTAGATGCGGCGACTGGCGAAGAACAGTTCGTCTCACAGTACGAGCGGGACGTGAGACAACCAGCAGTCGTCTCCAACGGCTGGGCGTACGTGAGCGACGACGATGGCACGTTCCACGCAGTCAACCCGGTGACTGGGATAGACGAGTGGACCTTCGACTCCGTTCGCGGCAAATTCGAGGCTGCTGCCGCGGCCGACAGTCAGATCACGCTCGTCGACGAGGCAGGCCACCTCTACGCGCTCGACGCCCAGAGTGGGAGACCGCTCTGGGAGAACTCCGATGTCTACACCGGGCCGCCGGTCGTTGCCAGTGGAACCGTCTACGTTCCGAGAGAAGACGCTGTCGTCGGCTACGACACAGCGAGCGGACAGGAGGCGCTCACTGTCGACATCGACAGTCGGGTGGAAACGCTGGCTGTCGCCGGCGAAACTGTGTACGCTGGCGGTGACCGAGGACTGCTCGCCGCTGTCGACACCGAGGACGGACGTGTCCGGTGGAGTACGAGAGCTGTCGAAGTCGATTCCAGCTCTGCAGAAGCGTCTCTCTCTAGTCTCGTCCTCGCGTACGGGGCAGTATTTGCTGTCGGCGGTACCTACGAGAAGGAACTAATCGCCTTGACGGCCGACAGTGACACAATCTCGGCTCGTGGGAGTCTAGACGAGGTACAGTTGTAGCTTCCTCGGAGCTCAGCGCGTGTTCGGCTGTAGCGAGCGAGAGCCGAACACGGGTGTACTGCCGGTCACGCCGTCACACAGAGTTGTCACTCGGCGGTAGTTCCACACGGTACGGTGGCCGGAGTGGCACCCAAGTACCCCTACCCGTGGTGCCGTTCCGGCTTCACTCAACTGGTAGAGCGGGTTCGGTATAAGTTTTCCCTACTCTACACGGTCGTCGAACTCCGAGACGACTGGTGAGAGGCCGCCGTCGCCGGGGAGGTCGCGCGCGACCGCAGCGAGCCCCGCAGGCGAGCCGAACACGAGCGCACCGCTCTCGTCGCTGCCGACGGCGACGGTCACGTCCGTTCCGGCGGCAGCCACACGCAGCGAGCCGAGCTCGGTCGCGTCGAGTCCTTCGACAGCGAATACCCGTGTGGCTGCGGTCGCGGCCGTCGTCGTGTCGGCGTCGAAGTGATCGAGGTGGCGACGTGCCTCCCCGGGTGTTGTCACGTCCAACTCCTCGACGTGGAGCGTCTCGGTCGTCTGCCGTCCTCGGTCGCGGGCGAACTCTGCGCCGATCAGCGCCGCGTCGCGTGTTTCCGCCACGTCGTGTGTCCGAATCACGTGTGCGCCACGCTCGACGGCCATCGACGTGGCCGCCAGCGACACCGGCAGCGCCGCCTCTGTCGACCGACCGGCGACGTCCCGCAAGAAGTTCTTCCGGTTGATCGAGACGAGAATCGGGCGACCGTACCCCCGGAACTCGCGAAGTCGGTGGAACGTCTCGCGGTCGTCTGCGAGCGTCTTCGCCTCGCTCCACCCGCCGAACGCGGGGTCGACCATCGTCTTCTCAGTGAATCCGTTCCGAGCCAGCGCGTCGTAGATGTCGTCCACGTCCTCGACCGCACCGGGTCGTTCGAGGTTCGGCGGCGACGCCATCTTGCTCACGGCGGCGTCGTGGTCCGCACAGACGCGGGGCATCTCCGGGTCCGCGAACCCACAGATGTCGTTGACCATGTCGAACCCACGCGAGAGCGCCTCGTCTGCCACCTCGTGGTAGCGCGTCTCGATAGAGAACACTGCGTCGCCCGACACCGACTGGATCGTCTCGACTGCGGTGTCTAACCGGTCCAGTTCCTGATCGGCACTCAACACGTCGAACTTCTTGTTCGCCGACTCCAAGCCCACGTCCACGATGTCTGCGCCCTCACCGATCAGCTCCTCGTCCACGTAGGCGGCCGCCTCCCCGGGGTCGTCGTAGACGCTGGGATCGTACGGCGACTCCTTCGAGACGTTCAACACGCCCATGATCCGCGGCGGGTGGTCGTCTCCAACCTGTAGCCCTGCGGCGTCGATTGTTCGCACGGACGATTCCTGGGGCGGGACCGATGAAAACCTCGCGGTTCGCGGCTGTCGAGAGACGAACTTATCCCGCCGCCGAGTGTAGCAGAGACGATGAACTGCCGGCGGTGTGGACAGGCGCTCGACAGGCCGGGCGACTACTGTCTCGGCTGTGAGACGGCGAACACGGACGCCGTCGTCGTCGAGTTCGGCCCGGAGCGTGCCCGCCTCACGATGGTGGACGGCGAGCCGTCGGACCCGTCGTTCGATGAGCCGACGGAGACGGACGCGGTGGTCGGACAGACGGAGATCACGACCGTGCCGGACGACGGTGAGCGGACGGGCCGCAGGCAGCTCCGCAACTACGCCGGGCTGGTCGCCGACGAGATCCGACGCAAACGACCGGAGACGGTGTACGCCGCCGGAGACCGCGCCGCGGTCAACGAGACCCGCGCACAGCTCCACTACGAGTTCCTGCGTGTCCCCGACGAGAATCCCGTCGAGACGGTGTTGCGCCAGCGCGGCGAGCCGGCGCTCGACGTGGTCGAGAAGGCACCACGCGAGAAGATCGGCGGGAGTCACTCCACGCTGATCGGCGAGCGCTCCGGCCGGCGAGCGATCAGGACCGTCGCCGAACACCCACACGTCAAGAAGATCGTCCCCGGTCCTATCGACGCCGGTGGACAGGGCTCACAGCGCGGGCTCCGAGCGAAGGTGACGCGTGCAGACCACCACGGCAACGTCAGACTCCTGCTCCGTGACGGCTCCAGCGTGCAAGAGAACCGCGTCGTCACGACTGCGGGCGACCGCGAGACGGGTGAACGTGTGCGTGACGCGCTCAACGACGTGCTGCTGGAAGAAGAACTCGCCGAGGCGTGAGACTGCGACAGCAGTGAGACGACTACAGCATTTCTGACGCGATATTTGCTTCTGTGATAATTCCAACAGCCTCACCCTCCTCTGTGACGATCACAGCCTTCGAGTAGTTGAGATAGTTCAGTACCTCTCTGATCGAGCCCTCCGGACTGATGTTCGGGAACGGTTCGCTCATAACCTTCTCGACCGGCAGCTCTCCGACCGGGTCGTCGCTATCTCTCATCTGTGCGATGTCAGTGTACGAGATGGACCCCTTCGGGCTGTCATTCTCTAGTACTGGCAACTGGGAGTACGCCTCGGACTTCATCCTGTCGACAGCCTCCGAGACGGCGTCGTCCGGGGCGACGCTGACGATCCCCTCGTGCATCACGTCGCTGGCGCGCGTGACACCACCCTCCGCCTCTTCGAGGGCTTCGACGATACTCCGGAGTGTCGACAGCCGCGGGTCCACGTCGTCTCCCTCGATCCGAGCGATCAACGGCTGGGAGACGCCCGCCTCCTCTGCGAGCGCACTCTGTGTCAACCCCAACTCCTCACGGCGCTCCCGCAGGTCCTGTGGCGTCGGTACGTCCATGCATCGTGATAACTAATGGTAATTGAAAAGTAGTTCGGCTCTCCCGTTCACAGACGCGTGACCGAGAGCGTCGCCGTCGTAGGGTCGTGCGTAGATAGGTACCGCCGGCTCGACTCACAGGTGCAGTCGCAACGCGGTACCGTCCGGTACTCCGTACCCACTCGAAAATCTCTACGCACGACCC
>CAKZQY010000426.1 GCA_937142015.1 uncultured Halobacteria archaeon
TCGAGGGAGAACGGCCGGCAGACGCTCTGCTCACCGACACGAGTCGCCACGGCGGGAAAGACTCGCAGTAATCAGTATCAGTCCGCACTCGCCTCGTCGTCCGGGGTGTCGACAGAGACACCGGGCGCGCGAGACACGTCCACGTCGTCCGGTTCGGCGGCGCTGCCCTGCCTGATCTCGCCAGTGTCGTCTTCGACGTACACGTCGTCGGAGAAGCCGGCGACGGCGTTCTCGAACGCCGCAGTGTCGCGCTTCTCGGGCGTCGCGGGAGCGTCGGCGACGCCGTCGGCCGGTCGGAACGCACCGAGGGCGGCGTCGATAGTGATGTCGTAGCGAGTGAAGAACTCCTCGTAGCGGCGGTAGTGCTCCTCCAGTTCGTCGGCTGGAATCTCCATCATCTCCGTCCAGCCGTGTTCGAAGAAGTCGAAGTTGGCCTGCAGGTGGGTGATCTCGCGGGCCTCGGCCTCCGGGTAGCCCGCGTCCAGCGCGGCGACGTACGTGTCCATCGTCGCGTCGAAAAAGTCGTCGAGGTGGTCACGTCGCTCCGCTCGGTGACCCTCGTCGGCGCGGTCGAGGAACACGCGGGTGTGGAGGTCGACCAGCTTGTCGTTCACCACACCGCCCAACACGGGTGTGGTCAACGCCCGCTTCGCCGCCCAGTGACGCACGTTCTGACGCAGTTTCATCGATCACTCGTAGTGGCCACAACGACTTTAAGCTCTTGACTCCCAAGGGCGGCCGAAACCCGGGATATCGAAGGCCCTTCGAGACCTAATATTCGACTGAACTATCTGATCAGTTTTATCGGATTCTCGCCGATTCCGCTCTCTTGTCGGCCACGAGCGCCAGACGGCGGGAGGGTCACCCCGTCGATGCGGTACTCCGTCGCAGACAGTCGCTGTGCGGATAGCAATCCACATTAACCCCGAACACGAACTTCGGGCCATGACCCAGTCGTTCGTGATCGTCGGCGACGGAATCGCCGGGAGTTCCGCCGCCGAGACGCTCCGTGAGAAACGCACAGACGCGGACATCACGGTGATCACCGACGAGGGCGAGGCGTTGTACAACCGCATCCTGATCAAGGAGTACGCGAAAGGGAAGCTCCCGGAGGCACCGATCTCTATCCACGACGAGGACTGGTACGCGGAGCGGGACATCGACCTCCAGTTGGACACGTACGTCACCGATCTCCGGCCGGACGCACACGAGATCGAGACCCACGAGGGAGAGGTCTACGAGTTCGACAAGCTCCTGTTGGCCGTCGGCGGCACGCCGAACCAGCTCCCGGTGGACGGCTCCGACGCCGACGGGATTCACCACTTCTGGACGTTCCAGGACGCTCGTGCGATCAACGAGGCCGCCAGCGAGGCGGAGACGGGCGTCGTGGTCGGCGCTGGACTGCTCGGGATCGACCTCGCGGCGATCTGTGGCGCACAGGGCGTCGACGCACACTACCTGATGCGCGGCGACTCGTGGTGGCGCTACGCGCTCTCCGAGGAGGGCGCAGAGATCATGCACGAGGCGATGCGCGAACGCGGTGTCACGCCCGTCTTCCAGTCCGGTGTCGACCACTTCGAGACGGACGAGGACGGACACGTCGCGGCTGCTGTCGACCCGAACGGCGAGCGGTACGAGTGTGACTGGGCCGGGGTCGCTATCGGACTCGACCGGAACACCGAACTGCTCAGAGGGACCGACATCGAGACCGACGACGGGATCGTCACGGACGAGTACATGCAGACCTCACACCCGGACATCTTCGCTGCTGGTGACATCACGCGCTTCTACGACGTGATCCTCGGCGAGCAGGCCCAGAACGGCGCGTGGGGGTCCGCGAAGGAACAGGGGTCGGTCGCGGCTCACAACATGGTCGAGTACGGCTCTGAGGAGTTCGAGTGGGTCACCTCCTACTCGATCACGCACTTCGACTTCCCGTTTCTCTCGTTCGGTCACCCGACGCTCGGCGACGACCACGTCGAGCGGAAGTTCTCCGAGACGGAGTGGCGGCGAGTCGCGCTGAAGGACGGGAAGGTCGTCGGCGGTGTGCTCATCGGCGACTTGGCCCCACAGTCCGGCTACAAACAACTGATGCGCGAGCAGGTCGACGTCTCCGGCCAAGAGGACGCGCTGATGCGCGAGCAGTTCTCCGTCGACGACATCGAACGAGAGCCGGAAGCGGAACCTGTCGAGAACTGAGAACGCGTCGACGCTCCCGCGTTCCGAACACCTCGCCTCGCCTCGTCCCGGCCACTCCACCTCGTTCCGCGTACTTCGCCTCGCCTCGTTCCGCGTACTTCAATTCTCTTTTTCTGTCTGGTTTTACACAAGACACGACGGTGCAGAGTTCAGTTCACGGTGGAGACCGGCAGGTCCAGCTCGACAGCCGTGCCGTCGGTCGACTCCGCCGTCGAGACGGAGACGGAACCGCCGGCGTGAGTTGCGACCTGTCCGACGACGTGGAGTCCGACACCGCTGCCGTGGTTGACGTCCGTCTGTTCGACGTTCACGTCGAGGGCGGCGAGTTCCTGCTCCGGGATTCCCGGCCCGTCGTCGACGACGGTGACGTGGAGTCGGTCGCCACCGTCCGCGTCGGTCGTCTGCTCGACGGAGACCCGGGCCAGCGGCTCGTCGCTGTCGTCGTGTTCGAGAGCGTTCTCGACGAGTTGTTCCAGCGCGAACTCGATTCCGTCTGCGCCGTCGACTTCGAGCCCGTCCGGAACGTCGGCCTCGACCGTCGCGTCGGGGTACGCCTCGCGGTACTGGCTGGCAACATCCTCGACAGCACCCGTCACGTCGACCGCGTTGCCGTCCGCTCGCGTCCGGAGGACACGCTGGAGACGGCGCACGGTCGCACTCGTCGAGGTGAGCTCCGAGGCTCGGTCTTTGATCTGTTCTGCGGCGCGTCTGATCGAGTCGTCAGTCGCCGTCTGGACGATGGTGTCGGCGAAGCCGACGACGACCGTCATCTCGTTGCGGAGGTTGTGTCGGAGGAGTCGCCGGAGCACGTCGATCTGGTGTTCGCGTCGTTTCCGCTCGGAGATGTCTCGTGCCGAGACGAGTACACACTCCCGGTCGCCGACAGTGACGGCCGAGGCGGAGATGTCGACCGGGACGGTGGCTCCGCTGCGCGTCCGACAGCTGAGCTCGTCGGTCAGCAGGTCGCCGCGTTCGAGCACCGTGTCCAGAAACTCGTCGAACGACTCCGTCTCGTGCGGGTGGATCTCGTGGGGGTCCATCCCGACCAGTTCCCCGCGGTCGTACCCCAACAGCTCCGCGGCGCGGCGGTTCGTCTCGGCGATCTCTCCCGCCGCCGGGTCGAGCAGGAAGATCGCGTCGTTCGTGCTGGCGAGTGTCGTCTCGTACTGCGCCTCGACGCGTTCGAGTCCCGCCTCGTACTCCCGTTCGCGGGTCACGTCTCTGAGCAGCAGGTACGTCGCCGGCTCGCCGTGGTACGTCGACCGGCCGCCGGCGACGACTGCCGTGCGCACGTCCCCGTTCGTCGCCCGGAAGCGGTGTTCCGCGCTGTGGAGGTCGTCGCCGTCCGCCGCGATCTGCTTGCAGTGCTCGGTGAACGCCTCCCGATCCTCCTCGTACACCAGCGTCTCGACCTCCACGCCCTCGATCTCGCTCGGTGTCTCCGCACGGAAGACGGACGCCGCCGCACCGTTGGCGTACGCGACTGTCCCGTCACGGAGCGTGAGAATGGGGAGCGGCGACTGCTCCGTGAGTGTGCGGTAGCGCCGCTCGCTGTCCGCCAGCTCTGCCGCAATCTCCTGTTGTCGCTCGGCGAAGCTGATGCCGTACAACACCGCGACCGACGTGAGCAGGTTCGCGCCGGTCTCGACGACCTCACTCGTCCCGCCCGGAGCGACACCGGTCTGGAGGAACTGTGACGCTTCCAGCAGCTGGTGGTTCCCCATCAACAGGAGAATCCCGACGAGGACGAGCAGCCTGTACTCCCCGATGCGCCGGACTGAGACGGCGGAGACAACCGTGCTCGACAGGAGCGCGACCAGTGGAAGGAGCGTGAACAACCCGAGATCGGTGAGTGGCGGCATCTGTCACGACTCACCTCCAGTAATGGTGGGCACGGTGTCGCGTCGTCGATCCATATCACTCCGATAGAACACCATCAAATAAACCCTTCCCCGGTGTGCAACGGCAGAGTACAGTCGCCGAGGCGTCCGAGGCACTGGTGGATGCCGTGCTGGAAACAACTGAGAGTGTTTTATCTCGCGTGTCAGACGGCAGTTGTGTGCCGGTTCTCGTTCTCGACAAGAACCGCAATATCGTCGACCGCTTCTCACGCCCGCTCCGTTGGCACCCGCCTTGACTTCCTCCACACGACTGATAGGGTCGTGCGTAGAGATTTTCGAGTGGGTGCCGAGTATCGGACGGTACCGCGCCGTTACTACGCCTGTGAGTCGAGTCAGCGGTAACTATCTACG
>CAKZQY010000427.1 GCA_937142015.1 uncultured Halobacteria archaeon
CTACGGCGGTCGCAACGACTACCAGACCGACCAGGAGGACTCCGAGGAGAAACTGCTGGAGACGATCCGCGAGACGTACGAGCGCGGCGGGAAAGTCGTCATCCCCGCGTTCGCCGTCGGGCGATCACAGGAGATGATGCTCGTGTTAGAGGAGGCGATGCGCGTCGGCAAGATCCCGTCGATGCCGGTCCACTTAGACGGGATGATCTGGGAGGCGACGGCGATCCACACCACGTACCCGGAGTACCTGCGTGACGACCTCCAAGACCGGATCTTCCACGAGGACGAGAACCCGTTTCTCGCAGACGAGTTCAACCACATCGACGGCGGAGAGGAGGAACGCCGCGAGGTCGCAGACGGCGAGCCCGCGATCGTTCTCTCCACCTCCGGGATGGTCACCGGCGGCCCGATCATGTCGTGGCTCCGCCACCTCGGGACGGACGACGACTCCACGCTGACGTTCGTCGGCTACCAGGCACAGGGAACGCTCGGTGACAAGATCCAGCGCGGCCACGACCAGATTCCGGTGCAGGACCCGAACGACCCCCGCCGCAACAGCACCCTGAACCTCACGATGGACGTCGAGACCGTCGACGGGTTCTCCGGCCACGCCGACCGACAGGGGCTGGAGAACTTCGTGAAGACGATGAACCCCCGCCCGGAGAAGGTGCTGTGTGTCCACGGCGACGAGCGCTCCGTGCAGGATCTCTCCTCGGCGCTGTACCACGAGTACAACATGCGGACGTTCGCGCCGAAGAACCTCGAAACGTTCCGGTTCAAGTGATCGGCGACTGTCAGTCGGTCGCGGCGCTGTCCGCGTCGTCGTCGCGTCCGTACCCCATCCGCTCGATACAGGTCAACATCTCCTCCTCGTCGTCGTGTTTGTGGAGACGAGTCGGCGTGTCACAGTAGAACGTCTCCCCGTCGTGGCGCAGCGTCATCTCGCGTTCCGCGCCGAACAGGTCCGCGCGGACGACGATCCGTCGCCCGTCTGACAGCTCGTCGAGAATCTCTTCGGCCGTCAACTCGCCAGCCTCGATACGGAGTGGGTCCATCGTCTCTACGTGGTTCACGGAGGTGTAAAAACTGTGCGAGCGCGAGTGGGTGTGATACCGTCTCTCGACACGGCCGTCTCGTACTGCCAACTCTTTAATGGGCGGCGCACGCTCCCTGATGTGCTTCAGATTCTCGAACGCGGTGTACTCGCAGTCGTGAGTACGTGCTTCGTCGAGAATCTGGTTCGCAACTTGATGAAGCCGATCAATCGACGTTTTTCGATGTCAGGGTGGGAGGTGCCGGTCGTAGACGTTCCGGCGGTGGCCGACGGCCTCGACCCGGAGGAGATCGTCGTCGCGGTCCCACGTGACGATGACACGGTAGTCGCCGACGCGGAGCTTGTAGTACGGCCACCCGGAGAGCGGGTCGAGGCGGTGTTCGGTCCAGTCCTGCGCCTCGGCGAGCTTCTTCAGGACGCGCTCCCGGTCTTCGGCTTCGAGCTGTTCTAACTGGTCGTCTGCTTGCGGCGTGATCTCGACGTCGGTCATGCGCCTCTACGCCTCGTCGAGGTCCACGTCGTACGTCGCCGCCACCTCGTCGAGCGAGCGAGTTTCGCCCCGTTCTACCTGCTCCCGGCTCTCCTCGAGGGCGGCGACGGTCTCCTCGGAGAGAGGCTCGGGCGCGTGCAGCCAGTCACGCAGGGCATCGCGGATGGCCTCCGACTTGCTGGAGTAGCCTCGACGCTCCCACTCCTCGTCGATGCCGTTCAGGAGCGCCTCCGGAACCCGGACGTTGATCTTCTCCATCCGGTCGTCGCCAGCGTCGGTATCAGTGCTCATGCCGTGTGATACAGCGGGGACACAGAAGAAGACTCCGGAGGGTAGTTCTCGCCTCTCACGTCAGGGTGGATTGTCGAGAAGACCGGGGCAACCGTCCGGTACCGACCGTGCGTCTCCGGTTCGATCTGCCCGACTTCGTCACCGTCGACGGGTACCGTGGTGTGGCCGAGTGTCATCTGTCTCCCTCGCGCGTGGTTGGCGACAGCGTCGACGAGGGCTGTATCCCCAGCGTTCACGATCCAGGACCCCGACTGGCAGGCGAGACCGGCGTCCCCAGCGTCGGCGTAGATGTACAGTCGCACGTGCCGACCGCGTGCGGCTAGCTGTGTGAGACGCTCGTATACAAAATGCAATCCCACGTGCGGTCGACAGGGCGTGGAAGGAGTGATACGGTCGTGCGTCGGACTGTGAGAACAGGGCGAGTGTGTCGCTTGACAGAGTCGAAGTGACAGGCTGAGTGAGGAGCTGAGGCGCTCTACAACCCAGATCGTCGTCAATCCGAGCCGAACATCTGCCGCATCATCGGGTGCATCTCCATCAGCTGTTCTTCCGCGATCTCCTCGTACAGCTTGTACGTGATCGACACAGTGAGCAGGAGGCCAGTGCCGGAGACGCCGCCGAGCGTCGGCAGCATGTTGGCGAGCACGGCGAGCAGGCCGACGAGAGCGCCGCCGATGACAGTGACCTGCGGGATGTAGCGTTCCATCACCTTCTCGATCACCTGTGGGTTCTTCCGGAACCCGGGGATCTGCATCCCAGAGTTCTGGATCTGTCTCGCCGTCGCCTCCGGGCCCATGTCCGTCGTCTCCACCCAGAAGACGGCGAAGATCGCCGATCCGACGATCGTGATCGTCAGGTCGATCAGCACCCGGACGATGATCTCGCCCGGCGTGCCGGGCGGGGCGTAGACGAACCACATCCACTGTTCCGGGCCGCGGATCGGCCGGAGGAAGTACATCAGCCCCTCGACAGCCTGCCCGTTCGAGTAGACCCCGAGCCACGTGGGCATCGAACTCCCCAGCTGCGAGTGGAGAATCTGGCCGAAGAACTGGATGTTGGCCGTCAGCGCCCGGACGAGGATGATC
>CAKZQY010000428.1 GCA_937142015.1 uncultured Halobacteria archaeon
GCGGTCAGGGTCGCAGTCGCGGTCACTGTCTCGTCGTCGACCTGTTCGACTGCGGGCGAGTCGGTGGCTGCGACGGGGACGACTGCACTGCCGGCGATCAGCAGCGCGAGCGACAGCGCAACCAGCGCGTGTGTGGAGCGGGGCATCGTGACGGTCACACATCTCTGCCCCACACACTTAGTCTTCACGAATGTAGATACCGAGAGTGGGACACGTGAGTGAGACACGAGTCGATGATCGAGCCAGCGTCAGACGAGAGAACCGGTGATCGACGAGATCAGACGCTGTCGAGTGCGTCACGGACAGTCTGTACGGCCGCCGGCGTCGCACGAGCGAGTGTCGTCGCGAGGACGTAGTCCGCGACGGCGTCGTCCAGCCGCGACACGGACACGTCACCGCGGAGGGTCGCGAGCTCCCGGTCGGCAGCGATCACCCGCCACCCAGCCTCCGTGACGACTGGTCGCGCCAGCATCGGGACGGTGGCCGACGCCAGTGCGCTGTCGAGGGCGTCGTACGCAGTCGTCCGGAGGGCGACGACATCCCCGGCGCTCTCGGGTCGCCCGAGTTCGTCGCGTTCGACGCGTCTCTGCAGCCGCTCGACTGCGCCGAACCGGGCCAGCTGCTCCGTCGCGTCGACAACCGCGCTGGCGGGGCCGATCGCGTCCGCGGCAGAGGTGTCGTCGCCGGTCGTGAACAGGAGGTCGTCGAGCACGCGCTCGCGTATCCCCCACTCGTCTGCGGTCGGCTCCGACGGGAGGTCAGTTCGCCGCGACCCGAGCGTCTCGTACAGCTGCTCGCCGGCTGTTCGGATCGTCTCCTCGACAGTCGGCGGGTCGTCTCCGAGCGACGCGCGGTGTTGCTCGGTGAGGTGGCGCGCGTCTGCGAGGTGGCCGTGGACACGCTCCGCTGCGGCCCCCCACTCGGCGACTGCGAGGAGACTGTTCGCTCCGCCCTCACGCGGAGGGTCGCTCTCGACAGCAGCGTACAACAGCCGCTCGATTCGAGCGTGGATCGTCACCGCACGGGGCAGGTCCGCACCGACGTGCTCGTGGGCGGCGCGCGTCTCGCGTGCGTCGCTCACCGCGCGGTCGTGTTCCGCGGCCAACTCCCGACGGAGATCCGGAATCCCGTCCATCTCCGTCAGTCCGCGGTCGGCGACCGTCCAGCCTGCCGCGGCGTACCGCGCGTCCTCGCGGGCGTTCTGGAGCGACTGGAGCGCCCGGAGTCGCGTCTGTGCAGTGAGCGCGTCGGAGACCGCCTCGCGTGCGCCTGTGGCGGCGTCCGTGATCTCCTGTCGGACGTGACCGTTCGGAATCTCGTCTGCTCCGAGCGGCATCGGGAGCTCCCCCAGCAGCGTGACGGCGCGCTCACGAGCGCCGGCGAGGTGTGCCGGCTGGATCGTCACCGGCACCGCCGGAGCGACGGGTGACTCGAACTCCGCGTCGCGGTCGATGTCTGGGAGGTCGTACGCGCGAATCGTCGTCTCTCCCCCGCCGACCACCTCGCCGAGACTGCTACAGCCAGCGAGCAGACTCGTCCCCGCCGCCGCCGAGACTGCCACAGTCCGACGGAGCAGCTCTCGACGGCTTCGACCGCTCTCGGAGGACATCAGTAGCCACCTCCCGTCTCCGTGGGTGTCGCTGTCGACTCCGTCCTCGTCTGTTCACCGCCACCCGCATCCGACTCGTCGTCGGCCGCTGCTGTCGGCCGATCGGAGTCACACTGGCCGCTGCCGATACTGCTCGAGTGACCCCTCACCTGTTCACTGTCGACAGTCGCCGGGATGCGGATCAGTCGCGCCTCGTACACGTACGTCTCGGCGTCACAGGCGGCGGTGTACGGTCGATCCAGACGCGCGTAGTCTGTCTCGATTTCCTCTGGACCCCACGCGACGTAACAGAGACTGAGCCGGAAACACTCCCTGACGCGGACGGTTTCGAGGTAGACGGACTCACTGTCGAAGTCGGTCGCCGAGAGGAACGACGAGAGTCGCTCGTCGTCGACACCGCGGACGGTGAGGTGGGCCGCGGTGTCGCTGTCGCCGATCAGCCGCGACTCCCAGTAGCTCTGGCCGTCCGCTGCGGTCGGTCTGTCGTCGCCGTCACTGTCGGGGTCGTCGAGCCAGACCGGCGGCCGGTCCGTGCCCGCTCGGAGTCGTACCACGTCCGGCGTGGCGGTCGATCCGACGAACTCCTCGTCGGCTCCGACGCCCGGTGTCGCCGTGTCTGCCGACTCGCTGGTGCTCGACGTGACGCCGCCACAACCGCCGAGAACTGCGAGGAGACCTGTCGCTCCGTGGAGGAACGACCTACGCGTGGAGGGGACCATGTCGATCACACCGTTCTCTCGCTGGCTGTTTAACTTCGGCGACCGATCCGCCGATCTGTGGCACGATCCGGCCTCCCCGACCCGCCACGTCGACAGCTCTCCACCCTGCCGACCACTCCCCGCCGCGCGCGAACCGTACAGCTTATGTTTAGGCCCACCTAAACAGAGCGCGATGAACACCGACACGCGGTCACACACCGGCACGGAGGCGGAGCCGGACCGGGAGCGCGACGGAGAGCCGGATTCGACCGTCCCCGAGATCACTGTCTGCGAGAGCGGCCCGAGCACGTCTGTGTTTCTGGAATCTGGGAACACCGAGGGCTGGATTGCGAGCGACACCACCCTCGAAGTTACCCGGTGAGACACCACCCCGGAGTCACTCGCTGGAAAACCACATCGGCCGGCGGCGGCGGACTCGACCCGAGAGACGGGAGAACTGTGTCGAGGCGACATCGAGTGAGACGAGGTACCCGAGGAACGAACGCTCTCGCAAGACCAGTGGACACCGAAAGGGTTCTCCCCTCACAGACTGTGTTTACAGTGGTAACGAGGCGAAAGCCCACCCCCTTCAGGGGTGCGGATGAAGCCGA
>CAKZQY010000429.1 GCA_937142015.1 uncultured Halobacteria archaeon
CAACGAGAGTGTGTGGATGCAAAGCGCGTCGTTGAAGCAGGAAGCCCCGGGGCTTGACCCCGGGGTAGGTTCACGACCTCGCGGTTGCGGTCACCGTCGCGGCGCTGTGTGACTACTACGACGAACACGGGTGGCACGGAGTCGTCGGCCGGCAGTAGCGGGGTGACGCGGAGTCGTCGACCGGCAGTAGCGGGTGCGGGTGACGCGGAGTCGTCGGCCGACAGTGACAGACGCGGCGGGCTGTCGGCGAGCGGCCAGTCGCCTCCGACTCGCCCATTTTTTGTACTCGGGGTGGAAACCACCGGTCGATGCGAGCCGTCTCGGTACTCGTCGCCGTCCTCCTCTGTACGGCTGGAGTCGCCCACGCCGTCGTTCCGAGCGTGCAGCCGGCTCGAGACGACCCAGCCGCCACGCCCTCCACAGATCGCCCGTCCACGAACGCGCACAGCGCAGCGCCGCTCGTCCACGTGCAGAGCAGTTCGCCGCCCGACGGCGGAGTGTCCGTGTCCGAGACAGAGCGCCTCCCGCCGGATAACGACTCTGTCGGTCCGAACGTCTCTCGGGTACTCACACTCCCCGAAGGAGCAGTCGACGTGCGAGAGATCACGACCGTGCGTCTCGACGCCGCCGGCGCGACCGCCGGGGCGGTCGAGAGCGTCGGCACACGACTGGAGACGGCGGCGCTCAGGGCGCGTCTGAACCAGACGAACGACACGGAGGCCCGCGCTGCACTGATCAGACGCGCCACACGGAACCTCTCCGAGCGGACAGCGGCGCTCCGCGAGCGGCAGTCACGCGCTATCGCGGCGTACAACAGCGGCGAGATCGGTGCGGAGTCGTTCCTCGTCCGTCTCGCCCGGATCGACGAGACTGCGACGCTGCTCGGCGACCGGGTCGACGTGCTCAGTACAGCAGCACGGACGACACTGAACGACAGCGATCCCGTCGTTCGTAATCTGACGCGACTCAGATACGAACTCCGGACGTTCGACGGGCCCGTCCGCGAGCGGGTCGGCGCGGCAGTCGCCGGGGAGACCGACACCGCCCCCCGCGTGTTCGTCGCAACGACCGACCGTGGCGTGACGCTCACGACGCTCGTCAACCACACGTACGTCCGCGAGGTGTACCGTGGATTCCTCTGGGAGTCGGGCGGAACCGGAGTCTCTGGGAGCGACGTAGTCAACGTCACTGCACGCGGCTACCCCGAGATTTGGAGTGCTCGCCAGGAGACGACCGGTGTCGGCTCGAACGCCTCGTTCGTCTTCACTGTCACACACCCCGGGGGCCTGTTGGAGGCACACATCAGAGGTGACAACCGTCGGGTGTTCCGCGAAATCCAGCGGCTCTCGCTGTCGAACTACCCGCTGGGCCCCGGTAAGACGAGACAGCTCACCGGACTCCGAATGCGCGTCAACCGGACGTACCCCGGCGGCCCGCTCAGGATCGCGGTCGTCGACGCAGAGACGGGGAACCCTGTGAACACCACGGTCTCGATCACACCGATCGGCAGCGTCGACAACAGACCGGTCGGTCGAACCGGCTCCGACGGTGTCCTGTGGACGCTCAGTCCCGGTGGGAGCTCTCGGGGGTACGTGATCACTGCAATCGAACCCGAGACGTCCCGAGTGGTCGTCCTCCTGACAGAGCCGACTGACCCGACGACCGTCGGAGACGCCAGACGACGCGGCTAGCCGAATCGTCGGCTGTGCCGTCGAGTTCCAGTGGTCCTCTTCTGCTGCCGCCGACGCAGCCACTTCTCACTCCGTTCGCG
>CAKZQY010000430.1 GCA_937142015.1 uncultured Halobacteria archaeon
CGTCTTTCGACTCGATCTCCGTCTCTAGTTCGTCGATTCTGTCGTCTTTCGCGTCAAGTCGCGCCGACAGTCCCTGAATCGCAGCGAGCGCGACCCCGTCGGCGTCCACGTTGTCGATGTGGTCGGCGTCACGTCCCAGTCCGAACGCGTCGTGGAACTCGCCAGCCATCTGGCCGAGGTGGGTGGCATCGCTCTCCGTGTCGTACTCCCAGCGGGACACGTCCAGCGCCTCGACTCCAGACAGTACTGTCTCTGGATCGACCGGAGAGACGTTCCGCTTGGCCGAGCGTGCGGACACAGACGACCACGTTCCTTCGCCGGCACCGACGGACACGCCCGTCGAGAAGTCCGCCGAGGTGTAGATGATCGTCCCCCCAGTCGACTGCACTTTGAACTCGTTGGTGATATCCGAGCGGACCGCCCCGTCCGTCGAGTCGGCCCACACGAACGTGCCGGCCGCGTCCGCCTTCGCCTGCCGTCCGGCGGCGAAACTGTAGTTCCCGGTCGCCTCGTTCCGGTCACCACCAGCGACCGTCGCGCTCTCCCCGTCCGCGTTGTTGCCAAGTCCGCCGGCGACGGTCGCAAGCGATCCACTCGCGGAGTTCCTGCGTCCACCGGCAACGGTCGAACGCGACCCACTCGCGGAGTTGCTACGTCCTCCCCCGACGGTCGCGTTCTCTCCGCTCGCGGTGTTTCCGCTGCCACCAGCGACTGTCGCGTTCTGCCCATTCGCAGTGTTCGACCCGCCGCCACCGACAGTCGCAGCTTCCTCGTTCGCGGTGTTCCCGCTGCCGCCGGCAACTGTCGCCGCGAATCCGCTCGCAGTGTTCCCGTCTCCGCCGCCGACGGCTGCGTTGCTCGCACTAGCGGTGTTGTTGAATCCCCCAGCGACGGTTGCGCGCACTGCGTCGCTCGAGGTGTCTGTGTCAGAGCCGGCCTGATTCCCGCCGCCCCCGCCGATCGTTCCGTATTCGTCGTACACCACGTTGTTCGTGCCCGAGAGGCTGGGGTCCGAGGGAGTACCGCCGGCGATGGTGGCTGCGTACGCCCTCGCTTCGTTCCCGAAGCCACCACCGACAGTAGCGAAAGCTCCATCTGTGGTGTTCTCCTCACCACCACCGATCGTCGAACTGTTCCCACTCGCTGTGTTGCCGTTACCGCCACCGACTGCCGCGAAGCCGCCGCTTGCGGTGTTGTCCTCTCCGCCGCCGACTGCCGCCCCTCTCGACCCTGCGGTGTTCCCTTCTCCTCCAGCAGCCGTCGTAGTGTCCGCAGCCGCAGTGTTGTCTCTGCCCCCGCCCACCGTCGCCTCGCGGCCACTCGCGGTGTTGAGGACTCCTCCAGCAACTGTCGAGTCACGACCACTCGCGGTGTTGTCTCGGCCACCACCGACGGTCGTCCCTGGGGCGTCGTCGGCCGCGTCCGTGTCGGAGCCAGCCTGATTACTGGTACCACCACCGACAGTCCCGTACTCGTCGCGGACTTCGTTACGAGTCCCGGAGAGGTCTCCCGCACTGTCTGGTCCGCCGCCACTGATGGTCGCGCCGACGACGCCGTCGATCACCGTGTTCGCCGAGTGACCGGCGACGAGGTTTCCCGGGCCGAACTGGTCCGTCGAGCCGTATCGTGGCAACGCCAATACGGCGGTCCAACTGCTCCCGTCACCGACGGAGACGACGCCAGTGTCGGTTGCGAGGAACTTCGCGCCGTCTTTGGGTGTGTAATTCGAGCGGTTGCTCGCCTGATCGCGGATCTCGATGTCCGTGTCGTAGGCTCTGAAGTTCTCGTTCAGCGGGACGTGCCAGTCGGTCGCTCCTTCGCTCGGGACGTTGTAGCTGTGATTGGGTGTTTCGGGCATCGTTCGAGTGTGATTAACCGCCGTATTCGTACTGTCCGTACCCCTGCAGCCCGTAGTCGTCGGGCGGCGAGGTGGCTGGTGTCTGTGTGGCTGTCCCACCTGCCGTCGGCGTCGCGGTCGGTGAGGCAGTGTCTGTCGGTGTGGGCGAGTCAGTCGCCGTCGGTGATGCTGTGTCGGCCGGTGTCGAGGTGGACGATGTCGTGTCAGTCGTCGTCTGCGTGGGTGCTGTGGTGTCGGTCGATGATTCGGTCTCGGTCGGAGTCGGCGATTCGGTCTCGGTCGGAGTCGAGGACTCGGTCTCAGTTGGAGTCGGTGAGTCAGTCTCGGTCGGTGTGGGTGAGTCAGACGACTGCTGCGTGGTCGCCGCGACGGTGACGGTGACGGTCTCTGCGGTCGGAGTCGATCCGTCGGAGTCTCCAGTCGTCGTTGTCCCACCGTAGCCGTACTCGGTGTCTGTCGGCGGGGCTGTCGTCTCTGGCTCGGAGTCGAAGCTGTCGCTGATCGCGCCACAACCGGCGAGACCAGTCGCGGCAACGACACCGGCAAGCACCCGTCGCCTCCGACGGCTCTCGACGGACGAACGCTCCTCGGAGTCGTGGTCGTCGTCAGACGCTCTCTCAGTGTGGCTGTCCATACTACGTACTCTCCATACACGAATGGCACCTATTTCTTGTGGCCGTCGGGACGATCCGCGAGCGTTCGGTTGTCACTCGGGAGGCGGCGACGCGCGCATCGACAGTCGGGACTCTGAGGGTCTCTGCTGTCGGTCACGAGTGTTGATAGATTGTTGCGCTTCACTCGGGGTTCCAACGCGTCTCGTTCCGGTTCTGTCGACCCTGGGTTCGATGGCTTGTGACCGACAGTATCAGAGAGGCCGTGGCGTGTTACGCCCGCGGAGGCTGAGGTTCGAGTCCGATGTCCCCCGTGAGCTGAACGACGCCCTGTCACCCCTCGACGACCCGCCGTTCGACCGGGAGCCGCCTGCCGGCGGTATCACGTCGCTGCGGTGCTCTCTGTCAGTCGCCGGTGGTAACGATCTAC
>CAKZQY010000431.1 GCA_937142015.1 uncultured Halobacteria archaeon
CTTCTCATCCCGAGTCATTCGTCTTTAGCTAATACTCAGAGTAATACTGTTGAGGCGTGATTTCCGGGCAGATCTCGTCCGCAGACCTTACTGATACGGTCGTGCGTAGATCGTTACCACCGACGACCGACAGAGAGCACCGCAGCGACGTGATACCGCCCGATACCGCGACAGTCACGGAAAATCACTACGCACGACCGTATGAACCGCCTGATATCTCGCTCCATAGCGCTACTCATTACTCAATTTCGAGACACAGAGCGCCTCACCTGCTGGAACCGATCATCAAGTACCACTGGTTATAATTAGCTGCTTAGAGATTACTAAAGGTTTTAGCTGAAGACGGATGCACCGCCGGTGGCGACTCGACCCCGTCGACACTCGACTGCACGCTCGCGGTCAGTGATCCGCTGCTGGACGCGAGGAACGGCCTGTTCCGCCTTCGGACGGAGGGTGGCCGTCTCGCCGTCGACCGCGTCGGTGACGATAGCGGTCGAGCGAGTGACAGTGCCGGTGTCGGTCGGGAGAGTGTCGGCGACGCGTCAATAGACATCCAGACACTGTCACAGCTCGTCGTCGGCGCGACAGACGTCGACACCGCACGGCGAGTCGGCGGTCTCGACCTCCACGACGAGTCGGTACGTGGTCCGCTGGCTGCCGTCTTCGACGCCGGGCGTGTCTTTCTCCGCGGGTTCTTCTGATCCCGCCGGTGCGCTCGCTGGCTACGAATCCCGGACGAGGTCGTCGAGATCCTCGAGGAGGCTGTCGAGTCGGTCGCGTGCGGCGTCACCGATCGGTTGGTGTGGAGAGCGGACGTGTCCCGCGGGCGCGCCGCGCTGTCGCATCGCGTACTTCAGCCCCGGCACGCTGTGCTCGGCCGTGACGGCGTGGTTGAGCGCGACCAACTCGTGAGCCAGCGAGCGAGCAGCGTTCGGGTCGGTGTCGTGTGTCTCGAACACGCGGCTCGCTGGACCGGGAGCGACGTTTGCGAGCGCGAGCACCCCGCCCGCCGCACCGGCGTCCAGCGCCTCCGCGAGCACGCCGCCGCTGCCGACGACCAGCTCGAAGTCGGCGTCGGCCACGCGACGCTGCGTGCGGACGAACCGAGCCACGTCGCCAGTGGAGTCTTTCATCCCCGCCACGTTCGGGTGGGTCGCCAGCGACGCCACCGTGTCGGGTGACAGCGCCACGTCCGTGTACGCCGGCACGGAGTAGAGGTACACCGGAATCTCGGCAGCGTCGGCGACCTCGCGGTAGTAGTCGCGCAGCGTGGCCTGATCGTGGTCGTAGTAGAACGGCGTGACCACGAGCGCGGCGTCTGCGCCCGCCTCGGCGGCGCGTGCCGTCGCGTCCAGTGTCTCGCGCAGTCCGGGGCTGCCGGTGCCGGCGAGCACCGGCACGTCTGCCGCCTCGGTGACGACCTCGATCACTCGCGCACGCTCCTCGGCGGTCAGCAACTCCGCCTCGCTGTTGGAACCACACGGGACGAGAAAGTCGACGCCGCGGTCCGTCACCCACGCGACTACCTCCCGGAGCCGCGTCTCGTCGACTGCACCCTCCTCGTCGAACGGCGTGACCAACGGCGGTCCGATTCCGTGCATGCTCGCCGAGTCGCTCGGCCGGTAGAAAACGATTTGCCTCTGGAGTTCGACCGGCTGTCGTCACGATAGATTGTCGAGAAGATCGGGGCAACCGTCCGGTACGCGAAGCCTCGGAGACAGTGGTGACGGTGCAGTCTCGGAGAGAAGCGAGATCAGTCACGGTCACGTCTCGTGAGTAGCCAGACAGCCACCGCGGCAGTCAGCGCGACAGCAGCGGGCCAGCGGTCGGAGCTCAGGTAGACGTTACCCGCCGGCGGGAGCCACGTCGTGAACGGGAACAAGTACGGCGGCGCGAGCCCGTCGGCACGGATCACGAGCGTATCCAGCAGGAGGTGACTGAGACCACCGGCGACGAGTGCGCCGAACACACTGCGTCGGTCGACCGCACGGACGGTCAGCGCACCGATGCCAGCGACGCCGAGAACACCGCCGACAGTGTGGTACCCCCACGCCGAGTACCGCACACCGCCGATCTCTCCCCAGAGCACACCCAAGAGTAGCGTGACCTTCATGACGTCCGGCGCGACTGCCCCGAGCAACACAACCGGGAGGAGTGGTCCCGACAGCACCCCGCGCCACACTGCGAGTCGCCCGAGTGCGTACACCACGAGAACGTGTGTGAGGAGGTCCGCCACTACGACACACCCCCCTCGGAGATCTCGTCGTTCTCCTCACGCGGCACGAACGCGAGTTCGTCCGTGTCGAACCGCCACTGACGGAGGAAAGCGACAGTTGCGACGCCAACTCCGACGACAGAGACGCCGTACAGCCACCGCCGACTGCCCGAGCGTGCGGCGACGACGCGAGTGACCGTCATCTGTCGGTCTGGACGGAGTTCACCGTACACCTGTACGCGCACCCCAGCGTCGACAGCCGTCGGCGAGACGTTCGTCAACGTGAGTTCGAGTGTCTCGGTGCTGAAGACGACACCACGTTGTTCGTTCGCGGCCACGATATCGCCCCAGAGGTGGACCTGCTCACCGACGTGGGCCTCGTAGTCGGCGTCGATGTTGGCGGTGTTCTGGTACGCCGACGAGCCGTAGAACTGACCGCCGAACGCGACGAGCAGGACGGCGAGCAGGACGACGAGGACGACGACTCCGAGTACACGCCGTCTGATCGCCGTCACGAGACTCCCCCCCACTGCTGTACCCGAACGTGACGACGGCTCTCTCTCACGACTCGCCCGTCGGGAGCCTCGTACATTGCTGTTGTGTTCGACTCGGCACTCGACAGTCGTGCATTCGACTCGGCACTCGACAGTCGTGCATTCGACTCGGCACTCGACAGTCGTGCAT
>CAKZQY010000432.1 GCA_937142015.1 uncultured Halobacteria archaeon
CACCCTCGCCACTTCTCGCGTGCTGCCGAAGTGACGATCCCGGCGTGCCGCAGTCTCTGGTAGTGGCTACGCTGATTTAATAGTTTTGTAAGCTTTCGTAGTGTTTCTGTCAATAATCTACAAAAGCTATTCGGCTGACAGATCGTGGGGAGTCACCAGCTTCGCGGCGAGCAGCGTCTCGACGGCGCTGGGACGCGACATCTGCGGGGTTGTGGCGCTCGTCACTCCTCGCCGACAGCCCATCCTCGTCGTCGAGTTGGTTACTCACAGCACAGACGGCAGGCCAGCGAGTGAGTCGAGTCGGTAGTCCGGCGACGGACCTCCACCGACAGTCTCGATTACCGCCCAGTGCACAGCCTCGTAGAACGGCCGCTCACCGGTGCCATCGACCTCAGACGGCCACAGTACAGTGACTTTTTCACATCGTGTCGGCTTTCGCGCACGGCTTCGCCGTTCGCACGGCCCGAGAGCGCTTGCTCCCTCGCTGTCCTCCCCGGCCGACTCGCGTCGTGTTCCGACCAGTCGGAAGCCCTCGCTCCGTGAGGCCAGGGGCTCCGCCCCGGAATTGCTGAGTTCTCTCTTCCTCTGCCGGCGTCCAGTCGCTGCCCATCGCTCTGTTCTCTGTGTCGTGTGCCAGTGGCTTAATTCGTACTACAGTACACGATATTCCAGTGTGTGGGAGTCCCGATACCACAGTTAGCTTCGCTCCGAGGTGAACACGACTGTCATGCTCTCTGTACGTCGCAGGTCCCGACCCACACCCGTTGGGCAGTTGTTCACAGTCCGTGCTGGCGTGTCAGGTCCGAGCGTCGTTCCGGCTTCCGTTCGTTTTTGTCGTTCCCGTCGAACCGTCCGGCGGATGGCGACGAGACTAGGCGAGCGGGTTCGCGGGCTGGTCGAGTTCGACGCGCTGTTGCTCACAGCGGCGCTGTGGTTCCTCGCCAAGTTCCTCCGCTACGCGTTCCCGCCGTTGTTCCCAACCTTCGGCACGGAGTTTGCGGTCTCGAACACCCTGTTGGGGACGGCGTTCACCGTGATGATGACCGTGTACGCGGCGATGCAGTTCCCCAGCGGCGCGCTCGCGGACCGGCTCGGTGCGGTGACGGTCGTCGTCGCCGGCGCTGGCGTGGCTGCCGCAGGTGCGCTGGCGCTGGTCGTCTCGCTCCCGTTCGCGGCGCTCGTGGGCGGGATGGTGCTCGTCGGGCTCGGAACCGGCGCACACAAGACGGTCGCAGTCCGGCTCCTCTCGCGGACGTACCCGGCACAGACCGGGCGCGCGCTCGGCGTGCTCGACACGTTCGGCGCGTTCGGCGGGGTGGTCGCGCCCGCGGCGGTGGTCGCCGTCACCGCACGGGCAGACTGGCACGCGCTGTTCCTGCTCGGCGGGCTCGCTGGACTCCTGCTCGCTGTCGCCTTCGCTGTCAGCGCACCCCGACGTGTCCCGCCGCCGACGGCGGCGAGTGAGACGGAGACGGCGCTCCGGGCGTACCTCCGGCTGTTCGCGGACGGGCGGTTCAGCGCCTTCGTCGGCGTGACGCTGTGTTTCTCGTTCGCGTACAACGGCGTCGTCGCGTTCCTCCCGCTGTACCTCACCGAACAGGCTGGCCTCTCGGGGACGGCTGCGTCGCTGTTGTACAGTGTGCTGTTTCTGGTGAGTCTCGTCCAGCTCGTTACGGGTGACCTCTCCGACCGTGTCGGTCGACTCCCCGTGATCGGGGTGACGCTGGGACTCGCGGCGGTCGCGTCCGTCGCCCTCGTGGCGGCGGGAGCGGACGCGAGCGCAGTCGGTGAACCCGCCGTTCTGGCCGTCGACACCGGAGCGGTGCGCTTCGGCGTCGACCGGTCACTGCTCTCGCTGGGGACGATAGTCGTCGTACTCGGACTCGGGAGCCACGGGTTCCGGCCCGTTCGAGGGGCGTACCTCTCGGCGGTGATCCCGGAGTCCGTCGCAGGCGGCGGACTCGGTGTCGTGCGGACGCTGTTGATGGGAGCGGGCGCAGTCGCCCCCGCCGTCGTCGGCGTCGTCTCCGACCGACGCGGGTTCACCGCCGCCTTCACGCTGCTGGCTGCCTCGATGACGCTCGCTGTCCTCCTCGTCGCCGTCGTCGGACTGCTCGACAGGTCGACAGCAGCCGACACTGGAGAGGAGTGACTCCCGTTCACCCGGCGAGAATCGCCACGAAACCCAGTAGTTCATAACCACGCGGCGTGAACGGAGCGAGCAGATGCAGCGCGTCCTGATCGTAGACGACTCCGGGTTCCAGCGCACACTCGTGCGCGACGCAGTCAGCGAGGAGTACGAAGTCGTCGGAGAGGCGGAGAACGGCGCGGAGGCGGTCGACAAGTTCGAGAATCTCTCGCCAGACGTGGTGACGATGGACATCATGATGCCGGCGATGAACGGCGTCGAGGCGACAGCCGAGATCAAAGAACAGAGCCCGGACACGACGGTGGTGATGATTACCAGCGTCGAACAGCGGGAGATGATGAAGAAAGCGGTCGCTGCCGGCGCGGACGCCTACGTCACGAAGCCGTTCGACGGCGACGAGGTGCTCGAAGAACTCGCCGGTGTCACCTGATTCGGTTCGCAACAATCGACCCGTCTCGTCGATTCTGTCAGTCGTGAGACTCCGTCTCGGCGATTCCGTGAGTCGTGAGAATCCGTCTCGCCGACTCTCGTGGGTCGTCAGTTCGTCTCTTCGTGAACCACGTTGTCGAACAGCGTCTCGACCCGCGGTCGCTCGTGGTCTTCGAGCCGTTCGGGGAACGCGCCCGCGACGATCACGAAGTCACCGTCGTGTTTCACTCGGGCGACCCACACCACCACGTCGACGGAGACACCCTCGATGGTGGTCGTCGCAGAGAACACCGAGAGATTCGTCTCGGTGTCGAGGGTCGTCCGCTGTCGCGTCTCCTCGAACTGCACGTCTCTCAGTCCGTCCCCGGGGAGGTCGTCACCGGCGACGTTGGAGGCGCGTGACACCAGTCGGCGGGGAGGAGCACTGGCGAGCGGGTTCTGTTCGGAGCCGAGGATGGAGATCGACGGCGTGGTGAACACTGCTGCGGCGGCGATCTTTCGCTCACCCAGCGGCTGTATCTCTGCCGTCCGCGTGTACACTGCCCCGTAGTTGATCACCGTCACGTTCCGTGTCGACCCGCCGGCCTCGAACGTCCGGTTGCGGACGATCTCGCGGTCGGACGCCTGTTCGTACCCCGCCTCCTCGACTGCCTCTCCGGCGAAGCTTCCCGGCGTCGCCTCGAACCGGAGACTGCTCTGTGCCCCACAGCCGGCCAGCAACACCGTCACCACGACGACCGCTGTGAGAAGTTTCGTCTTCCTGATCATCAGCCTCATCCACTCGTCCCACCGTCAAGTAGTTTCTCGCCGTTTCGACGGTTGATCGCCCCTGTCGATGCTATCCCGTCTGACTCTGAACTGTGGCGGACACGTCTGTTTCACGTCCGTCTCACCTCGGTCTGTCTCACGTCCGTCTCACCTCGGTCTGTCTCACGTCCGTCACACCTCGGTCTGTCTCACGTCCGTCACACCTCGGTCTGTCTCACGTCCGTCTGACGTAGAGTATCGAATTTGATACTCGGCCGTAAACGTTTACAAACAGTACGAGCGAGATACACACTGTCACCGGTCACAACGCCACCTGTCGCCGTCGTACGTCCGGCCCACTGCCGCATCGGGGGACGGAACGGGTACGAGACGTTACGTCGGCAGACGGGAACACCGGGACACAGACGCGGACGGGGGACGACACCGCGGTCGGGAGGGTCCGACGGCACCGGACTCGACAGCCACCTTCGAGACGAGCCGGACGACAGACACCGACAGAGTCACGCGATGATCGACGGAGCCACCCTACGGGAGACAGATCGGGCAGCAGTCACGTCTGGCGTCGCCGTCGCAGCGATGATTGCCGTCTCGGTCACACTCGCGGCAGTGCTCGGCACGTGGATGCTCACCGGGAACCCGGACGCGGTGGGTGCAGTCGACGCCGAGGTGGCGATGACGTACGAGGACGGCGAGGCGACCGTCGAGTGGACACAGGAGGGGACCGCCTCGCGGATTCGTGTCGCCGTCGGCACCGACGTGCGGATTATCAACGAACCGGGAGAGACTGTGACGATCACTGCCTCTCCGGACCAACGGATCATCGTCGTCGGTGAACGCTCCGACGGTGACGCGGCCGTGATCGCCCGCGCAGAGGCTGGTACCCTCGACGCGGACGAAGAGTCACTGTTCGAGATGTAGTCGGATCGGCTCTCGGGTCGAGTCTGTCGACTACCGGTCGCTGCTCTCGTGACCGACAGTGTCAGGTGGGTTCCCGCTCGTCGCGGTACGCTCGGTAGGTGGTCGCCCGCCCCTCCACGATCACGACTGTCTCGTCGGTGTCGTCTGACTCCCCGACGGGGTCGCCCGGCTCGTCTCGGTACACGTACGGTGAATCTCGCTCCATCCTGTCAGTCTCTACTCGGTATTCCGAAATAAGCTTTTGGTAGAGATTCACACGCACTGTCCGTTATCGGTCTCACGGACTCGTTCGGACGGAATCTCTGATACTGTTCGGCGGGCAGATCTCACAGCGTCTCCAGTTCCGCAAGCGAGTCGAGAAGTTCGGGCAGTGAATCGACGACGTAGTCCGGGCTCTGGTCCGCGTCGGCGAGATCGTCGCGGTCGGTGACCCCGGAGGTGACGAGCGCAGTCGTGGCTCCGGCACGTTCACCGAGCGCGATGTCGGTCGTCAGTCGGTCACCGACGATCAGCAGGTCCTCACTCGGCGTCCCGAGTCGGTCGGAGACCAGTTCCAGCGCCGTCTCGGACGGCTTCCCGGGCACGGCGTCCGGTTCGCGGCCGATCACGCCGGCGAGGGCGTTGACGATGGCTCCCGACCCCGGCACGAGGCCCTCCGGGGCGGGAATCACCGGGTCGGGGTCGGTCCCGACGAAGGCGGTCTGGTCGTCGACCGCGCCGACCGCGCGGCGCATGTCCTCGTACCCGAAATCGTAGTCGATGGCGGCGACGACGACGCTGGCGGCCGCCGGATCGTCACAGAACTGGAGATCAGTCGCCTCGGCCAACTGCTCGCGGACGCTCTCCTCCCCGAAGAGGTACGCCGTCTCGCCGGCGTGGTGTTCGGCGAGGTACGCCCCCGTCGCTGTCGCGGCAGTGACGACTTCCGACGGCTCCGTCTCGAACCCCGCCCGCCCGAGTCGGTCGACGTACGCCGCCGCACCCTTCGTCGGGTTGTTCGAGCAGAAGACGAGCGGCAGTCCCGCCTCTCTGAGTCGCCGAACGCCTCGGACCGCTCCGGGGAGTGGCTCGTCTCCCCGCACGACTGTCCCGTCTACGTCGAGCACGACCCCTCGGATCACGTGAACTGGTAAGGCGGTGGAGCGTATGAATCGTTCGTCCCGCCGGATCGGCGCTCACCGCACTGGGAACCACGCCGTGTGTTCGCCGACAGTCGTCTGCCGTGGGTCTACCGACAGTCGTCACTGTGTTTGTCGGCCAGTACTCGATACGCAGTGTCGACGGTCGGTCCGAGTGTCCGAGCTACTCACCGTCACCACCGTCGTCGGCGTCGTCCTCGTCGCCAGCACGGTCGTCGGCCGGGCTGCCGACACGGCCGGTCTGCGTCTCACCGTCGTCGGTCGTTCGGCCCACGTCACCGATTCCGCCGAGCGCTTCCGCGTCGGGTGCGCCCGCGAGGGGATCGGTACCGATCTCGACACCCTCACTGGAGGAAGGTCGCATCTCGCTGCCGTCCGCGAGATCGGGGAGCACCTGTTTCAGGAACTGGACGGACAAGACGACGATCAGCGGCCCGAGGAACAGCCCGTACCACCCGAAGTACGCCGCGCCGAGCACGTAGCCGAACAGGACGAGCCCGGAGTGGAGCGACTGCCCGGAGATGAACGGCCTGAGAATCGTCTGCGGGAGAATGTCCAACACGAGGAAGGCGACGACGAGGAACGCGACGGGGTAGACGAGCGGTCCGTCGAGCCGAACGGCGTTGTACAGGAGGAACCCGCTGGCGGGCACGTACACCAGTTTCCCCACGACGAGCGGGACGAACGTCGCCAGCCCAGTCAACACTGCCAACAACGTCGGGACGGGAAGTGAGACGACGGGGGGAGCGACGAGGTTGTACAGGTTGTAGACGACGACACCGACGACGGTGACGCCGACGACGGTGAGCACGTTTCCGAAGTAGACGGTCTCCAGGTCGGCGTCGACGCCACGGAGAAACACGTCCGCAGTGGAGTCGGGACTCGTCACCTCCGAGCGGAACCAGTTTTCGACGCGATTCCCGTCCTGCAGCAGGAAGAACGCCAGCGCCAGCGCCAGCGAGAGCCGGAGGAACGCGTTCCCGAGGAAGCCGAGCACACCGGCGACCGCCGAGAGCCCCTGCTGGAGTCGTGCCACGCGGTCGAGCTGCTGGAGGATCGCCCGCGGGTCGCTGACGACTGTCGTCACCGACTCGGGGTTGTCGACGAAACGGTTCAACACTACCTGTGCCGTGTCGGAGCCGGCGACGGCGAGCAGTTCCCGAACGGCGAGTCCTCCGGCGTACAGCAACACCACGAGCAGTGGGAGCGCGGCAGCCACCATCGTCGCCGCCGTCGCGCCGATCCGACTGTCCGTGTACGGCTGCAGGCGGTCGCGGATCGGCCGGATCGCGTAGTAGACGAACAACCCGAACACGAGTGTGCCGACGAACGCCCGGACGACCAACCCGACGAGAACGACCAGTACCGCGGCGACGAGCCACCACCCGAGCCGCTCGCGGTCGATCTGGAACGCGTCTGCGCTCGACTGGACCATGTAGCTAACCCGTCCGGTGCCACCGTACTGTGTTCTTCGGTCACTCTCACCACGCGCGGCGATGCGACGCGTCGAGATCCGCACGGAGCAGTCTACGAGTTGAGGTCCGCACGGAGCAGTTCACGAGCCCGACTCCGCACGGAGCAGTCTACGAGTCGAGTTCCGCGCGGAGCAGTTCGTTGACAGTGCCGGGGTCCGCAGAGCCGCCAGTCGCCTGCATCACCTGTCCGACGAGGAAGTTGAGCGCGCCGTCTTCGCCGTCGTGGTAGTCGGCGACAGCGTCGGGGTTGTTCTCGACGGCGTCCGTCACGGCCGTCGCCACCTCCTCACCCGCCGCCTTGCCGAGTCCTTCGCGTTCGACCACCGTGTCCGGGTCGACACCCTCGTCGAGCATCGTCCGCAACACGGTCTCCTCGGCGTTCTTCGTCGTCACCTCGTCGGTGGCGACGAGCTCGATCAGTCGCGCGAACTCGTCGAGTCGGTCGGTGACACTCTCGATCTCGCGGTCGCGGTAGTTGAGCTCGCCCAGCAGGTTGTCCGCGACCCACGTCGCCGCCAGATCGGGGTCGAACTCGGCGGCGACCTGCTCGTAGAAGTCCGCGACGGCCTTCCGCGAGGTGAGCTTCGACGCCGCCTCCGCGCCGAGGCCGTACTCCGTGCGGAACCGTTCGCGGCGGGCGTCCGGCAGTTCCGGGATGTCGATCTTCTCCTTCCAGTCGGCGACCCGCAGCGGCGGGAGGTCTGCCTCCGGGAAGTAGCGGTAGTCCTTCTCCTCCTCTTTCGCGCGCATCGACACGGTGTTGCCGTGTGTCTCGTTGTAGTGGCGGGTCTCCTGTTCGACCTCGCGGCCGGCTTCGATCTGGTCGCGCTGCCGGCTCGCTTCGTACGACAGCGCCGTCTCTGCGCCGCGGTGACTGGAGATGTTCTTCACCTCCGTGCGGTTGGCGTCCGCCAACACCTCCTCCGGAATGGTGCCGTCGTCGGCGACGTGCTCGCTCTCGACCATCGAGAGGTTGGCGTCGACGCGGAGACTCCCGTCGCTGCCGGCGTCGAACACGCCGAGATAGGCGAGCACTTCCTCCAGTTTCTCCAAGAAGCCGCGGACCGCCGCCGGCTCGCGGAAGTCCGGCTCCGTCACGATCTCCATCAGCGGCGTCCCGGCGCGGTTGTAGTCGACGAGCGTGTAGTCGGCGCGGTCGACCGAGGTGGTGCGGGCTTCCAAGTCTGCGGGGCCGTCACGAACGTGTTGGATGCTCCCCGGGTCCTCTTCGAGGTGCGCACGACGGATACGGACACTCCGGCGGTCCCCCTCGTGAGAGAACTCCAAGACCCCGTCCGAGCAGAGCGGGGCGTCGTACTGCGTGATCTGGAAGTTCTTCGGCAGATCCGGGTAGTAGTAGTTCTTCCGGTGGAACTGCGTCTCCGCCGGGATTTCCGCGTTCAGCGCTTTCCCCACCTTGACCGCGGCCGCTACGGCCGCCTCGTTGAGCACCGGCAGCGCCCCCGGCAGCCCCAGACAGACGGGACACGTCCGCGTGTTCGGCTCCTCGTCCGCGTCGCCGTCTGTCGAACACCCACAGAAGACCTTCGTCTCCGTGTCGAGCTGGACGTGAACCTCCAACCCGATCACTGGTTCGAGACCTGTCCGCTCTGCTGCTCGTGCCATTACCGCCGCGTTCGACTGGCGCGGGCTAAAGGGTGACGGGACTGTCGACCTGATGGGGTGGAAACACGTAGTCACTCCCGGAGTCGTCCGTCGACGGTGCCAGAACATGCCGCCTCCCCGATTTGAACGGGGGACAGCTCGATCTTCAGTCGAGTGCTCTCCCAGTCTGAGCTAAGGCGGCGCAGTTCGGACGAGGCCGCAGTCAGAAAAAAGCATTACGAAAGCGACCGGTCGTGATCGACAGTGGTCCGATCAGAGCACGTTCCGGCGGTCAGTGACGGTCGTCGACTCCTCGCCGTCGGAGATCGTCGTGACGATCGTCACCCAGCCGTCGGCCTCCTCGATCTTCGAGAAGTCGGACAGCGCCGGCTCGACGATCTGCGTCGTCGAGACACTCGCGCCCGCGCCGACACGGCCGAGATTCGTCTGGTTCTGGTACACCTGCTGGTCTGCGGCGGTGGTGTTGCCGGCGTAGATCACCGTCTCGGTTTCGAGCGTCTCCGCCGTCGACTGTTCGTTGGTGACGGTCGCGTCGATCTCACGGCAGCCGAAGCCACACTCGGTCACCTCGTCGATCCGGAAGGAGAACGCCGGTCCAGCCGGTGTCGGCGTCGGTGTCGGCGTGCCTGTCGTGGTCCCTGTGTCCGTCGCCGTCCCGGCGCTGCCGGGCGTCGGAGTCCCCGCCGCGGTCGGTGTCTCGCCCGCAGTCTGTGTCTCCGTCGGAGTCGGCGTCCCCGTCGCAGTCGGAGTCGGGGTCTGCGTCGGCGTCGACACCGCCGTCGGCGAGGGAGTCGGCGTCGCGGTCGGCGTTCCGGCACCGCCGTCGGCCTCCGTCGGCGTCGCTCCGAACCCGCCGTCGACCGCCGGACCGTCGGCGATACCGGCGAGTTCGTCGTCGCCGCCGACAGCGTCGTCGATGCTCTCGATCGGCTGTACGTCGAGTGCGACCACAGCCCCACCGACGACGACGCCGACGATCACACCGAGTGCCAACACGACTGCGTACTCGGTCGGATTCACGCCACACCTCCCCGGTCACGTCCCCGCTGCATGACCACGCATTCTCGGTAATCCGGTATAGGTCTGGCGGGCGGGGCGACACTGTCGTCGTCTTACAATCTGACGCAGCCGCGTGCGTTCACCGACTGTGACCGACAGCGTCACTCGACACTCCCGGCCAAGACCTTCGCGGCGACGAGCACGGGGTCCCACACCGGCGAGAACGGCGGCGCGTACGCCAGATCGGCTCGTTCCAGCTCCGAGACCGTCAGTCCGCCCTCCAGTGCGGTCGCCACCGTGTCGATCCGAACCGCCGCGCGGTCCGTGCCGACGATGCTCCCGCCGAGCAGCTTCCCCGTCTGGCGGTCGGCACACAGCGTCACGGTCGTCTCTGCGCTGCCGGGGTAGTAGCCCGAACGGGAGCCGGCGGTCACCGTCTCGCTCACTGGGTCGAACCCCGCCTCGCGTGCGGCGTCGTGGTCCAGAATCCCTGTGCGACCACACTCCTGCTCGAACGCTTTCACGACCGCCGTCCCTGCGATACCACCTGTCCGTGTCGGGTTGCCGCCGACGGTCGCTCCGACGGCGCGACCCGCGCGGTTGGCCGTCAGACCCAGCGGCACCCACGTCCGCTCGCCGGTGACAACGTGCTCTGCCACCGCGCAGTCGCCAGCCGCGTACACGTCCGGCGCACTCGTCCGGCCGTAGTCGTCGACCGCCACCGCACCCTTCGCGGCCGTCTCGATGCCCGCCTCTGCCGCGAGTTCCGCGTTCGGTCTGACACCGACGCCGACGACTGCGAGGTCGACGGCTGTCTCGCCCTCGGTGTGCGCGACAGCCGCGAGTTCACCCTCGCTGTCTACCGCCTCTCCGTCGCCGCTTACCGTCTCCTCGTCACCGCCTGTCGTCCCCACGTCCGTCGTGCCACTGGGTCCGACGAGTCCGGTCACCTCACAGCCGAGGTGGAGTTCGACACCCTGCTCGCGGAGTTCCGCCGCGACGGCCGACCCCACCGCCTCGCCGAACGGCGGGAGGAGACTGTCACCACGCTGGAACAGGTGAACGTCGAGGCCCCACGCGGCCAGCGCCTCTGCCGTCTCGACGCCGACGTAGCCGCCGCCGACGATGGCTGCCGACGCGGGTGGCTCGCGCTCTGCGTACTGGCGGACGTACGCCTCGTCCGTGTAGCCGTTGCCGACCGTCGCCGGGTCGACGCTTCCCGGCTGTTCGAGGAACGCACGCAGCGCTGCCGCCGAGTCCATGTGGTGGAGTGTGAACACGCCGTCCCGCTCGACGCCGTCGATTGGGGCGAGTGCTCGCGCGCCGGTTGCGATCAACAGGTCGCCGTACGACTGCTCGAACGTCTCTGTCGTGGTCGACGCGCCCGATTCGTCCGTCGCAGTCGCGTCGGTGTCGTACCGCTCGACGGTCACAGTGCGCCGCTGTGGGTCGATAGCGGTGACTTCGTGGTTCCGTCGGAGGTCGATCCCACGGTCGTGGACATCATCCGGCGAGAGCGTCGTCATCGAGAGCAGGTCGTCCACCTCGCCTTTCACGTAGTACGGCATGCCACAGTGCGCGTACGACACCCACTCGCCCTTCTCGAAGACGATCACCTCGCGGTCGGGGGCTTCCCGTTTACACTTGCTGGCGGCACTCAGTCCGGCGGCGTCGCCGCCGATCACGACGAACGGATCGCGGTCTCCTGACGTTCCCATACCAGTGCGGTCCGAGAGAACGGAGTGTTAATCCCTCGGTGATCGGCAGGCCGGCTGGCAGAACGATACTGTCGATCACACGTGTTGATACAGTGTTGCAGCTCACTCGGGGTTCCAACGCGTCTCGGAGGGTGTTACAGAATCATTGTCACACCTCGACCGAAGTCTTGATGGCTTCCACAAGTCTGCTCGGGATGTTCTGCTCGGTGATGAACTCACCGAGTGCGGCGAGCGGTAGCGTTTTGTCGGTGTCAACGTCGAGTTCGAACTACGCGTTGATTGCAACGTGCATGGGGCACCTCTTGAGGTGGACACCAGAGGTGACCCCGCGTTCGCGGGGGTCAGTTTCTACTGAAGTCTAAACGACTTTGCAACACGACCAGTTTCTCGCGCGCTTCGACGACCTGACTGCCGCTATCGACCGAGCCGAACAGGGCGAGGAGGGAGCCGTCTATCAGGCACTCGGGCAGTACGAGCGTCACTTCTCCGAGGAGTGGCAAAAGGGGAGAGACGGAGAGTACTGGGGATTTCACCGCGTGTTCCACGGGCCAGTGGTCGACAGTCTCGACCCGTTCGTCGAGCGGGAGGGGTGGCCGTGGCTGCTCGACGTGCTGGATGCCTACTGGCACGACCCCACGTACGATGTCGAGACCTATCCCGAGACAGAGGCGTACGGCGGCCCGGAGCGGGGCGAGTTCGAGGAGTACCCACACGTCAGCCACGTGCTTGTGACTGTCACTGGCAAACACCTAGTCCGGACGCGGCGTGCAGAGGGTGTCACAGGGATTCCTGCGGAGGCACTCGACTACCTGCTGGAATTCCACCGCCATCCTGGCGACGAACACCCTTGGATCGATTCGATGAGTTATGGGTGGGAAATCGGTCACCCGGACCGTCCGTTCGGGGAGACCATCGAGACGCTCGTCGAGGGCGAGTACGAAATCTGGGTTGGAGGGGCCATCGAACACGCCATGCACGCAGACCAACAGGCTGCAACCTCACTCCTCGAAGACGTGTTTGCCGCGGAAATCGTCTCCGATCCCGCTCAGTTGCTCCAGCTCGTCGGCGCGATCGACTGCGGCTACTATCCCGATTCGAGTGACCACTGGAACTGGGAGACGTTGTACCCCGAGTTTCGGGAGGACGGGTTCGACTGGGACCCAGAGATCCGAGACCGACTGCGGGGGATCGTCGTCGACTGTGGTCTTGCCCGACAGCTCCCCGCCGACTGGGAGTTCACCGACATTGTCTTGTGAGCAGTTCTCAGCTGAGTTCGTCCGACATCTCTCGCGTGCCGCCCAATATTATCTATGCTAATGATATATAGTATGCTACAATCTAAATACAAATTCCGCAACTATTATATAGAAAACTGCACTAAAACGACGCTTGGGGGATTGTGAGTGGCCCTCACCAGTCCCCGGTAGATTTTTAAATTTAATATGTGTTTGACGGCGTATGCTGGTAGTTCATGCGGAGGTACCTGTAGACCCGGACCACCGTGAGGAGGCACTGGACCACGTCCAGCGGTTAGTCGAGGCTTCGCAGGCCGAGGAGGGAGTCATCGAGTATCGTGCTGCGACGGACCTCTCTGATCCGAATCTGGTCCGGATTGTCGAACGGTACGAGGATGCAGACGCGTTCGAGTCCCACATCGAGACCGACCACTTTCAGGAAGAGTTCGAGCAAGCGATACTCGATATGTTGGGGGGCGAACCGACAGTGACGCGTTTCGAAGTGGATTCGGCCACCGAACTCAACCTGTGAGCTGACGATTGCCTCTCTGGTCGTGTCGATCGCCGGACATTGGACGGGCAACTGCTGAGCGATTCCACAGCCGAGAGTAGTGGGGCTGTACTGTCGGTCACGAGTGTCCAGACAGTGTTGCGTCTCGCTCGGGGTTCCAACGCGTCTCGTTGTCGACCCCGGGTTCGATGGCTCGTGACCGACAGTACAGGCCACGTCCTGCGATCCACCTCAGTGAGGTGAGCCGTGTCCTACTCTCGGATCTCTTCCCAGTGGTCGACACCGGCTTCGGCGACCTCCATGTCCTGTTCGACGGCCCCGCCGGAGACGCCGAGAGCAGCCACGACGTTCCCGTCTGCATCTGTCAGCGGGTACCCGCCGCCGAAGATCACGATCCGGTCGTCGTCTGTCGTCTGGAGTCCGTACAGTGAGTTGCCGGGTTCCGAGGGTTCCGCGAGCTCGTGGGTCGGCATGTCCAGTGCTGCGGCGGTGTAGGCCTTGTTCCGTGAGATGGAGACAGAGGCCAGCCACGCTCCGTCCATCCGGTGTTGCGCGATGAGGTTCCCCTCGCTGTTGGCGACAGTCACCACCATCGGGTTGTCGATTGCCTCGGCCTTCTGCTCTGCTGCCTTCACGACCTCTGTCGCCGTCTCGAGCGGTATGGTGTCTACCGTCACACCAGACCCTCCACCACCCTGTCACATAGTCTTTGTGAGTGAAATAATATGCATAAACGATTTGACATTCTGTGGATTGTCAAATATATATTTCTACCAATATATAAACATGTGTACATTCACACTCGCTGTATCGGGCTACCTGTGGGACCGGATCGGTGGTGAACGGTGTCGTACGACTGCAGCAGTGGGACAGAGACCTGAACAGCAGGGAAGAAATTTGAATCTCTATATAAAATTTTATCTAAATACAAGAGTGTGTTCTCTGTCACCTGTGCTACTTGTCCGCTCTCACGGAGTTCACTGTCGTCTGAAGATCAGAGATTTTCGGAATCGCGAGAATTCTCAGACGACGCGGTGTGAACGGGGCATAGCGCTCTGTACTCAGCTAATCGTCGTCAGCCGTCGGTCGGTTGAGTTCTCTGTCCCACGCTTTCCACGTCTTCACGACAGGTGTAATGTCGTACGCTTCGACAGCATCCTCACTCCCGAGGAGGTCCCAGACGTACGCCTTCAGTTCGTCCAGTGACTCGTGCCACGCTCGAACGAACAGATCGTACTCACCGAGACAGGAGTCCAGCGAGTAGACGAGCTCGGCGTCGATCAGTCGTTCGATGAGATCCTCCCGAGTGTCTGGCCCAACGCACTGATCGAGAGACACTCGAACGTCTCCGTACGCGAGGTCACCCTCTTGGAGCACGAGAACTGCGAGAATCTTGAGAAAGCCAGATTCTGCTAACTTCTCTCGTCGCCGTCTGACTGCCGTTCGAGAGAGTCCGACCCGTTCGGCTAGCTCGGTATCGGACATCCGTCCGTTCTCGTTCAGTGCTTCGAAAATCTCGTAGTCGTGCTCGTCGAGCAGATCCTCCAGTATCGCCTGTGGAGTGTCTGACTGTGGCTCCTCCTCCCTCGGTGTGTCAGTGCGCGACATCGTGTTCGATCCTTAGTACGGAGAGTGGGAACTTCGTTTCGTCGTTTCTGGATCGTCTGTCGGAGCGATTCGTCACCAGCTGTCCGACTCGACCACGAGCGGATTGTAGGTGAGGTCGTAGCCGAAGGCGCTGGGGCCGACCACGTCGAGCGCCTCTTCGGTCGCAATCAGCTCCGGAGCGGGCACACCGAGTACAGTTACCCGTTGCCCGTAGCGGAGCGCGTCGGTCGTGATCGGGAGTCCAGTATCTCTGTCTACGATACAGATGAGATCCGGCACAGTTGCGAGCACTTTCCCGTCGCCGCGTCTGGCGACGAGATACTCGTTTTGGAACTCGACGGTGAGCGTCGCGGGGCCGTCGAGTGCGGCCAGCGACAGCTCCCCGGTTGCGAATCCTGCTTCGTTCCGACGGAGTACGTCCGTCACTTTGCCGGTGAACAGTCGAGTCCCCCCGACAGTTCGACACGCGACGTCGATCGGGTTGCGGTCGTCACGTTGTGCCGTCAGCACCTCGTGGCCGAGTTCGCGTGCTAACGAGAGTGTCTCGCGGATGCTGTTGTCTGCGACGAACGACCCGTCCATCAGTGGGAACGCGTAGCCCGCCCGTCCACCCATGTCGACGGTTCCGGCCCGAGCGAACTCCTCGAGTCGTACGGCGCTGTCGACTCCTTCGTACGTGAGGACGTTCCCACGTTCGTCCGAGATTGCGGCGTAGTTCACCGGATGGTCGTAGATGAAGAACGTGTCCATCTGTAACTCCGGGAACGCTCGACCCATCCCGTCGGCGTCGACGACTGGTGACCCCGTCATCGCGCTCACGCACAGCGGGACGAGGCTGTTGACACCCCCAATCTCACCAGGAACGAGTGCGTCGACAGTGCGACCGCTGGCGGCTTCGATTGCGTCGAGCGATCGTACTTCTTCGGCACCGTTGGGAAACTTCTCGACGCCGATGGTCGGTGCTCCCATCCCACCGACACTGGTGACGGTGGCGTCTGCCGGGAGGTCGTCGGGGTGGACAATCTCGACGGCATCGGGATACTGGTCGTCTTCGAACAGCGTGCGGAGCCGGAGTTTGCCGACTCGTGGGTGTCCGCCGCCGCCGGTACCGAGAATTGCCGCTCCGACACCGAGGGCTTCGAGGTCGTCGACGGTCACCGTCTCGATCTGTGGAACGTCGAAATTCATCGTGCTGGCAGCGGTGTGAACGTCGTTTCGAGTCCGAACGTCTCCGGCCCCCAGACGTCGAGGGCGGCGTCGGTACGCATGATCTCCGGAGTCGGAATGCCGAGGACACGAACCCGCGACCCGTACCGGAGCGCCTCCGTGCGGACCGGGTCGCCGGTCTCCCGGTCGAGCACGGTGATCAGATCTGGCACCGTTGCGACCCACTCTTCAGTCCCATCGGGCTGCTCGACCCGCGCACCGAGGTTCTCGTTTTGGAACTCCACAGTCATCCGGCGCTCGTCGTCTGGGCCGATCCCGTCGATATCGACGCTTCCGACGACGAACCCGCCCTCCGTTCGGCGGTGAACGTCGCGGACCTTCCCTTCGAACAGCGTTCGTGCCGTCCCGTAGATGGAGTCTGCAGTCGCACGGCGAATCGCTCCGACGGGGTCTCCGTCCGTCGTTCTGACTACCGCTCCGATCTCACGAGCGAGTGACATCGTCCCCGCGATAGCCGTCTCCTCGACTTCGCGTCCCGTCATCGGGTAGTCGGTCAGGTAGGCGACACCACCCATCCGGACGTGATTCCGCGTGCGAGCCACTCGAGTCGTTCGTTGTCCCCGGTCTCGATCAGTGCGCTGTCACCGTGCTCGTCACTGACCGCTGCGGGTGTCCCCGAGACACCGTACACGTTGAACGTCTCGTGGTGGAGTTCCGGGAACGCTCGACCCATCCCGTCGGCGTCGACCACCGGGATGTCTTTTCGGGCCGCGACGGCGAAGGGGAACGTCGAGTTGATTCCCCCACACTCCATCGGCATCGTGTAGTCGGCGTCGCGTCCGAGTTCGCGTTCGATGCGCTCGACGGACGCGACAGGCTCGTGTCCGCCGGGGAGCTTCTCTACGGCGACGGTAGGCGCACCCATCTGTGCCGACAGGAGAACCAGCGCGTCGTCCTCGACCTCCGCTGGAGGCACGAGCTCGACTGGTCCACACTCCTCGATGGCCTGACGTGCGACCAGCCGGCCGACGTGCGGGTCGCCACCGCCGCCAGTACCGAGTACTGTCGCCCCGAGTGCGATGTCTGCCAGTTCGTCGGTGCCGACTCTCATCAGTGATCCAGTTCCCCTGCAGCTTTCACTTTCATTCGAACGGCGTTCCCAGGGAGGTACGACAGCGGAACCTCCTCGATGTCGATAATGTCGACGGTGTCACGGTCTGCACCGGCACGTACGGCTCTCTCGACTGCTTCGGACTCGGCGTCGGACATCGCCTCGTCTCTGCTCTGGTCGTCGAGACTGTAGATACGGTCGACCTCGCCGGAGACCTGTGCGATTGCGACACCGACCGCGTTCGCAACCTCGTAGTGAGACGGCTTGTACACCTCACTGGCACCCGCGAGGTCGTCCGGAACGAGAATACTTCCGCCGCCAACGACGACGACGGGGACCGGCTCTGGACTGGTCTTCATCCGGTCGACTGCCCGCTCCACCTCGTCTCGGATGTACGACCTCGCTCGTCGGACGGTCTCGCTGTCTACGTCCGGAGTGTGGCTCCCGATGTCGACGCTGCTGGCGGACACCTCCACGTCGGTCGCAGTCAGCGTGTCTCCGCCGAACGCGAGCGCCGCTTCGGTGAGCCGGTAGCCGACACTCTCCGGACCGACAGTGACGTTGCCGTCGGTCTCGGTGACGTGCGACCCGCCGCCGACGCCGACACTGATCAGATCTGGCATCCGGAAGTTCGTCTTCACCTCGCCGATTTCGACAGCGACGCTCGACTCGCGGGGGAACCCGTCTGTGAGCGCACCGACGTCGGTGGTCGTCCCGCCGACGTCGACGATGATGCCGTTCTCCACGCCAGAGAGGTACGCGGCTCCACGCACGGAGTTCGACGGTCCCGAGGCGACCGTGAAGATGGGATACTCCAGTGCGTAGTCGACAGACATCAGCGTGCCGTCGTTCTGGCCGAAGAACAGGTCCGCTGTCACGTTACGCTCGTCCATCGCGTCGAGGAACGCCGACGCCGCCTCCTCCGCGACGCTCGTGAGCGCGGCGTTCAGCGTCGTCGCGTTCTCCCGTTCGAGCAGTCCGACACTCCCGATCTGGTTGGACAGCGAGATCGGTACCGAGTCCGCAACCTCCTCGTGGATCAACTCGGCGACACGCGACTCGTGGTCGTCGCGGACGGGTGAGAACACACTCGTCACGGCGAACGCGTCCACGCCGCGGAACTCGCGGATCTGGTTGCGAACCTGCGTCTCGTCGAGATCGTTGAGCTCGCGGCCGTCGAACTCGTGGCCTCCGTCTAGGATGGCGACGTTGTCGCCGATAGCTGCTGCGAGGTCGTCCGGCCACTCTAAGAGCGGTCGGATACTCTCCGTCGCAGGGGCACCGATCCGAAGGACGCCCACCTCGTTGAGCCCTCGTCGCTCGGCGATTGCGTTCGTCGCGTGGGTCGTTCCGAGCATGACGGAGTCGAGATCGTCTGCGCCGACGCCACTCGCCGCGAGCACGTCGTCGAGCGCGTCGACGATCCCCGAAGAGATGTCCTCGGTGGTCGGTGTTTTCGTCTTTGCGATTGGACTGTCGTTCTCGTCGAGAACGACTGCGTCCGTGTTCGTGCCGCCAACGTCGATGCCGAGTCTGTAAGTCGTCATCTGTGGATGGTTTCGATGGGTGTGTAGTCGATGTCGTAGTCGAAGTACGCCGGCCCGACGAGATCGAGTCCGGCGTCGGTACGCCACTTCTCCGAACAGGGCATCCCGATCACACGGACGCGCTGTCCGTACGAGAGCCCCTCCGTGGTGATCGGCTCTGCCGTCTCAGTGTCGAGGACAGTGATCAGGTCGGGGATACTCGCAACGACGCCTTCCTCGGAGTCACGAGCGACGAGGTGCTCGTTCTGGAATTCGAGCGTGAGTGTCCGACCGTCGCACGCTCCGACCCCTTCGATTGTCGCCTCCCCGACCGCGAAGCCGCCTTCCGTCCGGCGCTGGACGTCTGCCACTTTCCCGGTGAACAGGTCGAACCCGTCGGTCAACGCTAGCAGTTCACTGACGGGGTCGAGCGAGCGGGTGCTCGCGGTACGGATCGTCTCGCCGATCTCGCGTGCCAGCGACATCGAGTCGAGGATCGCGTGGTCTCGCAGCTCGCTGCCCGTGTGTGGGTACGTGGCGATCATGCAGGACCCGCCCATCTCGATGCTCGTCGTCCGAGCGAACTGCTCGGCCCACTGGTTGTCGACGGTTTCGAGGAAGACGGAGTTGCCTTTCTCGTCGGCGATACTCATCGGACTCGCGGAGATGTCTCCCAGCGTCAGTGTCACCATCTGGACCTCCGGGAACGCCCGTCCCATCCCGTCGGCGTCCACCAGTGGGAGGTCCAACTGGGCTGCAACTGCGATGGGAACTGTGCTGTTGAGCCCGCCAGCCTCGATGCTCATCGTGGCGTACGCCTCCTGTCCGAGCGCACGCTCGAGAGATCTGAACGCGTCCAGTGACTCCGTGCCGCGTGGCATCTTCTCGACCATCACGGTCGGAGCCCCGAGCATGGCGCTCGGGACGACTAACGCGTCGTCTGGCACGTCTCTCGGGTCGATCAAGTCGACCGGTCCGTACTCTTCGATTGCCTGTTCTGCCATCAGCGTCCCGACGTACGGGTCGCCGCCGCCGCCAGTGCCCAGCACTGTCGCCCCCGTGGCGAAGTCCTGGAGGTTCTCTGTGGTGATCTTGTCTGCCATGTGTCGTCTCACTCTCCGTCGGACGTAACTGCGAACTGCCCACTGCCGCCGTCGCTGGAGGTGTCGTCGACGGCAGCCGTCGCCCCGACATCCGGCACCTCGTCGAACTCGTCGGCGTAGTTCTCGTCGTAGACGTGACACCGAACCAGTGGTCCGCCGTCAGTGTCGGTGAACGCCGGCTCGACAGTCTCACACGTCGCCGTCTCGTACGGACACCGTGTTCGGAACCGGCAGCCGGACGGCACGTCCCGTGGACTGGGGATCTCCCCCTCCAGCGGCTCGTGTCGGGGCTTGTACGACTCTTCCTCCTCGGAGGTGACCGGGATTGCCGACAACAGTGCCCGTGAGTACGGGTGGCGTGGCCGGTGGAACACCTCTCGGGTGGGGCCCTTCTCCTGAATCTGACCGAGGTACATCACTGCGGTCTCGTCTGCGAAGTTCCGCACCAGCGACAGGTCGTGAGTGATGAACAGGTACGTCAGGTCTAACTCACGCTGGAGGTCTTCGAGCAGACCGATAATCTTCGCCTGCACGCTCACGTCGAGCGCGCTGGTCGGCTCGTCGAGCAACAGCAGGTCCGGCTCGATGGAGATCGCGCGTGCGATGTTGATCCGTTGTTTCTGCCCGCCAGACAGCTCGTGTGGGTACTTGTAGAGGTACTCGTCGTTGAGTTCGACGAGGTCGAGGAGTTCGCTGATACGCTCCTGCCGTTCGGGAGCCGGCACTCCCCGTACCTGCATCGGGACCTCTATCGAGGTTCCAACTGTCCGTCGGGGGTTGAGACTCGATGTCGGGTCCTGAAACACCATCTGTATCCGGTCCCGCATCTCGTCGAGCTGTTCCTCGGAGGGGTGGGTGACATCCTCACCGTCGAACCAGACGGTGCCGCCCGTCGCCTCGTGGAGACCCACAATCGTCTTTGCGACGGTCGACTTGCCGCTCCCCGACTCGCCGATGAGTGCCATGGTCTCACCCCGGTCGATCTGAAACGACACGCCGTCGACTGCCTTGACGTGCCCAGTCGTCCGTTTGAGTACACCACTCTTGACTGGGAAGTACTTCTCGAGGTCGTCGACCGCCAAGAGCGTCTCCGACATCTCAGTCACCTCCGAGTTCACTCGCCGTCGTCTGTGACTGATCGGCGATCGTACCCATCTGTGCTCGTGTCGTCTCCAGTGTCGGGGCGTCGTACGGCGCGTCGTGACGGTCGTCGTACAACACACACTCGACGCCCGCGTCCGTCCCGACTGGGATCGTCTCCGGGCGGTGCTCTCGGCACGCCTCGTGAGCGTACGGACAGCGTGGGTGGAATCGACAGCCGGAGGGAGGGTCGAGATACTCCGGAACGGAACCGTCGATTCCCTCGGCCATCGGGTCGCCCGTCAACCGTGGAATCGACGCGACCAAGCCCTGCGTGTACGGGTGTTTCGGCGCGTCGAACAGCGCTGCCGTCGGAGCCGTCTCGACGATGCGTCCCCCGTACATGACGTAGATCCGATCGCTGACCTGCCGTGCGACACCTAGATTGTGGGTGATCATCAACACACTCAGGTCGTGATCGGCGATGAGGTCCTCCAGCAGCGTCATGATCTGGTCGTGGATTGTCACGTCGAGTGCAGTCCCGATCTCGTCGGCGATCAGCAGGTCGGGGTCGTTCAACAGCGCCTGTGCGATCAGGACCCGCTGACGCATCCCGCCCGACAGCTGTGTCGGGTACGACTCCATGACGCTCTCTGGGTCGGGCATCTGCACCTCGCGGAGCATCTCTACCGCGCGCTCACGCGCCTCGGCCCGCTCGCCGCCGAGGTACCGGCGTCTGACGTACTCTAACACTCCCGTATCACTCCGTCCGCCGAACTGCGCGGTGTCCGCCAACTGCTCTCCGACAGTGAACGTCGGGTTCAGACTCGACATCGGATCTTGGAAGATCAGACTCATCCGCCGACCTTTCAGCCGGTCGAACTCTCGTTTCGGGAGCGACCGCAGCTCCGTCCCGTCGAAGGTGATCTCCCCCTCGATCTGAGCGGGTGGCTCCGAGAGCAGTCGGAGAATCGCCTTCATCGTGACCGACTTGCCACAGCCGGTCTCCCCGGCGACTGTGACGACCTCGCCACGGCCGACCGACAGGTCGACGCCGTCGACAACGTCGGCGAAGCCGTCGAACGAGTCGAACCCCACGTGGAGGTCGCGGACGGAGAGAATCGGATCGTCTCCGATCGGTTCTGCGAGTGTCATCGGTTCACCTCCACGTCGAACACGTCACGCAGCCCGTCACCGAGCATGTTGAACCCCATCACGAGGATGAAGATTGCCAGCCCGGGGAAGACGGCGAACCACCACGAGTCTGGGAGGTAGTTCGTCCCCTGACTGACCATCGTCCCGAGACCGGGCTGTGGCGGCTGGACACCGACACCGATGAACGACAGTCCAGCGCCGATCAGGATGACGAACCCGGCGTCGAGCGTCACTTTGACCAGAATCGGCGACAGCGTGTTCGGGAGAATCTCTCTGAACATCACGTGGAGCGGGCCGGCTCCGGCCAGTTCTGCCGCCTGCACGTACTCTTCCGTGCGCTCGCTCGCCACGATACTCTGCACCAGTCGTGTGTGCCACGTCCACCACAGCGCCGCGATGGCGAGCATCGCGTTCCAGAGCGTCGGCTGGAGTGCAGACGTGATCGCCAGTGCCATCACCAACGGCGGCAGAGCGAGCGCAGTGTCTGTCAGTCGCATGATGATCGTCTCCGTCCAGCCGCCGTAGTAGCCGGCCACGAGTCCGAGGACGACGCCGACCGGGACACCGAATCCGAGCACGACCCCGACCATCATCAGCGACAGCCGGTAGCCGAAGAGGATGCGAGACAGCACGTCACGACCGACGTGATCAGTCCCGAGCGGGTGATCGAGACTCGGCCCTTGGAGTGCGGCGGCGAAGTCCGTGTACTTCCCGGCGTGTTCGGGATACGGTGCGACCACTGGGGCCAACAGCGCTGCGACGACGACGACGAGGATGATGAGCAGACCAGCGACGCTCATCGGTCGGCTGACGAACCGTTTCCACGCCCGTGCCCACAGTTCACGCCGCTGTTGTGAGACGACACTGTCGAGCAGTGACTCCGACTCGGGTGTGCTCTGACCGGCGTCTGTGGTTTCTGTACTCATGTCAGGTCGCCTCCTCGACTTGGAGTCGAATCCGTGGGTCGACCCGGCCCAACAACACGTCGATGACGAAGTTGATACTCACGAACGCGACGCCGATGGTCATCGTTACGCCGACGACCGCGTTGAAATCGTTGTTCATCACGGCAGTAACCCCGTACAGGGCGAGTCCTGGCCACGAGAACACGACCTCGATCAGGAACGCGTTGCCCAACAGCGACGCGTACAAGAGCCCGAGAATCGTGAGTGTGGGAACGAACGCGTTCTTCAGCGTGTACTTGTACGTCACGAGCCAACTCGGCAGTCCGAACCCACGCTCTGCCGCCACGTAGTCCTGATCTTGCACGTCGATCATCGACGAGCGGGTGATTCGCATCACCTGTCCCATGCCAGCCATCGAGAGGGCCAAGGCAGGGAGCAACAGGTGGAGCCAGACGTTCAGGTGAGCGTCGACCTGACCGGCAGCGAGTGTGTCGACCAGCAGGAACCCGGTCTCCCGGTCGACCGAGTACTCGCTCGCGAGCCGTCCCGTGATCGGGAACCACTCGAGGAGGTAGCCGAAGATCAACTGGAACATGACACCGATGAAGAACCCCGGGACAGAGACGCTAAAGAAGGCCACGAGGCGTGTCGCGTGATCGACAGCACCGTCTTTGTTCTGGGCTGCGATCACGCCCAGTGGAATACCGAAAACCACGGTGAACATCATCGCCACGGTGATGAGTTCCAGTGTCGCCGGGAGGTACTGTGCGATGTCTGTCGCAACCTCGCGCTTCGTTTCGAGACTCTGTCCGAGGTCTCCCGTGAGCAACCCCTGCATGTACTGGACGTACTGCTGCCACAGCGGATCGGTCAGACCCATCTCGCGGGAGAGCTCACGCACCTGCTTCTCACTCGCCATCGCTCCCAGTGCCATTCGTGCGGGATTGCCGGGAAGGATGCGCGACACGCCGAAGATGATAATCGACAGCCCGAGGAGACTCACGACCCCTCCAGTGAGTCTCCGAACGAGGTACTGCCAGTACTTCATCTGTGTTCGTAGTTGTGGAACCAGTAGTCGTAGCTCATCGAGGGCCGGAAGGTGTACCCGCCAACGTCTTCCGCGAACGCGTGTTTCTTCGACTGCACGAACACGAAGAGGTCGGGGTAGAGATTCGCCAGCCGCTCTTGGAGATTCGCGTAGATCTCGTTGCGGCTCTCCGCGTCGACCGTCCCCCTCGCCTCGTCGATGAGACCGTCCACTTCGTCGTCTTGGAGGTGTTCCATACTCATCCAGGTCGAACTCGCCTCGGAGTGGTACTGGTTGTAGAATACAGTGTCGGGCGAGGGGTAGACGGGACCGTAGAACACCTGATTGACGTGTGGCGTCTTGTCGACAGTCGTCGCCAACTCCGTCATCGTCCCCCACGTCTGCGGGTTGAGCTCCACGTCGATCCCGATGGCGTCCATGTTCTGCTGGAACAACAGACCCATCTTCTCTTCGAGTCCGAAGCTCTGGACGTAGGTGTTCTGGATAGTGATGTCTCCCTCACTGTAGCCCGCGTCCGAGAGAACCTGCTTGGCCCGCTCTGGATCGTACGTCGGCTGGTGCACGTCCTCTTTGTGCGCACCGAACGCGGGTGCCAGTGGCCCCTTCGCGGGGAGTGATCCCGGAGCAATCTCTTTGCGGGCCGTCTCGTAGTCGAAGCCGTACGCCATCGCCTCGCGGACGGCCGGATCGCTCGTCGGCTCGATCTGTGTGTTGATCTTCATGTAGAAGACCGTCACAGTCGGGATCGACTTCACACGGACACCGTCCTCCTGTTCGAGCGACTGGTACGTCTCCGTGCTCTGGTACTGGCTCGTCATTCCCAGTTCGCCCGTCTTCATCAACGAGCGCACCGTCGGGTCCTTCGTGATGATCCTGATCTGGACAGTCTCGAAGGGACTGTCGTGCCACCCCTTCCAGTAGTCCTCGTACCGACTGAACGAGATCGACGCCTGTCGTTCGAAGTTCTGGAGCGTGTACGCCCCGCTGCCGGCGTCGTGACTGTTCAACCACTCCTGTCCGTAGTCGCCACGCTCGCCGAAGTCGCCGTCCTTCGCCTGTGCCATGACGGTCTTCTTGTCGGTGATAAACAACAGCACCAGCGTGGCGAGGAACGGTGAGTGGACACGGTCCAGTTCGAACTCCACAGTCTTCTCGTCGAGGGCCGTCACGTTCTCTTTCGAGAGGACACCGGTCAACAACGAGGCGTACCCCTGGTTGATGTCGAAGAACCGCTCGACAGAGAACACCACGTCCTCCGCTCGCACCGGGTTGCCGCTGTGGAAGGTCGCGTCCTCTCTGAGCTCGAAGGTGTACGTCTTGTTGTCGTCCGACACCGACCAGTCCGCCGCGAGGTGTGGCTTCAGTGTCCCCTCACTGTCGGGGAACACGAGCGCGTCGTAGAGGTTGACTAACGCCATCACCTGCGTGTAGTCTGTCCCCTTGGCTGGATCGACTGTACCGAACCGCTGTGTCGCGTTCAGCCGGAGCGTCGGTCCCGTCGACCCACTCCCGGAGTCTGTCTCCGTCGCCGTACTCTCGCCGCCCGTGTCTGATTCGTCTGTCGGCGTCGCTGTTCCGCCTGTCGTCGTTGCCTCAGAGCTGCCACCCCCGCCGGCACAGCCGGCGAGCCCGACGATCCCTGCCGTCCCCAACGCCTGAAGGAACGAACGACGGGACTCCGCGTCGTGTAGCGTCGCGGCGAGTGACGCTCTGTCACCGAACTCCTGCTTCAACGTGTCTCTAGTGTCGTCTGGCATGACACACCATCACAGTGTTTCGTATAGACACACGAAGGTACGCGTTTTGAATGCTCATTTCTCATAGCAATCAATATGTGGTGACAACGTCTCTAATTCGTTCGAATGTGCTGCTGGAAGGTGAGGAGAGCGACGAGAGATAGTGACACACTCTCTGAGCCTACACTTTTCAAAAAATAGTCGAGAATATCTTTATAAAAATTTTTAGGCCATGAAAGTGGATACAAATACACTAGTGCTACTTAGACCCGAACGTATATAATATTCTAAGAATAGAAGTAGCGGAAGGGTCGTGCTGTCGGGCTGTTCGGATCGACGGAGGCTGGTGTCTTCGACGGGGTATACTGTCGGTCACGAGCCATCGAACCCGGGGGTCGACAGCGAGACGCGTTGGAACC
>CAKZQY010000433.1 GCA_937142015.1 uncultured Halobacteria archaeon
GTACGGGTGTGCGAGGTGCCACGCGCCGAGCGTGTTCGTCGAGAAGCGCGCGTGAACCAGCGCCACCCGCGAGGTGACTCGCTCGTCGCGCAGATCGGGGAAGTAGTCACGGAGCTGTTGAGCCGTGAGCAAGCCCTTGTACACCACACGACGGCGGTCGAGGTTGACGACGTAGGGCCGTCTGTCGGTGTCGGCACCTACCTCGCCGAGTGCGTAAGCGTCGCTGTCTGGGTCGATTGCTGCCTCGATAGCGCGACGGGCGACGTAGAGATCGTGGTCGAACGCCGCCGTGTCGACCGGCTCTGTGACAGTGTCGTCCCCTCCGTCGTCACTTGTGGTGGTGTCGCCGTCACTTGTGGTGGTGTCGCCGTCACTTGTGGTGGTGCCGTCGTCGCTCGTGGTGGTGCCGTCGTCGCTCGCAGTAGCACCGTCACCGTCGCTGGCAGTAGCGTCGTGGGCTTCGCTCGCGCGCGCGACAAAAAACTGCCAAATGTCGGGCTCGGAGGCACGGGCAGTCTCGCCGAGTTCCGCTCGGTCGGCGTCCGTCGGGACGCGTCGCCACGTCACCACGCGACAGCCCCGCTCGTCGAGTTCGCGTGCGACGACAGTCCGAACTCGCTCGCGGACCTCGTCGTTCGGGGGGAGAAACAGTGTGCCGACCGCGTACGTCTCCGGGAGAGAACTGTCGAGCACCTCGCGGAACAGCCCGTCCGGCCGTTCCAGCATCACGCCGGCACCGTCCCCGGTGTCCGGCTCTGCGCCTTTCGCGCCGCGATGTTCCATGTTCGCCAGCAGTGTCAGTGCGTCGTCGAGCGTCTCGTGTGAGGGACCGCCGTCGAGGTCGACGATTCCGCCGACACCGCAGTTCGAACGCTCCTCCGTCGGGTCGGCGAGACCGACTGTCTCGTCTGTCTCCCCGCCTCGTACGCCGCCTGTGTCGCCCGCGTCTGCACCAGTTGTCTCGGCGCGGCTCTGCCCGCTCCCAGCCGCCCGTTCGTCAGTGCCAGTCATACACACGTCCTGGAGCGCCTCCCCCTTATCGCCTTCTCAAATGATAACACGAATATTAATACCATTTTAGGCACTTGAGAGAGTCTCATGACGGCAAATTTGGTCAGTGCGGGTAGGTAGGGTCACGGCTGCCGGACACGCGACGCGCCGACTGGTACGGAGAAATCGAATCGTCTCGACAGACAGCGGAAGATAGAATCGTCTCGACTGGCGCAGAATTGTGCAGTCAGGCTTCTCTACGTGTACTCGAATCCACGCGTCAGCAAAAAGCACAAAAAGCACTAGATAGACAGTAGACAGTAGCCACAGGGGCGAGACGGGACATGTCAGTACGATCGATACTCGGTCTCGAAGAGAGAGGCGTCGGGAACAGTGACGGGAACAACCTCACAGACGACACGGCAGTCAAGGAAGAGCAGGAAGGTCTCGGGATCATCGACGGTCTGATCGGCGGTCGTGACGAACCTGCCGAGGTTGACGAGACACGAGAGTTCCCTCGCAGGGAGTGGATTCTCTTGGTGTTGTACGCCCGAGACGCGTCCGGTGAGCGCGCTCCTGTCAGAGGTGACTTCACGCTCTCACTCGCGCTGTTCTTGCTCCGACGGAATTTCGAAGCGTACTTCGACGTGACGCTTCCCTTCGAGTTCGAATCGTCGGAACTCGGACCACGAGACGAGGAATCTCTCTCCACTCTCGAACAGCTACGTACCGAGGGGCTGATCGACCGCAGACAGTCGACGGATTCGGATTACCCGCTCGACGACCACGTCTACGAGATGCTCTCCCCGATATTCGCTGTCTTCCCGTTTGTGCTCAGTATTCTCGGTGTGGTTGTGAAACACTTTGCCGACGAGAAGGTGTACTTCGAGAGCGAGTCTCAGAAACGTGATCCACAGCGGGCACGGGGACAGTAGGATCGAGACCGTCCCGCCACCCTCTGTTTCTGAACACCACACGGCCGCGTGACCCCGTGTTTAAGTACTATTCCGAGCCAGACGCCCCGTGCTACGGGAGACACCCCGAGCCCAGTCGTCGACAGCACAGCGAGACGAGTCCACGGTGTTCGGAGGCGACACCCCAACAGTCCAGCCACCGCCGCCGCCCGGCGACCCGGAAGCGTGGTACACGCCGGACGTGGTTGCCCAGTACGCCGTTCGCCCCGGCATCGTGGCGACGATCCGCGACGTCCGCGACAGCGACGCGTCCGAGACAGACACAGACACGGCGTCGTCCACGGCAGCCCCGTTCAGCTACGAGACCAGAGAGCCGTCGTTGTGTGCAGACGGAGAACGCGCCTTCGAGCGAATCCGCGAGCACTTCGACGCCGGACAGCACCGACGGCCCCTCACCCGCGCCGGCGTCGTCGAGCGCGCACGGGAGGGGTTCGAGCCGAAGTACGACCGCGCGGTCGACAGGCTCGTCGACGCCAGCAACGCCCTGCGTCGCCGACTCGACTACCACGCGCTGCGAGCCTTCCGGCTGTTGGGCGAGGTGACACCGCTGGCGCTCGACGACCGGATCAGAGTCGCCGACGCCGCCGATCCCGGCGCGGAGCTCGTCGTCCACACGGAGACGTTCTCACCCGCCGCGACCGGTCTCTCGCCGGACGACGAGTTCACCGAGCGGGTCGCTGCCGAACGACTCCGGGAGTACACCGTCTCGTTCGTCGGATTCGAAGTGCCGGTCGTCGTCTACCGCGACCACCTGCTGGGTGAGGACAGCTTCACCACACGGTACGCCGTCCGCGAACCGCCGTTGTTGCCGGGCGACGAGGCGCTGGTCGCGGAGTGTAAAGACCGCATCTGGGAGGCGGACGTGTCGGGCGTCGTCGAGGACCGCTACGACTTCGTCGGCGACCGCGCGCGTCAGTTCCTCTCGCGGCGACTCACCGCACGCAACACGAGAGCGTACGTCGACGCCGCAAGCTACCGCCTCCGGAGCGCGCTGGCGGAGCACGGCGTCGCCGTCCCGCCCGTCGACTCCCAGTACGCGAGAGACCGACTGGACGATCTGGTGTACTACGTCCTCCGCGACTTCGTTGGTGAGGGTATCCTGACTGTGCCGCTCCGTGACGGCCACCTCGAAGACGTGGAGGCGAACCGCGTCGGTGAACGTGTCAAAGTCGTCCCCCGCGAGGCCGTGCTCGAACCGTCGGTGGCTCCCGATCCGGTCGCCGACAGAGACGCTCACCTACACGGTACCGGTCGGGATTCTGCCGACGCTCACCCACACGGTACCGGTCGGGATTCTGCCGGTCACAGCAGACACTCACGTGATCCGAGTACCGTCGGACGCGTGCCGACGAACCTCCAGTTCGACGACGAGTCACAGTTCGTCAACGTCGTCACCCAGCTCGCAGCACAGGACGGCACGGAGTTGAACGCCTCCACGCCGAGTGCGAAGGTGAATCTCGACTTGGCCGGTGTCGAGAGCACCGTCCGGTGTGCCGTCGCGCTCCCGGTCGTCTCCGAAGGTGGCCCGCACCTCTCTGTCCGCAAACAGGCTCCCGAGACGATGACGCCGGTCGACCTCCTCCAGCGTGACGCGATCTCGACGGAACTCGTGGCGCTGTTGTGGCTGCTGTACGAACACCACGGTGTCGTTCTCTTTTCGGGGCCGACAGGCGTCGGGAAGACGACACTCCTGAACGCACACATGCCGTTCGTCCCGTTCGACGACAGGCCGATCTCCATCGACGAGGGGTCACGCGAGGTCCGGCTGCCACACGAGACCGGGGTGTCGTTGACGACACGCGACCACGAGCAGTCGTACAAGCGCGTCTCGATGGCCGACCTGATGACCGAGGCGAACTACCTCAACCCGGACGTCGAGGTAATCGCCGAGATCAACAGTCCGGCGTCGTTCCGCACGTTCGGTGAGAGTCTCAACACGGGCCACGGGCTGCTCGGCACGACCCACGCGGAGGACGTGACGACACTCGTCAACCGGGTGATCGAGCAGGGGCTCCCGGCGTACCTCCTCGGCGAGATCGACCTCGTCGTCTTCCCACGGCAGGTGGACGGCGACCGCTACGTCGGACAGGCGGTGGAACTCGGCGTCGGTGAGACGGTGTTCGCCGACTGTGACGGACGGGGCGGAGTCGTCGAGAAAGACGGCAGCCACGTCGGGTGGAACCGCGTCGCCGGACGGACCCCTGCAGGGTCGTTCTCGTTCGCGTCTGACCACCGTGTCTTCGCCCGGATCGCAGCGAGCACGGACCGAGCGGTCGACGCAGTCGAGTCGGAGTTCTGTCAGAAACACCGCTACGTGCAGTACCTCCAGCGCGAGGAGGTGACAGACTTCCGGGAGACGTTCGAGTTCCTCGCGGACCTCCGCGCGGACGAACCAGCCACGGTCGAGCGGGTCCGCCGTGCGGCCGAGACGACGGACGAGACGCGAGGGGCTGCCGATGACTGAGACGACAGACGGCAGGCCAACGAGCGTGACTGGAGGGGTTGGCGGACGAGCGGACGAGACTCCGACGGCGGGTCGAACGACCAGCGACGGCGCGACGGACACCGTCAGCGCGCCGGATCGGGTGTTGTACGCGCTGTTCGCCAGACACGCCGACCAGTCGCGTCACGTCGCCGACCGGAAACGGTACCGCGGAGCGGACCTCCGAGTCGGGTTCGACGTCTACCTCGCCCGCGCGTACGGGCTGTCGTGGCTCGTCGGTCTCCTCCTCTTCGCCGGCACGCTACCGGTGGTGAACGGACTCTTACCCGTCGTCGCCGAGTGGCACCCGGCAGTCGCGGCGGTGCCGGGGGGACTCGCTCGCCTGACACCCCTCGAACGAGCAACCGCACGCCCGTGGGTCGCGGCGTCCGTCGCCGGACTGGCAGGTGCGGCGGGAAAAGGTCTGACCGTCCGGCTGGCGAGCACGTACCTCCGAGCGCGGGTCGTCGCACGCAGGAGTCGGATCAGACGCTCGCTGCCGGGCGTCGCTCGTTACCTCCACGCGCTGTCGTCGGGCAGCGACGGCCCGCGAGCGATGCTCCGCCGGGTCGCCGAGAGTGGTGCCTACGGCGAGGCCGGTCGGTCGATCGGTCGAGCGCTCAACACCGCACGACTCACCGGGAGTCTCCAGCGCGGGCTGGCCCGCGTCGCCCGCGACACACCCTCACGAGAGGCGCTCGCTCCGTTCCTGTTACAGTTCCGCGAACACGCCGCACAGGGAGAGGACGCACTCGCCGACTACCTCCAACTCGAAAGTCGGATGCTGGGACACCGCCGTGAGCGCGCGAGCGACCGCAACGCCGACATGATGGAGCTGTTGGCAGAGCTGTTCGTCGTCCTACTCGTCGTTCCAGCGCTGTTGGTAGTGATCCTCACTGTGATGAGCGTGCTCGCACCGGAGCTGTCCGCGCCCGTCCACACCCCAGTCGGACGGACGACGAAGCGCGCGCTGGTGAGCTACGGCGCTGCCGCGTTCGTCGTCTGTGTCGGAGCCGTGGCGGCCGCGGTCGTCGAGAGCCTGCGTCCGGCAGACCGCCGGGTGGCTCACGAGGTGCCGGCCGATCCGTCGGCAGTGGTCACGACCGCGCCGACGAACCCCGCGAGCGCTGCCGTCGTCTGTCTCGCCCCGGCAGTCGCCGTCGCTGGCGGACTGTGGCGCGTCGGTGTTCGGCCGGTGGACACACTCCTGCTCGGCTACGCGGCGTTCGCCGTGCCGGTGGGACTCGTCGCTCTCAGACGCGGCCGGCGAGACGACGCGAAAGACCGCGAAATCAAAGACTTCGTCCACGCCGTCTCCGGTCACGTCGGTCTCGGGCGACCGCTCCCGCAGGCGGTCGAACACGTCGCACGCGACGTGGAGTTGGGGCCGCTCGGGCCGGATGTCGACGACCTCGCCTTCAACCTCAACCACACCGGACGCACAGACGAGGACCTCCGAGCCGCGGCGTTAGATCGGTTCGTCGAGCGGGTCGGCACCCCGCTGGCAGCGCGGACAGTCGGGCTCGTCACCGGAGCCTTAGACGCCGGCAGCGACGCGGAGGCGGTGTTCGAGACTCTCCAGACCGAGGTTGGACGACTGTACCACGAGAAGCGCGCCCTCCGGTCGAACATGGCCGTCCACGTCGCAATCGGGTGGACGACGGCCCTGTTGGTCGTCGGCATCGTGTTGGCAGTGAGTACACAGGTCGTCGAGAGCTTCGCGCAGCTGTCGACGCTGTCGGACGCCGGCAGCGTCAGTCTCGATCCGACTGCCGTCGACCCACAGCGAGCACGCCGCCGGTTCTACGTCGTCACACAGGCGACAGTGCTCGCCTCCGGGTGGTTCGCGGGTGCGGCCGACCGGGGTCGGTACGCGACGCTACTCCACTCCGGGCTGCTCGTCGTCGTGACGTACGTCGCGTTCGCGGTGGTGAGCAGCACGTGACCCGCGCACAGTCACACGTGCGACGTGTGATCCGCGCACAGTCACCCGTGCGGCGCGTGACCCGCGCACAGTCACACGTCGTCGGCGTCGCACTCCTCCTCGGAATCACGACGGTCGCGCTCGCCGGCCTCACGGTCACGCTCGCCACGACGGTGGAGACGGGTACCGCCGCCGTGACGGAACGACAGGTGTCCGCGGGGTTCACCGGCGCACTCCGCCCGCGTCGTGTCACCGGCCCACACGAGAGTCGCATCGGGCTCCCGGGCGGGCGGCTACGGACAGTCGAGCGAACGGTCAGGCTGGCGAACGAGACGGGAGTCGTAGCGAGCGTCGAAGTCGACGCACTCGTCTACCGCGACGAGGGTGTCCGTGTCGGATTCCTCGCGGGCGCGGTCGTCCGTGGCGGACCCACGAGAGCCGATCGTAGATCCACCGGAACTGGTCGGAGATTAACGAGTCGCACATCGACCCGAGCGACGCTCGTTCGAGAGCCGTCCGTCGCCGTCACCGACGACACGCTCTTCGTCGGCGTGGCGGCTCTCGGCGACGAGGACGAGCCAGCGAGCGTCTCACTCGGAATCGGTGAGAGATCCGCCGGACGTGAGGTCGGCGAGGGATCTGCCGGAAGTCGGGGTCGTCGTTCGCTGGACGGCGGTCGCCCGGCGACGACGGCCGTCACGGTAGCGACGAACGTCACACACAGCGCCGAAACGCACCCGAGTGCCGACTGGCGGCTGGCAGTCGAGACGGCGACACCCGATGCGCTCGCGCGTCACTTCCGCTCGCTGGGTGCGAACACCGACCGGCGAGAGTACGACGACGACGGCGTCCCGAGCGTCGTCGTGACGTTCGACCGACCCCGACGGCTCGTGTTCGTCGTCCACAGGCTCGACGTGGAGGTGCGACTCCGTGGCTGACTGGGTGCCCGTGATCTCGGAGTCACTGCCGAGGTCTCGTCGGCGGTCACCAGAACCCGAGGGCGAGCGTGGCGTCGCGCCGACTGTCGGGAAGCTGTTAGAGCTCGGACTCGCGCTGATCGTCGTGGCTGGCCTCGTGACCGCCGCCACTGGGTTCACCGAGTCGTACCGCACACGCGCAGCCGACGCGACCGCACAGCGACAACTCGCTGGCGCAGCAGAGCGAATCGAGAGTGCGGTCCCGCCGCTCACACGGGAGACGGAGGCGACGATGCGCGTTCCACTCCCGGCGACCATTCGAGACAGCCACTACCGGGTCGTCGTCGACGGGCGGACACTCGACCTCCGGCACCCACACTCGGGAGTCGACGCGCGAGTGCGGCTCTCGGTGTCCGTTCACGTCGAGACGGTCTCCGGCGAGTGGCAGAGCAGCCAGCCGGCAGTCGTCGTCGTCCACCGGACAGCCGACGGACTGGCGGTCGAACTCCGCTCGGGACGACGCGTGTCGGGAGGTGACGACAGGTGACCGACTCACGACAGCACGAGGCCGGACCACACCACGAGCGCGGACAGGCGACACTCGTCTCGTTGACAGTCGCCGTGGTCTTCCTCGTTGCAGGTCTCACAGTCGCGCTCGGGGCCGCCGCGACCGCGTTCGCGGGCGCACAGCGCGCCCCGGTCGAGCGACACGCAGCAGCGACGACGGGAGAGCGGCTGGTGGCGGCGGACAGTCCACTCACGCGTCGGGCGAACGTGCTGAACGCGTCCGCTGTCGAAGAGCTGACAGCCGAGCGCGTCCGCCAGCACGTTCCGACACTCGCCGAGACGTCGTTTCGCGTTCGCCTCGGGGACCGGACGGTCGTCGAACGGGGAACACCCGACGGAGGTATCACCGTCAGACGAATCGTGCTCGTCGCGCGTCAGACCCCACGCACCCGAGAGGTGAACGCCACGACCGGGATCACACTCCCGCGCCGGACGGGGCGTCTCCGGCTGGGATTCGACGACGCCACAGTGCGACGCGTCCGCGTCGACGGGCGGGTGGTACTCGCCCGCTCGGACGGACTGCGCGGCACCGCGACAGTTCCCGTCTCCCGTCTGGCGACCCTGCGGGTGACGTTCGACCCGGCAGCACGGGGGACAGTCACGGTGACGACGTTCCCGGCCCGGACACGAAAGCGGTTGCTGGTGGTGACCGTCGATGAGTGAGTCCCCACAGAGCGGGAGCGTCGCGGTGGGGAGTGGCGGCAGTCGTGGGCAACTCTCTCTCCCGGCAGTGGAGGCCGCGGTAGGAGTCACACTCCTGTTGGCGGTGGCAGTGGTGTTCACTGTGCCCCTCCCCCAGCCGGCCACGTCGGAGGTTCAACTCGACACGTACGCGAGCGACACGGCGACCGTGCTCGGTGCCGAGTCGGCACGGCACGCGGGACGGAGCCGACTCGCCGAGGTGGCACGCTCCGCTGCAGCGTTCGAACGCGAGCGTGCGGCGCTGCGTCGCCGTGTCGGGGCGATTCTCGGCGACAATCTCCTCTTTCAGGTGGAGACACCCCACGGCAGTGTGGGCTACCCAGTTCCGCCCGACAGCCCGGCTGGTCGTGCGACCGTCCAGACGCAGTACGGCCCCGTCGTCGTCAGGGTGTGGTACGTGTGATCGACAGCCGTCACGCCGACACCGGCGGCGACGACACTGCCGGACGGTCCAGCCGTGGCCAGCTCGTGTTGCTCGGTGCTGGACTCCTCGCGCTCGCGCTGTTGCCCGTCGCGTTCGCGTACGTCCAACTCGGCAGCCACCCGGACGTGGCCGCTCGGACGGCACCCGAGCACGACACGCGTGGTGTCCTCCGTGGACTCGACCGCGCCGTCGACACCGCCGCGCGACAGGTGTCGGGCGAGTACGCGTGGCCGAGTCGCTCGGCGGCGCTCGCGGCGTTCGAACGGAACCTGAGTCGCGCGGTCGAACGCGTGGAATCGAGTGCCGTCGAGCAGTCTGTCGTCGTTCGCGTGTCACGGAACCACGCCGCCGCGTCGGCGTGGGCCGCCGAGAACTGTCCGAGCGGCCCGCGTCGTCAGTTCGGCGCGTGTCGCGTCACCGACGGGGTCGTCGTCCAGTCGCGTGCCGAGGAGACACACGTCGTCGCTGTCGCGGTGAGCGTGCGTCTGCTGGACCGTCGCGGCGCGACTCGTGTGGTGGCCGTTCTCACCGTGCCGTGAGTCGACTCCGGATCTCCGTGGACCCGGATCTCTGTAGACACCCGATTTCTGTGGATTTCTGGTCTCCGTAGACCTCCGTGTCTCGAGGTTGTCGCTCGGTTCTATCGACGTTCGTATCGAGTACTGAACACCCGAACCGCCGTGTATCTCTCCTCGTCGTCTGCTCATTTTGTTTGTTTAGAGAAGATCGTGTCCAGAGATATTATTACAGCCGGGTTGTAGGATAGGCGCATGGGGAGTGAAGCCCGACTCCTCCGGGGTTCGGGAGCAGAGCGAGCGGGCGAAGAGGAGTTGTTCGACATCCTGTCGAACCGACGGCGCAGGTACGCGGTGTTCGCCATTAGCGGTCACGAGCAGGTCGACTTGGGAGACCTCGCTCGTCGTATCGCCGCGTGGGAGAACGAACAGCCGGAGGCCGAGGTGACGAGTACAGAGCGGAAACGAGTGTACACGGCCCTCCAGCAGTCACACGTGCCGAAGCTCGCCGAGGCAGGACTCGTCGACTACGACGACAGAGCGGCCGTGGTACGGCCACAGCCGGCGCTCGAAGAGTACGAGGTGTACATGGAGGTCGTCCGCGGGCGGGAGATCCCGTGGAACCAGTACTATCTCGGACTCTCGGGCGTCGCCGTCGCGCTAGTGCTCGCGGTGTACGTCGACGCGTACCCGTTCGCCGCGTTCCCAGACGTGGCGTGGATGGCTGCGATCGTCGCCGCGTTCACCGTGTCGGCAGTCGCCCACACGTACTACATCCGCGGCGCGAGGCTGAGTGGCGACGGAACACCTCCCGAGGTCGAACTCGACGAGTGACCCGGTTGCGTGCTCCGAGCCACCACGTGGTGTACCCCGAGCTACCACGCAGCGTGCTCCGAGTCACCACGCGGTGTACCCCGAGCTACCACGCAGCGTGCTCCGAGTCACTCCGCAGTGTGCTCGACGGGTGGTACAGTCACTACACGACCGTCTCAAGGACTGATTGAAACTGTTCTGCGTCCGATTGAGGTGTGTATTCCCACTCGTAACCAAGTGGATGGAGTCCCACGTACTGTTCGAGACCGAACAGTGCCTAGGAGGAATCTACTGTGACAATGGAACGTGGACGACAGGACCGGCGACGTACGACACGTCGACGACAGTCGACAGTGCGTCACGGTATCCGCGGAGGAGACCGGTGGTGAGGAGGGTCAGGCTCGTGGACCGGAGCAAGATCCTCGTCGGTGTGTTCGCTGCCGAGATCGCGCTCGGAGCGGTGCTGGTCGTCGACACCGTCTCCGGTCCGCGCCGAGGGCCGACGACGTCACCGGTGTCGGAGGCGTACGGGTTCGCGCTCGCTCGACTGCTCGTCGTGCTCGCGGCGATTCTCGTTATCGTCGGGTTCGCTGTCTACCGGTACAGACGGTACTGGTGAGGGGAGTCTGTGAGGACGTGCCGATCCGACATCTGTGACCTGCCGGCACGTCGATCCGACGACTGTGATCTGCCAGCACGTCGATCTGTGGGGTATCCCCGTCGACGTACCGATTGGCCAGCTGTCGTCTGCCGAACGTACCAGAGTTCCAACACCTCCGGAGCTCGGCCCGAGCCGGTGGCGGAGTGGGACGATTATCCTTCGAGAGAGCAGTTCGGCGGAGACCGACAGACGGCGACGGGTTCAAGCGTCGATTGAACGATCAGTCGGGAGTCTCAGGGTGATCCATACGTCCGTTCTGGGACAGCCTACGCCGATTATTGCGGCCTATAACAAAGCATCAGGGGGGTGATGTGTGTCCTAACATGGAGAGACTCGCCTCCCTCGGCGACCCGCGCGGGCGGTCACCACGCCGCTCGTTCGCCAGCGGTTCGGAGTATCGGACTCGGAGTGACCCGGCCACCCACACTGTCGTCCCGCCCAGTTGGCCGTCGGCTGGACTCCCGGTGGACTGTGACGGTGGCGACTCGGGCCGTGGAGTGTCCACCACTGTGGACGCCGGTCGGCTGATCGAAGCCGAGACAGCTGTGGGGGGAGCATGACAGCGGCGGACACCGACGCGGCGACGAAGCTCCGAGCTGTGGTACTCGCAGCTCTCGTCGTCGGCTCCGTCGTCGCGGTCTCGGTTGGATCGCTCCCTGTGGTCGCTGCGAACGAGAGTACGCTAGTCGTCGACGGTGACGCTGACGAAGGCGACTACAGTTCGATTCAGGCGGCAATCGACGCCGCTGCGAACACGAGTGGCTCTCAGCGTCACGTGATCGAAGTGCAGGCGTACGAGAGCGGAACGTACTCCAGTTTCGATGTCTCGACGAGTTCTGTGACCATCCGTGCGTCAGACAGTGTCTCGGAGAAGCCGACAGTCGAGGTGACGAGCGACAGGATGGACCTGACGACAGGTACTGTCCTCGAAGGCTTCGACATCGACCTCGGAGGCGACCTGGAAATCTACGCGAAGGGGGACGATATCGTCGTCAAGAACAACGACATTGAGATATCTGGAACGAGTAAGTACGGACTCAGACTGGGCGACGCGGACGACGCTCTCGTCGTCGACAACGAGTTCACACAGGTCAAGTACACGGGCTCTGGGAGCCCACAAGGAGTACTCGTGAGCGGCAGTGTCAATGTTACTGTCCGCGACAACACGCTCACCGGAGAGAACAGAGGACAGGCCGTTCTCGTGTCGAATAACGGTAACAACGGGGACTCCAGCGATGTCGAGATTCGTGACAACACGGTCTCCGGTTGGGCTAATGGTGTACTTCTGTACGCCAATAAAGATACAATCAAGTCGGTCGACATCACCGGCAACCAGATCAGTAAGACGACAGACGTCCCGGTAGGTGCGTTCGCAACGAGCGGCGGCACGCTCGGCGAAGTCGCTAACACGACAAACGCGAAGACTGCGGTCGACAGACTGCTCGCCGACAACGACGTGCGGTTCGCGCGGGTCGAATTAGTCGTCCGCGCGAGTGGATCGGTTGAGACGCTCGTAGTCGACGATGATCAATCCGCCGGTGACTTCGACAGTGTGCAGACCGCTATCGACGCTGCCAACCCGGGTGACACTATCGAAGTCGCAGCCGGCACCTACGACGAGCAGGTCGTCGTCTCGAAGAACCTGACGATCACGGCCGAGGATGGTGCGACACTCACGCGGTCGAGCGCACCCGGAGACGACTACGGGACCAACTCGTTCCTCGTCGTGAACGACGGTGCGAACCTCGATCTCGATGGACTGGCGTTCGAAGGTCCGTTCGCAGGGTCGAACACTGCCGGCATCTTCGTGACGAACGACGCGTCAGTGGATGCCAACAATCTGCAGATGACCGACATGTTCGTGCCGGATGCTGAAAGTGAGCCGAGCGGTGCGCAGGCACACGGGGCAATCGCACTCGGTGACAAACGCTTCGTCGACTCTAATCGATTCGGATCTATCACACTGACCGACTCAGAGATCGACGGATTCGGGAAGTACGCGGTTCAGGTCTCTGGAGCTGGGAGTACAGCTGACCTCCAGCGGGTGGACATCACCGGTAGTAGTGATATCGACGTGCTTGCCCAAGACACCCTGCTCGTCGATCAAGGATCACTCTCGTTCGTCGACGGATCGGTTGAGGACGTTCGTTCGACAGGTGACACCGGCACTGGCGTCAGTGTGTTCGGGCCGACAGAGGGTGTGACAGTGAAAGATATCAGCTTTGACGACGTGAACAAGCCGCTTACGCTCCAGTCGTTCCGCAGCTACGACGATACCCAGGGAGAGATCGAAGGTGTTGTCTTCCGAAATAACGAGATTACTGATCAGTTCCAAGCGATCGACGTCTTCTCGCTCGTTGACACGGACACTGTCGTCGTCAGGGACCTGACGTTCGTAGAGAACGAGATTCGTAACGGTGACACTGGACTCGCCGCGTGGACGGGACAGGTCGTCAATTCGAATATCTCAAACAACACCCTCCGGGGCAACTCGATTCAGGTCTACCAGCCGCGTGGAACGTTCGACGGAGAGGCAATCATCCGACAGAACGACCTAGACGCCGCGGTCCACATCGGACCGCCGAACACGACCATCTTCACAGAGATTCAGTCGGCTCTAGACAACGACGTTCCCGACGCTGAGGAGGCCACCCCGGGCGACACAATCACGGTCTACGGAGGTACCTACGATGGGTCAGTGACGGTCAACACCCCGGACATTACTATCGACGGAGCGGGAGAGGGTGAGACCGAACTGACCGCCGACAGTTCGAAGACAGTCACGATTCAGAGTAAGAACGTCGAGCTGACGAACCTCACGATTCGGAACACTGGCGGCGGAAACGGAATCGACGTACCCAGCACTGTCAACGCCTCTGGACTCCGGTTAGATGGGATCACGATCGAGGACACCAGTATCGGATTCTTCAACGACCGGGACGGCCCCACGTTCACCGACGTCGTTTTCACCGACCTGCGAGTGCTCGACAGTGAGCGGAAAGGAATCTACACGGAGTCACTCTCGAACGCGCTGTTCGATAATGTCGTTGTCAATGGTGTCGAGAGCTCCGAGCACGGGTACAACACTGGGATCGATATCAACCTGAAGTACGGGGACTACAGTAATGTTACACTCAGAGACACTGTCGTTGCGAACGTCGAAGAGGGAGGTCCGAGCGACCCAGCCTTCTCGACGGCGATTGCGATCAAGGCGCGCGACGACCCAAGCTACGGTGAAAACCCGGCGACACTCGACGACGTGACACTCGACAACGTCACCGTGCGCGACTCTTTCAACGGTCTTCGGATTGGAGAGCCCGGGGTCGACTACAGTGGGACTCCCAACGGCCCGACGAACGTCGTCGTGAAGGACTCGACGTTCGAGAACAACGACGGGTATCAGTTTACAGACCTCACCGGAGAAGTGAGTGTCACGGCCGTGTTCGAGTCGAACGGGAACAGTTTCACACCGTCGTCCGTGGTCGACGATCAGGCGATACTGTCGACTGAGAGTGTGCCGGTCGTCAACGTCGATCAGCAGACGGGGTACGACTCGATCCAGAACGCTGTCGACGCGGCAGCGCCCGGTGACACCATCGAAGTCGCAGCCGGCAGCTACGACGAGCAGGTCGTCGTCTCGAAGGACCTGACGATCACGGCCGAGGATGGTGCGACACTCACGCGGTCGACCGCTCCCGGCAGCTCGTTCGCCGAGAACGCGTTCCTCCTCGTGAACGACAGCGCCTCTGTGACAGTCGAGGGGCTGCGGTTCCAAGGGCCGCTCCCGAGTCCGGGCACTGCCGGCATCTTCGTCACTGGAGGGGCGTCGCTCACGGCCCGTGATGTCACGATGCAGCAGATGTTCGTCGACAACGGGTTCGGCGAGCCGTCTGGCGTCCAGTACCACAGCGCCGTCGTCGTCGGCGACAAGCGCTACCTCGACGACCCACGTAACGGGACGTTACTGCTCGAAGACTCCGAGATCGACGGGTTCGGCAAGAGTGCCGTGACAGTTGCCGGGTCCGAGAGCAGCGCCGTTGTCAGGAACGTCGATGTCGAGGGCTCCGGTGTGTTAGATCCGAACACCGATGGCGACAACCCGGCACAGGACACGTTCCTCGTCGACGGCGGATCGCTCACCCTCACCGACAGTGAGGTGTCGAACGTGAAGTACGACGGGAGCTTCGTCGCCGGCACGGGGGTGAGCGTCTACGGACCCACGCCCGAGGTGACGGTGACGGACTCGACGTTCGAAGACGTTGCCAAGCCGATTTCGCTTCAGGCGTTCCGTAGCTTCGACACGACGCCCGGCACGATCACGGACGTCTCGATCACGGACAACACCATCAGCGGCCACCTGTTGGCTGTCGACCTCTTCTCCGAGGGGATCGACGACAGCACGTACGTGTTGAACGACTCGGAGATCACAGACAACCAGATCACTGACGGGACGTACGGGGTCGGTGTCGCGGCGGGCGTCACGAGCGGTGTCACGGTTACAGACAACCAGTTCGCCAGCTCCGGAGCACAGCTGTTCCAGTCCACGAGCGCGCTCGCCCCCGAGACGTTCGTGGCCGAGAACGACCTCGGCCGGGCGGTGACGACGACCGCGAACGAGTACGTGTACGTCTCGATACAGGACGCGGTCGACAGCGCCAGCGCAGGCGAGAAGATCGTCGTCACCGGTGGAACCTACCGCGAACAGATCCGGATCAACAAGAGTCTCGACATCGTCGGTCGTGGCGATCCTGTCGTCGAGGCTCCCGACTCCGTCTCGACGGTGACTATCCCAGAAAGCGAGGATTCATTCTCACCCATCGTCTACGTCAATAACTCCGACACAGACATCACCGGTCTCACCATCGACGGCCGGAATCACTCTCTCAGCAAAGGCAACGTTGGCCTGCTCTACCGCAACGGGGACGGAACAGTCGCCAACAACACCGTCGAGAATCTGATGAGCAGTGGAGAAACAGTCGGAATTGCCGTCTACGGCGACTCCGAGACGACCGTCGGTAATAACACGGTGAAGTACTACGCTCGTCTCGGTATCGGTGCTCTTGGAGACAACGGACCCCGGGCCGACCCGAACGTCACCATCGAGAACAATACCGTAATCAACGTCCCGAAGACTGGTTGGGCACCGAACGGCATCGAGATCGCGTGGGGCGGGACGGGAGAGATTGTCGACAACACGGTCTCCAGCAACGTTCTCCTGAGCGACCCCGATTGGAGTTCGACCGGCATTATTCTTGCCGAGACCAATGGGGTCACAATTGGAGGGAACACTGTCTACGACAACGATGTCGGTGTTGCTCTCATCGGCGACGTGTTCTACGAGACGACGATCAACACGACAGACACTGACATTCAGAACAACGAGATTTACGACAACAGTAAAGGAATCTCTGTCTCGGCAAACACCACAGACACGGACATCCTCGGGAACCTCGTCCGTGACAACGACATCGGCGTGAGCACCGCGTCCTACCCCTCTGAATCTTCGGAGGCAGACCCGACCGGTGTCGACGTGGAGGACAACACCTTCGTCAACAACGGGGTCCAGGTAGCAGATGCCGCACAGACGCTCAACCTCGTAACAGCCCTCTCAGAGACCGAGAACAGTTTCGATCCGACTTCCGTCGCCGACATCGACGACCGAGAAATTCTACCACGCGACGAGGTACCGGTCGTCAACGTCGATCAACAGACGGGGTACGACTCGATCCAGAACGCTGTCGACAACGCGAGTGCCAACGACACCATCGTGGTGGCGAGTGGCACGTACAGACAGCAGGTCGAGATTCGAAACACGACCGGACTGACGATTCGCGGACAGGGGCCGTCGACGGTGGTCGAGTCGCCCGACCACGGAAACCTGAACGCTGTCGCACCAGGAGTGCTCGGCGACGGGGACAGAACAGCGAGAGCACCGATCAGCGTGTTCAACAGCACGAACGTCGAGTTATCCAACCTCGAAGTCGACGGTAGGAATCAGGGCACGGGCGGAGAGGCGTTCTTCGGCGTCTACCTGAAGAACACGAGCGGTCGTCTGACGAACCTCACCGTCACGAACACGACACAAGGGTCGACAAGCGCTCCGACTGGCAACCAGTACAGCGACGGGATCGGTGTCTGGTACGACGAGTCCGGGGACGCGACGCTCACAGTTCGAAACGTCACCGTCAGCAACTTCGACAAGATCGGGATCGACGTGAGCGCGACTGGACACGGACAGCTCGATATCGCCGTACGAAACAACACAGTCGTCGGGAAAGACACAGACCAGACGGCACAGAACGGTATTTCACTGTACAACGTTTCCGGTGTTGTCGCAGACAACCACGTCAACGGCTCCGGGTACGTCACGTCTGGTGCCGTGACGGCAGGGCTGCTATCGACGATCGATATCTACAATCTGACAATCAGTGACAACAAACTGGGTGATCAGACACCGGAGACGGGACAGAGCACGGCCGCCTTCCTGACCGACGCACACAACGTCTCGTTCGTCGACAACGATGTCGAGGGACCGAAGTTCGGTGTCTACGCGTCCGGATCGAGCAACGACACGGTTATCGAGCAGAACACGTTCGCAGACGGAGCTGCGGGCGTAGTCCTCCTCGGGAGCGGGGATGAGACGATTTCTGACAACGCCTTCCGGAACAACACCCGGCAGTACCGGGACTTCGATCAGGAGACAGACGTGGCGTCACTGGTTGCCAACAACAGCTTCGACACAGCCGTTTACAACGCTAGTGGCGACGAGTTCGTCTACAGCAGTGTCCGAGACGCACTCACAGGCAGCCTCCTAGGCGGTGGTGGCATCGACAAGGGAACGACACTCCGAGTCGCCCCCGGCACCTACGAGGAGAACGTCACAATCGAGACGCCGAACGTCACCCTCCGTGGTCCCAACGCAGGCACACCGGGTGACAGCGACGCCCGCGGCCCGGAGGCGACAATCGTCGGGAAAGTGGCACTCGAAGCCGAGGGCGTCACGCTGACCGGCGTCACCGTCGCGCCCGACTTCGGATTCACCAGCGATCAGGACCGCGCGGCAGCGGTCTTCGTCACCGGCAACGACACTGTCGTGACAGACAGCAACATTACAGGCGTGCGTGGGACTGCCTCCAGCATCCACGGGGTGCAGGTGTTCGAGCAGAGTGGCCCACGGATCGAGAACATCACGATCTCGAACCTCTCGGTGTCCGATATCGAGAACCCCGAGGTCGGCGGCGCAGTCGGCATCAAGGTGCAGAACCAGCTTCGGGACATCCACGTCCACAACAACACTGTGCGCGACATTCGCTCGGCCGGGTGGACGTACGGCGTCGTCTCCTCGCCGTCCGGCAAAGACAGCGTCCAGCCGGCAGACGTGCTGATCGAGAACAACACTATCGAGTCTGTCAACGACGGCTCCGTCTACCCGGTATTCGAGGCCAGCGGCGCGCCGTACCGCGGTGTCGCGGTCGGACTCGACACTGCCGGCGGCGGCACCGAGAGCGACGCGCCACACGCGAACGCGAGTGAACTCCGCGTCAGACAGAACAACTTCCAGAGCGTCCCGGTCGGAATCGAGAACAAAGACTTGGCCCACGAACTCGACGCGACGGAGAACTGGTGGGGTGACCCGACTGGGAACGGGACAATCCGAGGCGACGGCGCGGCCGCCCTCGGCAACGTCGCCGTCGAACCGTGGCTCGACGCCCCGGTGCCCGAGGGTGACGCCGTCACGGCCGCGGTGTTCGAAGTCACCGACGTGGATCTCCCCGACACCGCCGCGCTCGGGTCGTCGTTCACCGTGACGGTCACCGTGAACAACACCGGGGACTTCCAGTCCGTGCGGACGGTCGAGTTGGGGGTCGCCGGCACTACGGTGGCGACTCAGACGCAGGTCGCACTCGACGCCGGAGAGACCACCACGATCCAGTTCTCACACGTGCCGACCGCCTCGGGTGTCGGACTCGGGGAGGGGACAGACAGCACGTCCGTCTCCGTCACGGCCACGACCGGCGACGACAGTGATACCGAGAGCCTGACAGTCGAGCGCGACGAGACGTTCGCGGTCGACTCTTCGACCGCCACCACCGATTCTGTCGGAGCCGGTGACACGGTCGGAGTGTTCGCCACCGTCACGAACACCGAAGACGACGGCGCGACCGACACACAGACCGTCGTGTTGACCCGCAACGGGAGTGTCGTCGACAGCGTCGACGTGACGTTGGACGACGGTGGGAGTCGAAGTATCAAGTTCACCGACGTGCCGCGCGTCACCGTGCAGGGCTCGGACCTCGGCTACGTCGTCGAGACTGGCACAGACAGCGGGTCCGAGGTAGTCGTCTCCGTGCTGGAGCCCGCGAACTTCACCGTCGACAGCCCCAGTATCCCGACCGGCGACCGCGGCAGTGGTGACGGCACCATCGTCGGCGGAGAGACGGTCGAGGTCGAGTTCACCGTGAACAACACCGGCGGACAGGCCGGCAGCGGCACTGTCCAACTCACGCTCGACGGGACGACAGTCGACCAGACGCAGGTCGAGGATCTCGGCCCGGACGAGACGGAGACCGTCACGTTCACTGCACAGCTCCCGAGCGACGCCGGTGCGCGACAGCTCACCGTGCGGACACCCGGTGACTCGGCGTCCAAAACGGTGACAGTGGTCGCCCCCGCCAGACTCGTGGTCGACGCGGTTACGCCGTCACCCCCTGCAGGAAACCGAACTATCGCCGACGAGCGGAACGGCACTGTCGCCGTCAAGGTGACGAACACCGGCGGCGTCGAGACCACACAGCAGGTGACGCTCACAGTCGGCGACTCCACGGTGAACGAGTCGGTGACGGTCGACGCGGGCGCGACGGAGAACGTCAGCGTCGCGGTGAACAAGAGCGCCGTGACCCCCGGCACACCGGCGTTCCTCGTGACGACGGCCAACGACAGCGCGACCGGAACACTCGACGTGGACGCGCCAGCGTCGTTGTCGGTCGGGATCGACGGCGCGTCGGACCCGACAGTCGCCGGCGGTGAGAACCTCACCGTGGCGGCGACTGTCGAGAACACTGGTGACGTGCAAGCCACCAGAGATGTCAACCTGTCCGTGAACGGGACGGAGTTCGACGTGGAGAGCGTGACAGTCGACGGCGAGAGCACGGAGACAGTCTCGTTGGAGGCGAACCTGACGAGCGACGACGTGGAGAGCCTCCCGGCGACGGTCACCGCCAACGTCTCTCTCGCCGACGAGGCCGGCACGGGGACGGCAGACGAGGATCAGACGGCCGTCTCCGTGGTGGCTCCGCCGGAGGACGCGCTGGTGCGAGTGTCGACGCTGACGGCCGACGAGGAAGTGGTGCGGACCGCCGGTGAGACGCTCAGTGTCACCACGAACGTCACCAACATCGGCGACCTGAACGCCACACAGACCGTCGAACTCCGCGTCGACGGTGACGTGCGTGCAACGCGGCAGGTGACGGAGCTGACCGACAACGAGACGGCAGAGTTCACCTTCAGTGTGGACGCGACCAGCCTCCTCGTCGGCGACCGGACGGTCACTGTCGCAACCGCAGACCGGACTGCGAGCACGAACGTCACCGTCGCCGCACCGCAGCCGGCGACCTACGAGGTGACGACAGTCGACACGCCAGACGTGTTCGACGGCAGCGGCAGCGGTGACGGCAGCGACACGGTGACTGTCGGACTCCAGAACGTCGGCGACACCGACGAGAGCCGCACACTGGAGCTGTCACTGGTCGTCGACGGATCGACGGTGGCACAGAACGAGACGACAGTGGGCGCTACCGCCGGCACGACGGAATCCGTGTCACTCGCGGTGGGTGACGTGCTCCGCGCCGGGACGGTCGAGGGTGAACTGGTGGTCTCGACGCCGAACGACACCGCGAGCAGAACACTCGACGTGAACTTCGGCAGTATCAGTGACGCGCTCAACGACGCCGAGTCGGGCGACACCGTCCGCGTCGCACCCGGCACGTACGACGAGACGGTGACAGTCGACACGGAGAACGTCACGCTCCAGTCCGACGGCGGCGTCGTCGACGGAGGCGGCGCAGACGTCGCAGTCGACGTGACCGCCGCGGACGTGACAGTCGCCGGACTCACCGTTCGAGACGCCACGACCGCAGTTCGGATCGCCGACGGCGCGACAGACGCGCTCGTCACGGGACTGACAGTCGCCGACAGCGACGTGGCGACCGGCGTCGAGGTCGCCGCGACAGACACCGAGGTCCGGTTCAGTCGGGTGTTCAACGCCTCGGAGACGGGCGTCGAAGTCACCGCAGACGACGTGACGATTCGGAACAGTCAGTTCGACTCGATCACCAACGACACGGCAGCCACCAACGGCACCGGGATCGTCCTCACCGGCGGCGCGACGAACGCGACCGTCGAGAACAACGTGATCGTCGACAACGACCTCGGGATGTACGCCGACTCCGGAATCCACGAGGTGCCGTTCAACAACATCCAGCGCAACAGAGTGGCGGCAATCGACGCCGACCGGCCGACAGACGAGTCGGTGACCTCCATCGACGCGACTAAGAACTGGTGGGGGAGCCCCGGCGGACCGGCAGACGACGACATCCTCTCGCCGGTCACTGTCACGCCGTTCCTGATTGAACCGGTCGAGGGCGCGACGTTCACGATCACCAACGTGTCCGTGGCACAGGACCCGGTCGTCGAGGGTGACACAGTGACGGTGGAAGTCGACGTGAAGAACGAGGGCGGCACGTCCGGCACCTCGAACCAGCAGCAGATCGACCTGCTCGTCGAGGGACAGCAGGAAGACAGTTCGGTCACCTACGAACTCGGCGCAGACGGGACAGTGACAGCACAGCTCACCTACACGACGAGCAGCTTCGACGCGGGCGAGACGCTGGACCTCACGATCCAGACGGACGACGCCAGCACGACTGCGGACGTGGAGGTGCTGCCCGAGCCAGAGTTCGAGGTGTCGCTGAGCGGCGTGCCCGCCGAGGCACAGGCGACCGAGACGGCATCGGTGACAGTGACCGTCGACAACACTGGTGGCGCAGACGGAACTGCCGACGTCGACCTCACGTTCGACGGGAGCGTCGTCGACAGCGCCAGCCCGTCGGTCGCCAGCGGTGGCAGCGAACAGGTCACCCTCGAATTCACACCAGACACCTCACTCGTCGGCAACGACGTGCAGGTGTCTGCCGCGACGGACGACGACAGCGCGGCAGACACGGTGAGTGTCACCGCGGCACCGAGCGGCGGCGGTGGCGGTCCTGGCGGTCCTGCAGGCGTCGTGCCGCCGTCCGCTGCACTGTCGGCACCCGGGTCGACGACAGCCGGAGCGTCGATCACGCTCGACGCGTCGGGATCGAGCGACAACGCCGGCATCGCAACGTACCAGTGGGACCTCGACGGTGACGGGACGTACGAACAGCAGACGAGCAGTCCGACGATCTCACACAGCTACGCGACGGCCGGAGACCGCACCGTGACGGTTCGTGTGGTCGACAGCGCTGGTGAGACCGACACCGCCTCGACGACAGTGAGCGTCTCGGCTGCGCCTGACGGCGGCGAGACCGGCACCGGTCCCGGTCAGGGGACAGACACTGGCGGCCCGTCACTCGATACAGTGAGTGCGTCGCTGTCGACAGAGACGCTCACCGTCGGCTCGTCGGCGACAGTGACCGTCACTGTCGAGAACACGGGCGACGCCAGCGGATCGACTACAGTGCCCGTCGTCGTGGGTAACGAGACTGTTGCGACTCGGACAGTCCAGCTCGACGCCGGTGGATCGACCACGATCACGGTCTCCGTCTCGCCCGACGAGGCTGGCACGTTCGCAGTGACCGCCGACGGGGCGCTCGCCGGAACACTGACCGTGGAAGCAGCGACAACCACGCCGACCGAGACACCGTCGACCGTGACCACGACACCGACGGAGACGCCGACGCCAACGGAGACACCGACACCGACGGAGACGCCGACGCCGACGCCAACAGAGACGCCGACGCCCACGCCGACAGAGACGCCGACACCGACGCCAACAGAGACGCCGACACCGACGGAGACGCCAACGCCGACGGAGACGGCTCCGCAGTCACCGACGGCGACAGAGAGTCCGACAGCGACGGAGCCAGCGGGTGAGCAGACACAGCAGGCGACGACGACGCCCGTCGGCGAGCAGTTCGGGTTCCCACTCGAACAGTTCGCGGTCGTCCTGCTAGTGCTCGCCGGACTGATCGCGGTCGGCGTCTACCGGTACCGGCAGAGCTAGGCTACGCCAGCCCTGCCGCCTCTCGAGTATCGACTGTCCGCGCCTCTCTACCGACCCCGACAGTCGATTGCGGCCACAGACGGACGCACACGAGAGGAACGATTTTGTACTCGCGGTCGAACACGATTCCTGTGCGTAGCTTCGGTGACCAGCTCCGGTCACGGGCACGAGTCGTCGACCTCGTCGCCGTGGGAGCCGTGCCAGTCGTGTTGTTGGCGTTGTTCCAGCTGCCGACGAGTGTCAAGCGAGGACTCGTGCTCGACTACACGGACCCGACGCTCGTGACGGCCTACACCGCTCACTTCGTCCACTTCAGCGTGCCACACCTGCTCGTCAACATCGGGAGTTACGTTCTGATCGTGCCGACGGCGTACGCGCTCGCCGTGATCTCCCGGGAGGTCCCTCGATTTCGAGTGACGTTCACCACGATTCTGATCGGACTGCCGGTTGCGCTGTCGGCGCTGAACCTCGCGCTGTTCAGACCGCGGATCGGCTACGGCTTCTCCGGGCTGGCGATGGGGTTGTTGGCGCTGCTCGCGCTGTTGTTCTTCGACTACCTCGACAGCGCGCTGACGACCGCGTGGTGCCAGCGCGGCGACGCGCCGGTCGTCTTCTTCAGTGAGGCGATGCTGATCTCGCTGGTCGTCCAACCACGGACGCGAGCGACGCTCGCTATCGCCGCGGTCACGGGGCTGACGGCTGCGGTGTACGCTGGCGTGCTGGTGCGACGAATCTACCGTCGGGAGACGACGGACGTGATCCAAGAGTGGGCGAAACAGCCGGGGTTCCTCGAACTGGGGCTGGTCGCAACACTCCTGCTCGTCGGGTTCCCCTTCCTCGCCTTCCCGAGCAACCCGGCTGGTGACGGAACGATCCTGAACATCTACACCCACCTGCTCGGGTTCGCGGTCACGTTCATCGCCGCCTACGCGGTGCCGGTGACAGACGGTCCGGAGGGCGGGAGTGGGACGGTCGCGGACGACCGCGAGCCGATTCCGACGACTGGCTCACACTCGGACCCACCGACCGATGCTGGCGAAGATCCGACTGCCGAGGACACGTCGATCGAGAGCCGGACGTGACACTGAGAGTCGGTCACTCCGACTGTTCTTCCTCCCCCGCGAGGAACGTCGTGTCGACGAACTCTCCGTCCTGATCTGAATTCTCGTCGGGAGCGCTCTCTCCGTCTCCGGACTCTCGACCCGGAGAACTCGCCTCGCCGGTGTCCTGCTCGTCGATCACGGCCTCCTTCCACGTGCCGCGAGTGAACCACGCGCCGGCGGCGACGGCTCCGAGAATCTGTCCCGCGGCCATCCCGATCCAGATACCTGCTGGTCCGAAGTTCGACACCACTGCCAGTCCGTAGACGATAGGGACGCGGCCGACCCACAGCGCGATCAGGGAGAACGCCAACGCGGTCGTCGTGTTCCCGGCACCGCGGTAGGCACCCAGCGTCACCTGCAACAGTCCGATGAATCCGAACTCGACCGCACGCGTCCGGAGGTACTCTCCGCCGAATCGGATCGTCTCCGCGCCCGCGTCCGTGCCGGTGGCGATGAACAGGTTCACGACCGGCTCGGCGAACAGCCACGCGCCCACGGCGACGACGAGCATCACGGCGGTAGCGACCCCGACGGCGAGCCACACCGCGCGCTCTGCGCGGTCCGGCTTCCCCGCGCCGAGGTTCTGCCCGACGATGGTGTTCGTCGCCCGGCCCAGCCCCAGCGCCGGGAGGAACACCAACGACACCAGCCGGTTGCCGAGGCCGAACGCCGCCACGACCTCGGGCTGGAACGTCACGACGATGGCGGTGAGGGTGATGAATCCCAGCGCGCTCGCGGACTGCTCTGCCGCGGAGGGGACGCCGACGGTGACGATCTTCCGAACGTACTCGTACCGGGGTCGGAAGTCGGCGAGTGAGACGGTCGGTCCGGCGTCGGTCGCCAACAACACGTACAGCCCGATCACGGTGGCGATACCCCGGGAGATCACCGTGGCGAGCGCCGCGCCGGTGACACCCAGCCGCGGAACCGGGCCGACGCCGAAGATCAACACCGGGTCGATGACGACGTTGACGAACACCGACAGCGCCATCACCAGCATCGGCGCGCGGGTGTTGCCGTACCCCCGCATCAGCGAGGAGAACACGAAGAACCCGAACAGGAACGGCAGCCCGGCGAAGAACACTCGCATGTACTCGGCCGCCAGCGGCACCACCTGCCCCGCCGTCGCGGGCGAGGAGGGGAGCAGCGCCAACAGCGGCGTCGTCGTCGCGTACCCGGCGATACCGACCGTGACGGCGATCAGCGTGAGAAAGCCGATTGTCTGGCCCGCGACCGTCCCGGCGTTCCCCGCCGAGTCCGCGCCAGTGTACTGTGCGACCAGCGTGGAGCCGGCGACGTTGAACCCGCCGCCGATGGAGATGAACAGGAAGATCAGCGGGAAGGCGAGGCTGATCGCCGCGACCGCGTCCGTGGAGAAGCGCCCGAGCCACAGCGTGTCTGCGAGGTTGTACGCCACCTGCAGCAGCTGTGTGGCGACGATGGGCCACGCCAACGCGAACATCGGCCGTGCGAGGTCACCGGAGGTGAGTGAGTCGTCCGACGGCGTCGACACTGACACGAGAGACCACTCCGTGCGTGGGTGAACGAGCGTCTTCAATACTCCGGTCGTGTGGCAGTTGTCCGCTTTCTCGCAGTGGTGTCTCCTCGTCGTTGACCTCCTCCTCCGCGTGAACGCGGAGGAATCCCGCCACGGGATTTCAGGCCG
>CAKZQY010000434.1 GCA_937142015.1 uncultured Halobacteria archaeon
TCTGTCAGTCGTCGGTGGTAACGATCTACGCACGACCGTATCACGTGACGTGGTCAGCCTGCGCTGGCTCTGTGCCGGGGTTCACCAGCAGGCAGTGTGCTCTCGGCCCGCAACCACCGTGACGCTCGTCCACCGTCGCCGCCGACGGGAGGTAGATTCAAGCAGTCGTGTGAGTATCACCTCCGTATGACCAGCGACGACGACCACCCAGAGCCAGCGGAGGTCGGCGCGGAGCCAGACGAGTCGGGACGCTACGTCTGTGACGTGTGTGGCGAGTGGTTCGACGACGAGGAGGCGCTCGTCACACACGTCCGCGAGCAGGGCTTGGTCGGGTGAGACTGTCAGTCACACGTTCGTGAACGCGGGTGCGCCAGAGCGAGATCCAACGCCCCCCACCCCAAGTCTGTCGATTTCGAGTCGATTTCCTCGTCGACAGTGTATGGCGAAACCGTTCATCCGTCGCACTGCTCGGCTTCGGTTACAGGACCACGCGAAGGCTGAACAGGCCGTGGGCGAATGTCAAAGAACTTTCGTCAACTCGTGAATCCTGTCTGCGACAGCAGTCGTGGTCGATTCGTCGATCTGAGCAACACGCTTCGTGATCTCTCGGTGGGGGAAGACGTGCAGCGACCACGGACTCACATAACTCGGATACGTCTTCAGCTCGCCCTCGGTGAGCGAGCCTGCCGTCAGTTCGATTGCCGCCTCTCGATCCGTGGACGTGACGACGGCAACTGTGTAGCGGTCGCCGAAGAACGGTCGGTTCCGGTTCGAGACGACGAGATACGGTCGCACCCCGCTTTTGAACGTCGCCGGTGCGAGGACGATACTACCGTGTGCGTAGGCCATCCTACGCGTTCTCCCCGAGGTCCGGTGCTTCGTCGGCCCACTCGTCGTCCTCGCCGTAAGCGTCGTCGCCGTACTCGGCCTCGATCTGCTGGAGGCTCACCACGTTCGCAACCTCCGAGGCCGTAACATCTTCTGCGACTGCCCAGTAGGAGTCGACCTTCCGAACGAGGCCTCGATCTCGGAGCCGAGAGAGGGTCTTGTGAACGCTGGAATGGGGAACGTCGGTGATCTCTGCTAGTTCTTTTGGACTGAACCCCATGTCGGAGTGGTCGAGCAGCACGGCGAGTAGTTCGTGGGCGTTCGTCCCGGGCCCAACTGGTGGCGTGTCTTCCCCGCTGGGACTGATCTTGATCGGCATTGGTGTCTGCCTGTGTCAGAGATTGTCTGCGCGAATTATAAATCTTGTCTCATAGTGATTACTGCGAGTCTTTACCGCCGTGGCGACTCGCGTCGGTGAGCAGAACGTCTGAACCGTCGGTTTCCGACGCCCCCCGTGGAACTATTCGCAGTAATCACTATCAGTCGGGGGCGCTCGTTGCCAGTTACAGCTCGATTCGTTCTCTGGCCGCCGCCACCAACAGCGGCAGGAACACGGTCGCGTCGCCGTAGACAGACGCGTTGCGCGCGTCCTCCTCCAGTTTCCCCCACGAACGCGCTTCTTCCAGCGTCGCTCCAGACAGTCCACCAGTCGCTTCGGGGTCCATCGTGATCTGGACGGCGTAGTCGTACGCGCGGGGTGTGACGAGCATCGTCTGCAGCGTGAAGTTCTTCGGTACACCGCCGCCGACGAGCAGACAGCCGGCGTCGTCGGCGTCGAACGCCTGATCCGTCAACGGCGTCATGTCCGCGGTCGCGTCCAGCCGCAGGTCACTCGTCTGCGTGTACATCCACGCCTGCAGTCCGAGCACGGAGTCTTGAACTGCGGGACAGTAGATCGGCACGTCGTGCTCGGAGGCGGCAGCGGCGACGCCCGGCCCCTCCGAGACGTTCTCGCGGTCGTTCACCGCGGCGTTCGCACGCCCGAGTTCGTCACACAGTCGGGCGATGGAGACCGTTCCTTCCGCCGCCAGCGGCGGGAACACCTCCTCGCGGAGGTGCTGCTCGAACGACGCGAAGTGTTCCTGCGGGAGGTACACGTCGTAGATTCTGTCTACCTCCTCCGTGCGGAGCTGTTCGTCGTGGTCTCTGAGGGTCCGCGGTTCCGCGGTCGCTCTCGCCGTTCTCTCCTCGGTCTCGGTACCGACACGCTCGTCGTGATCGTGCGGTCCGGTCGCGTGGTCGGCGTACTGCGCCGCGTGGTCGGCGTACTGCGCCGCGTGGCTCGGTCCCTCGTCGCCGTGGTGGTGTTTCCCGCCGATGGCTTCGATACTGTCGTGGGTCAGGTTCGCGCCGGTCGTCACCAGCGCGTCGACGTAGCCGTCGCGGATCAGGTCCGCGACGATCCGGCGCATCCCCGTCGGTACCATCGCGCCGGCGAGCGAGAGGAACACTGTACAGTCCTCGTTGCCGAGCATCTCTGCGGTCACGTCTGCGGCCTCGTGGACCGCGGCCGCGCCGATACCCGCGTCGCCGTACTGTGCGACGAGGTCCGCGACTGTCATCCCTCCTGTGACGGCGGCGTGCCCGACCGGGTCTTCGGAGAACAACTCCCGGTCTGGTGTCTCTGGAGCAGGCTCCTCGTCGCTCTCGACTGTCTCGTCGCTGTCGATCTCGTCGGCCGTACCCTCGCCAGCGGCTCCGTCGGTCTCGTCGGGCGTGTCTGTCACGTTCGTGAGGTGGTGGCGTGGCGGATTTGAACACGACGATGTGTCTGGCGGCTGCACGCTGTGTCCTCGCGTTAGCTAAGACGAGCGCACGGATCGGAGCGCTCTACAACCGCTGTTGTCGTGTTGGCCCCCGAACGGAGACTCTCAGACATCCGAACGTGTTCGGGGAAGGTACTGAGTAGGTGGACAGCCAACGGGAGGACATGCCGCGGGCGAAACTGTCGGTGACGTTGCCAGCGGACGTGTGGGCGCGGCGAGTGACAGAGTCGTTCGACGAGACGACGCTGGAAGTCGTCTCGGCGCTGACGGACGGCGACACCGGGACCGCGCTGCTGGAAGTGACGTCGCCCGAACTCCGGCCAGTCGTCGAAGAGATCGAGGCAGACGACGCCGTGACCGATCTCGAACTGCTGCGTGTCGTCGACGACCACGCGATGGTGCAGGTGGAGACCGACCGCCCGCTGTTGCTCCAGACGCTCGAAGCGTCACAGATTCCGTTCGACACGCCACTCCACGTCGAAGACGGCGACGCGACACTGACTGTGACGACGACACGCGACCGACTCGCCGACCTCGGCGACCACCTCGACACGTTCGGGATGTCCTTCGAGGTGCTGTACATCCACGAATCGGCCGATCCGGCCGAACTGCTGACTGTCCCACAGCGGGAGCTGCTGACGGCCGCCATCGAAGCGGGCTACTACGAGACGCCACGGGAGTGTAGCCTGACCGAGTTAGCGCGACAGGAGGGGATCGCCAAGTCGAGCGCGAGTGAACGACTCCACCGCGCCGAGAGCCGTGTCGTCCGCGACTGGGCCGCGGACGCGTTCCTCACCGAGGAGGGACCCGACGGACTGCACTGACACGCTACGACCCGACGAACTGCACTGACACGCTACGACCCGACGAACTGCACTGACACACGACGACCCGACGAACTGCACTGACACACTATGGAACGAGTGACCTGCACCCGAGAGATCGACCGTCCCGCAGCGGCCGTTCGAGAGGACATCGACGACGTGACCGCTCTCACCGAGTCCGCTGGCTTCGACAGTGTTCACCGCGACGACGACACCATCACGGTGACCAACACCGTCGGTCTCGCACAGTTGGAACTGACGTTCCGTCTCCGCGAGACGGACGCCGACCTCGCCTACGAGATGACTGACGGGCTGTTCGAGGAGATGACGACGTGGTACGACGTGGAGGCGACCGGTGAGCAATCGTGTCGTGTCGAGATCACGACGGCGTTCACGCTCGGACGCGGCGTCCTCGGCGACGTGCTCGACGCGACTGTCATCCGACGACAGCGTGAGAGTGAACTCACTGCACAACTCGACTGGCTCGCCGACGGTGCTGCGTCTGCCACGCAGTCCTAGGCTGTCTCGTGCTCCCGACAACAGCGTCGTCCCGTCGACGACACTGGCATCGTACTGCCGGTCACGAGTTGTGGAATCCGGGGTCGCCAGACACACGAGGGCGACCGAATCGATACGCACGAATGCGACCGAATTGATACGCGCGAATGCGACCGAATTGATACGCACGAGGGCAACCGAATCGATACGCACGAAGCCGGCAGGATCGACACGTGCCGATTAGTACGCCGGTCCTTCCTCGTCTTCGCTCGCGGGGATGTCGGGACTCGGGTCGAAGATCTCCGGCTTCTCTTCGCCGTCGACGGCGATCACACCCATCATTCCCTTGCGGGCCACCCGCGACAAGGCGTGATCCACGAGTTTGATCTCCTCGGGAACGGGGAGGTCCATCTCACCGACCATACAGGACCCGGGCGGAACGTTCACGGTCTGGAGGTACTGTTCTGCTCGCCCTGCCAACCCACCGTCACGGTACGCCTTCGTCCAGACGTTGCCGATGGGGTGGAAGTTGGAGTTGAGGTTCGGTCCGCCGGTCACCATGAACACCCGGACGGTCTCGCCCGTCTCGGCGCTCACCGCCCCGTAGCCGTCGGGGGTGATGGCGTACTTCTCCCCGTTCAACACGACGTAGGTAGGGTCTTCGGCCTTCATCGCGTCCATGTCGAGCTTGTGGTGGCCCTTCTCTCCGGCTGCCTTGTCCGTGTACAGTTCGTGTTGACCGAAGTAGAACTCCCTGTCGACCTCGGGGAGCCCCGCTTCGGGCTCGACGAGGATCATCCCGAACATCCCGCTGGCGATGTGGTAGTCGAGATTCGGCACGGCGCAGTGGTAGATGTACGCACCGGGATACATCGCCGTGAACTCCATGTCGTTACTCTCTCCGGGCACGGCGGACGTGGCGATTGCGCCGCCGCCGGTCCCGTAGATCGCGTGCATGTCCACGTTGTGTGGCATCGCGTTCCCGGACGCGTTCTCCATGGTGAACGACACCGTGTCACCGCGGCGCACGCGGAGCATCGGCCCGGGCACCTGCCCGTCGAACGTCATGAAGTCGTAGACGACTCCGTCTTCGATCTCGGCGCGAACCTCTTTGGCGGTGAGTGTCACGTCGTGGTGTGCGGGCTCGTCTCGGTCGATTGGGTCCGGGATGTCCGTCGGATCGGCGGCGACACGCTGTGTCGTCGGCTTCCCGGAGGTCTGCTCGACCTGTGTCGCGTCTCGTTGGGTCTGTGTGTCGCTCGGGGTTGCCTTCGGCGCGTCCGAACTACAGCCTGCGAGCGCTATGCCTGTCCCCGAGGCTCCAATCGCCTTCAGTGTCGTCCGTCTGCTGGTCGTCATCGGTCGTCACCTTACAGGCGGATCGTGAGAGGCAACAAATATGAACCGTCTCGGTGGTTCTCACCTGCGGGGCCGCAGACGAACACGTTCGAGATCACGTATAAGTAGTGTTACTTCGATTTCAGAAACGAACGGTGGACTCGCCACGGAGGCGTCGGCGGTCAGTCTCTTCTCACCCGATCGAAACACGAGCGCGTATCTTCCGTTCCCCTGTGGGCGAGGGGTGTTCCGGCACACCGTCGGGACCGAGGAGCGAACAGGCGAGTGTCGAGACGAACCTCGGGTGGTGACAGGGTTGGGGATCACTCGGCAGCGACGTCGACAACGAGATAGCCAGCACTCACCACGCCGACCAGCTCGAGCCCGCGACCCGTGAGGACGAGCAGACTCTCTCCCGCGAGACCGGCGACCACCTCGAAGAGGAGTCCGACAGCAATCGCACCGAGAGCGACCCGGGCAGTTCGGTCCGACACACCGACACGTGTTCCGACCGCCGGCGGGTAGAACTGGAAGAGCAGACCGACGATCGTGGTTCCGAGAAACCCGAGGACGTTCACTCGAAAGTGGACGGTGGCGAGCGCGGCGTCGACGCGACCGAAGGCGAAGGAGAGGCCGAGGAGCACACCGATCACACCCGACAGCGCCCCGGCGAGCACGCCGTCGAACCCGACTCGATCCCGATCTGACCGTCGGCGGAGCGTGACCACCAGTGTCGCGTACCCTACGACTGCACCCGCTTCGAGAGCTGCTCCGACGCGCAGCGCTGTTCCGCTGGGGAGTCCCCACGCGAGTAGTCCTGGCGCGACTGCACCGAGAGCTAGGGTCACTCTCGTCAGCCAAACGGGAGGTGTGGCGACGAAGAACCGAGGCAAGAGGCGAGACCCGACCGAAAAGATCAGCAACGCAGCAGAACCGGCGGCCAAGAGGTGTGTCGACCGTGGAGGGTACCCATCGAGCAGGAAGGGAACGCCTCCGAACCCGGGGAGTACCGCCGACGACAGTCCAGCGAGAGAACTGGCTAACAGTGCGTACGATCCGAGGAGCAGGTATCCGAAGACGACAGGGACGAACGCGTTCGCCACTCGGTCGGTCGCGCGGAGGTGTGACTTCGCCGTTCCGGTTCCCGTCTCGGCTCCGTCGACGTTGTCCCGGATAGAGTACACGAGAGTACCGACGAACACGGTCACGCCACCGAACCACGCGAGTGCTCCGAGCCCGCTCGCCACTCGTGACCCGACGACCGGTCCGACCCCGAGACCGGCGACCCCGAGTGTCGTCAGTGAGAAGTGGACGGGCAGCAGACGGTGTGTAGCGAGTTGCCGCTCGAAGTACGACGGGATCAGCGAGTACGCCTTCCCGAACACGACGTGGAACACGAATCCACCGAGACCGAGCGGGACTGCCGCCCGTCGGGGGAGATCGAACCTGACTGTCGAGGAACCAGCGACGACGGTCCCGCTGTCGACAGTTGCGAGGAGCTGCCAGACGACGAGCCACCCTACACCTGCCACGACGAACCGACGCGACCACGTGGAGATGCGGGCTTCAGTTGTCATCGGTACTCGAGGTGTCGGCTCTCCCCGCCAGACGACGTGTTTCGTCGGCACGCTCTCCCCGCCAGACGACGTGTTTCGTCGGCACGCTCTCCCCACCAGACGACGTGTTTCGTCGGCACGCTCTCCCCGCCAGACGGCGTGTTTCGTCGGCACGCTCTCTCCCGGTACGGCAGTGTTGTTCGAATCTATCACGTCTCGACGAGAATCACGAGAGCGTTGGCTGACGTCGTCGCACGCGGCGAGACCTCGCGTGTCCCGTCGAAGCGCGCCACGTCCCCTTCGGTCAACTCGCGCGTCTCGTCGCCGACGGTCAGCGTGACTGTCCCCGAGAGCACGTGGAACAGTACCGTCGATTCTGGATGGCGGTGACCGGGGATCGTCTCGTCTGCGTCGAGCGATAGGAACACCGTTCGCGGTCCCGACTCGTGAACGATGGCGGACGGATCGGCGTCGACGGCCGTCTCGTCGAGCGACGTGACCGACATCTCTGTCGACTCCCCGTTCTCGACTCCGTTGGCACTCATCGCTGTACCTCGACTCGTGTCACGTATCCACCACACCCACACTGGTCGACGTACTCCCAGTCGAGATCGTCGCCGTACTCGGCCGCGAGTCGCTCGTAGAGGTACGTCTCCGGGTGACCGTGGTCACTGTGAGTGACGAGGTTGACGTGGTTGCCCGGGACGGTGTGCTCGATCGCTTCGATGGCCTGTCGGACGACGAGGTCTCGGTCGGCGGCGTGTACGTCCCGTTCCAAGTTCGCGGACCAGGAGTTGTCGTGGGTCTGGTCGGTGATCGGTGCGACCTCGTCGTGGCCGGGAGTGGCGGTCATGGATCGTCGTCCCCTCCCCGCCTCCCTCAGTCGCCCGGTGGTTCCCGGCGTTCGGGAACGGACTCGAACGAGTTCGGGGAGGTCACAACGGGGCGGACGTGTCCGACCGTGCGCTCGATCCAATCTCTGTCCCGTCGCTCGCTGGGTCGCCCGCTTGCTCCGACACGCTGTCGTGGTCGCTCTCGGTGTCGCCCGCTTGCTCCGACACGCTGTCGTGGTCGCTCTCGGTGTCGCCCGCGCGCTCCGACACGCTGTCGTGGTCGCTCTCGGTGTCGCCGGACGCGACGAACGCCGCTTCCAGTTCGCGGAGTCGTTCGTTCACCGACTCGCTGTCGTGGTGGGAGGGGTCAGCTCGAACCCGCACGAGGTCGTACTCGTGGCGGTCGTCGAGGCCGTTCCAAGCGCGGAACGCTCCCTCGGTGAGTGTCGTGGTCTGGGGACAGAACGCGGTCGTCGGCGTGAACTCCGCACGCAGGACTGCTCTGTCGTCGTCACGGTCCGACTCTTCGGCGTACCTGAACCCCGCGTTCTCGTGGCGACGGTCGAGGTTCAGTCGTGTCAAGTTGTAGTCGAACGTCACGTCGTAGACACCGCGTTCTTCGAACACCGCACGCGTCACCCGGTGGAAAGCGACGTGTTCGTCTCCAGTCAACACAGGGTGACCGTCGAGAAACGGCCCCGGCTCCGGAAGGTGTTCGGGGACGTACTCGTCGTAGTCGTCGAACGTCGCGCCACCACGACTCAGCGGAGAGTCGAAGCCGAACATGGACTCGATGTACGTCTCTGAGCCTCCTGACTGTGGTCCCGAACATGTTCCCGCCAACGGTCACGAGGAGATGTCGTAACGCGTTCCCGTCGACTGCCCGGTGAGCATCCAGAAACGCTTTACACATTTAGGCAGACCTAATCCACGTGCAACCAGAGCAAACAGACGGTGGGCACGTGTCGCGCCGCGAGGCCCTCCGGTACGGCGGCACAGCGCTGAGCGTTGGTGGGCTGGCCGGCTGTCTCGGGTTCGGCTCGCCCGACCCGATCGGAGAGACAGTCAGCGAGTCCGAGCGACAGGCCGCACAGGAGGCGCGGTACGGGAGTTGTCTCGCGCCGACCGGCTGTGTGACGTTCGATCAGCCGCCGTCGACGTGGGTCAGCTACCAGTACGGCTACGGGGACATGGGCGTCGCACTCGGACAGACGGACGGCTATCTGGCGACGAACCGCCCGGAGAACTACCCGGACTCTTTCTACGAAGAGCTTCCGGGAGTGTCGTTCGACGCGGGATCGCTGACGGACATCAACGCCGGCGATAAGGAGCTGTTCTTCGAACTCGACCCGGACCTCCTGTTGATGGACCCGAACAACGCGATGGCGCGGTTCGGCTGGTCTCGTGAGGACATCGGAGAACTCGAACAGGAGGTCGCGCCGTTCTTCGGGCACTTCAACCGTCGGTACGGCTACGGGTTCCAGGGAGAGTACGAGACGATGTCACTGTTGGAGACGTTCGAGGCGGTCGCTCACCTGTTCGGTGAGCACGATCGCTACGAGGCGATTGCGGGGATTCACGAGCAGGTTCAGGAGACGCTCACCGCGGAGCTCCCTCCGGAGTCGGAACGGCCGAGCATCGGGCTGTTGGGTGGTGGATCGGACCCCGAGGACGGATCGTTCGCCCTGTTGTCCGCCCTCGGTGAGGGCTACGGTCGCAAGCAGTATCGGGATCTCGGTGTTCGTGACGTTCTCTCCGATGTCGAGACGGGTGAGTCACCGTGGTACGAGACCGACGCCGAAGGGCTGCTCGAACTCGATCCCGACGTGCTCGTCGTCCACTGGACGATCCACCAGTCCGAGTCGACGTTCGAAGCGGAGTTCCGCACGCCGCTCCGGGAGGGCACGGTCACGAGCGACCTCACCGCCGTCGAGGACGGTCGGGTGTACCGCGGTGGCACCGCCGAACAGGGGCCGATTATCAACCTCTTCCAGACAGAAATCGCCGCTGGGCAGCTGTATCCAGAACGATTCGGTGGTCGGGAACTGTTCTCGCGAGACGAACTCGCACGTGCCGTGAGAGGTGCGGAGCCGTGACGATTCGAGCGCACAGCGTTGCGGATACCGACGGCACCGAATCCGTGCCGTAGACGCACTCCTCGCCGTCTGTGGTGGGTTGTCGTATCGGGATTCGACGCCGTAGCACCCGCTGATGCTCCTCGGATTCTGGACGTTCGCGTACAACGTCGGCCGGACACTGTGGACGCTCGACGAGTACGACGTGACCGAACGGCACTTCGGTCTCGCACTGGGGTTCTTCGTGGTTCTCACCCCGCTGGGACTGCTCTTGGCCCTCGATTTCGTCCGACCCGTGTTCGTTCACCTCCCGGTGACGCGAACGAGTGTCGTCGGCGCTCACGCGACGCTCGCAGTGTTCGGAGCCGTGCTCACGACCGTCCTCGGTGCGCTCTACCAGCTGAGCACGATGTTCACCCAGACAGAACTCCACGGAATCGACCACGATCTCGAGCGCGTCGAGGAGACGGCGTACCCAGTCGGCGTCCTCACACTGGCGGGAGGGCGTCTCGGATCGGTGGCACCAGTCGCTACGATTGGCGGCGTACTGGTCACGGTCAGCGTTGCGGCAGTGGGCGTCGTTCTCGGTCGTCGCCTGCTCGAAACGCGGGTCGAACGGACACCGATGCTCTCGCGGTACGCCGTCGCTGCCGTCTCGATGGTGGTGTGGGCTGTCGTGACGCTCCCAGTTTGGCTTCGGGACCCGCTCGCACCCGCGACCCGATTCGGGCCACCGGGAACAACACACCTCCTCTCGATCGGTGTTGTCGGATTCGTCGTCTTGGGAACGCTGTACCACGTCGTCCCGTTCGTCGTGTGGGTCCACCGCTACAGTGACCTGCTCGGGTTCGAAGATGTCCCGACGATTGACGACCTCTACGACGACCGGGTGGCGACGGCCGACTTCGTCGCAGTTGTCGTCGGTGGAACCGGACTCGTCGTCGCAGACCTGTTCCCACCAGTCGACAACTGGACGATCGCCGCGGGATCGCTCCTCGTCTGTGGACTGCTCCTGTTCTCGTGGAACCTGCTGACTGTGCTTCGAGAACACAGTCCCACGTCGCTCGCTGAAACCGTGCTTCCGTGGCTCACGACGGGTCGGTCGGTTGACACCAGCACGAGCGACCCAGATCGACCGAACGAGTGATCTCGTCGGTCACGAGCAACCGTATCAACACGTCTCACACTCGGTCGGAGACCTCGAACCGCTCTCGAAACCGACGACAGCAGCACACGTAGGAGTCGGCCCGAACGTGTTCGGCACAACACACCCGGCGTGTGAGCGACGAGGGGGACACGTGCAGACGAGCAATCTGATCGGCCGACTCGACGCACCGAGCGGACGACCGACGAGCGAGATTGACGTGCGACAGTCACCACCACCGGAACCACTGACGCGGACACTCGAACGACTGACAGAACTCCACGACGGCGCGGCCGACGAGACGGCAGCCGATTCCGACTCGACGGGACGTGACACGACGCCGAGCGGACCCCCAGTGGTGCTCCAACGCAACGACAGAGTGCCGCGACACCTGTTCCCGAAGTTGGACGACAGGGGGTTCGAGTACGACTACGTCGAGACTGCGGATCACGTCGTCACCGCGATTTGGAAGGAGTGAGTGGACCTGTGCGGGTGACGGAACTGAGGACAGCCAGACGAGGGAACAGCCGAGCGAGACGACGCGCTGATCGGGCGTCAGGTTTCAGTGCGCTCGTTGCGACGCGGTTCGTCGACACCGACCGGCTCGTACGGACACAGCGGGTCTTCGGCGAGCGCATCGCCGGAGTGGGCGTACGCCCGCGAGCGGCTCCCGCCGCAGACCCGCCGGAACGCGCACTCGCCACACTTGCCGCCCAGCGCCTCCGGATCGCGCAGCTGTTGGAACAACTCCGCGTCGCGGTACAGTTCGACGACGGAGCTGTCGCGCACGCTCCCGACAGACACCGGGAGGAACCCAGACGGGTACACGTCACCGGTGTGTGAGACGAAGACGAACCCATCGCCGGCGAGTGCAGACGGACGGGTGGCGGGCGGTCCGCGAGTTGGATCGAGCTCTGTGGGATCGACCCCCTCACGCTGGAGTCCGACTCGACGGAACATCGGTGCCTCGGTGGTCTTGACCGCGAATCCAGCGCGTTCGCGCACGTCGTGGAGCCAGTCGAGCACGCGGTCGGCCCGGGCCGGAGACACGGGTTCGAGCGTCCGTCCGCGGCCGACGGGCACGAGGAAGAACACTGCCCAGCGAGTCGCGCCGAGATCGGCGACGAGGTCGCGGACACCGGGCAACTCCGCGACAGTGTGCTCACAGACCGTGGTGTTGATCTGGAGATCGATACCGAGATCCTCGGCCCACCGAGCGGCACGGAGCGTGTCCGCGAACACGCCCGGCTCGCCGCGGTAGCCGTCGTGGATCTCCGGATCGGCCGCGTCGAGGCTCAGCGCTAGCCGTCGGAGCCCGGCGTCCGCGAGGGCGGCGAGGCGATCTCGCGTGAGTGCGGTCGTGCCGCTCGGCGTGAGCGCGATCCGGAGCCCAACCTCGTCACCGTACTGGACGAGTTCCGCCAAGTCGGGTCGCTTCAGCGGGTCGCCGCCCGAGAGAACGACAATCTGTCCCTCGCCGAACTCGCGGGCCCGATCGAGCAGTCGCTTCCCCTCCTCGGTCGTCAGTTCGTTCGGGTGGCGCTGCGGTGTCGCCTCGGCGCGGCAGTGATCACACGCCAACTCGCAGGCGCGTGAAACCTCCCACACGAGGACGATTGGACGCTCGCTCGTGTCGAACATGTGTGGCTCAGTGTGTTGATGTCATCTGGTGGCTCGATGCGTCGGGGTCGTCTCGTGGACCGATGCGTCAGGGTCGTCTCGTGGCTCGATGCGTCGGGATCGTCTCGTGGATCGATGCGTCGGGGTCGTCTCGTCCGGTGGCTCAGTCGGTTAATGTCGTCCCGCCTCGTGTTCGATAGTTCGTCGCCTCGTGCTCGAGAGGTCGTGGTCGTGACCGGAGCACAGTTCCGAGCAGGAAGATCACGACGTCGGGTCACTCCACCACGACGACCCCCTTCATTTCGAGTGCTCTGTGCGGCTGACAGTAGTACTTCACCGTGCCACTCGACTCGAACGTGTGTTCGAACGTGTGTCCGTCCTCGGCGGTGAGTTCGCTCTCGAAGGCACCGTCTCTGGCAACGACGTTGTGACTCGCACCTCTCCCCGTCCACTCGAAGGTGACCGTCGTGCCCGTCGAGATCCGGATCGCAGCGGGGCCGAACCCGTACGCTCCAGAGCCGTTCTGTACGCCAACCTCCACCGTCACCGCATCACTCCCCGTCTCGTCTCTGACACTGTCGAAGTTCTCGACGCCGGAGAGCCACCCGTCGAACGACCCGCTCGACGCTCCGACCGCTGTCGAGGTCGGTGTCGAATCGCCGTCGGACTCGGCTCCGTCGTTGGACTCGGCTGCTGCGTCGGCCCCACTCGAATCGGCAGTGGTTACGGCTCCGCCGGACCCACCCGAACAGCCGGCCAGTCCACCGACGATTCCGGCCGCGCCGACTCGGACGACATCGCGTCGACTGACGTTCGTCTGCGACATACCTCCCCGTCGAGCCCCGATAGTGAACCACGTCTCGGTGACTCCCACCGCCCGAGAACACCCCCGAACACGTTCCGGCTGTCCTCACCGAGCGTGTCGTGGAGTGTCAGATCGCTCCGAACATGTTCGAGACCGGCTTAGCGATCGGGAACCTGTTCGGCGATACAAGTCTCGGGGCCCGGAACGAGCGACTGCTATGAAAGTGACACGTCGCACCCTCGCGCGGCTCCTCGTCGTCGCGTTCGTGGTCAACCTCGTCGTGATGGCTGCCGGCGCGGCGATGGCCTACGAGAAGGCCCCACCGATTCCGGCGGAGACGGTCGGACCCGACGGCGAACAGATCACGACGCGGAGCGACATTCGGGAGGGGAAGGCGGTCTTCCAGCGTGACGGACTGCTGCTCGGCGATGGAGTGGCGGCTGCTGGCACCGTCGCTACGGTTAACACGTTCAGGTTGCAATCTGTCGGCGAGAGCCCCCAATGTCCCCGACGCCACCAGTCCACGGCGAGACCGGCACTGTCGCCGGTCGAGTGACCGACACCCAGTCTACCGAGAGTGGAGAGACAGCAGCCGTCGCGCTCGACACCACCGGCGGTGAGTCGGGGTGGGTCGTGTTCGCGCCCGACTGCCCTGCCCGAACCGAGACGTGGGAGCCCGACCGCTGGTACCGTCTCGACGGTGTGCTCGGCTGTACGCCCGAACGCGTGCTCCGGTCGCGCGGGGAGCGTGTGCGAACGGCGCTGCGAGCGACGGTCGACACCGTCGTTCTCGGCGACGAGGTGCCTGACGGCGAGACGCTCGGCGACGAGACACCCGGCGATGGGACCACTGCCGACGAGACACCCGGCGATGGGACCACTGCCGACGAGACACCCGGCGATGGGACCACTGCCGACGAGACACCCGGCGATGGGACCACTGCCGACGAGACACCCGGCGATGGGACCACTGCCGACGAGACACCCGGCGATGGGACCACTGCCGACGAGACACCCGGCGATGGGACCACTGCCGACGAGACACCCGGCGATGGGACCACTGCCGACGAGACACCCGGCGATGGGACC
>CAKZQY010000435.1 GCA_937142015.1 uncultured Halobacteria archaeon
GTACTCCGCAGTCGTCGGGATCGCACGGTCACGGGAGTACTCCGCAGTCGTCGGGATCGCACGGTCACGGGAGTACTCCGCAGTCGTCGGGGTAATCACACCGGGCGGCGGCTCGCGTCCGGTTCCAGTACACCACACAGCCACCGACACTAAGACGAGAGACGACACACCACACGATCACACAACGCATGGGACTGTTCCAGTTCGTCGTTTTCGGCCTCGAAACGGGATCGCTGATCGCGGTCGCCGCGATGGGGTTCACACTGATATACGGTATCGTCAACATGATCAACTTCGCGTACGGAGAGTACCTGACAATCGGGTCGTACCTCTCTTTTTACCTCGTCATGCAGACGGGGCTGAACATCTGGATCGCGCTGGTGGCGGTGACTGTGTTGACGGCGGTGTTGGGCTGGCTCGTCTCGCGGGCGTTCTTCGTCCCGTTACACGAGCAGGGGCCGATTCCGCTGTTGCTCACCTCCATCGGACTCGGGTTCGTGCTGCGGAACGCGTTCCGGATCGGACTCGGGTTGGACAGACGCTACATCGAACTCGAGCAGGCGTACACCGTGCTCCCGGTTGCGACGTTCCGGTTCGACCTGCCCGAACTGACTGTCGGGTTCGGCGAGGCACGCATCGACCTGTTGGGTGACTTCTTCGTCACGACGAACCTCGTCGTGACGGTCGTGATCGCGCTCCTGTTGTTGGGCGCGGTCCACCTGCTGCTCACGCGGACGGACCTCGGGATCGCCATGCGCGCGACGGCGAGCAACGAGTCGCTGGCAGAACTGTCGGGCGTGCCGGCGTACAACATCCGCCAGTACACGTGGGTGTTGGCGTCGGCACTCGCCGGCGTCGCCGGACTGTTGCTGTTCACCCGGACGCCGGCCGCCCCCGACGCCGGGTTCAGCCAGATTCTGTTCATCCTCGCGGCCGCCATCCTCGGCGGGGCGGGCAGCGTCTACGGCGCGGTGCTCGGCTCGTTCGTGATCGGGCTGTCGATTCAGGTCGTCAACGGACTCGGGATTCCCGTGCTGTCGAACGTCCCGATCTCGGTTGCGTTCTTCATCCTCGTGGTGATCCTGCTCGTCCGTCCGTCTGGGATCGCCGGAACGGAGGTGTCGGCGTGACTGACGACACGCGTGCTCCCGACGGTGACGCTCCCAACGGCGGGTCACACGCTGGCGACGCACCCGACGACGAGGAGCCGACAGCAGGGGGAGCAACGGCAGGCACAACGACGACCGGAGCCGGAGGCGGTCTCGGCGAGACCGTCGCCGGGGTCGTCGACAGCGTCGGCAGACAGATCGCACGGCTGCCGGGCGGCAACGCGGCGGTCGGACTCGGGCTGATCGCCGCCACGGTCGTGTTGTTGCTGTTGCCGATCGGGTTCGTCGTCCCCGGATTCGGCTTCGTCCTGCTGGATCAGGCGATCCTGTTCGTGTTGTACGCGATGGTGTTGCTCGGGCTGAACCTCCAGTTCGGCGACACTGGACTGATCAACTTCGGGCCGGTGTTGTTCCTCGGACTCGGGCTGTACGGGATGGCGCTGGTGAGCGCAGACACGCCGTCGTTCGCCGAGGCGACTGGACTGAACCTGTTTTGGGGGCTCGGGATCTTCGTCGGGATCGTCCTCGCTATCGTCGGCGGGTTGGTCCTGGGCGGCTCCTCGCTGCGGCTCCGCGAGGACTACCTCGCAATCACCACGCTCGCGGCCGCGGAGATCTTCCACGAGTTCGTCCGGGTGTTCCAGAACCCGTTCGGTGGGAGCAAGGGTATCCTCGGCGTGCCGCAGTTGGTGGCGGAGTCCGGCGGCGGCGGTGTGCTCCCGTTCGCGGAGAACGCCGGCACCCGGGACTTAGCGACGCTGCTGTTGTTGGCCGGTGTGCTCTTGATCGCCTACGAGGGGTTCCGACGGCTCTCCGAGTCCCCGTACGGACGGGTGTTGCGCTCGATTCAGGCCGACGAGGACGCCGCACGCGGACTGGGGAAGGCGACGATCAGGTACAAGATACAGGCGTTCATCTACGGCGCGGCAGTCGCGGGCGTCGCCGGCGGGCTGATGGCGATGTACTTCGGCTCCGTCTCGCCGGGACTGATCACCATCGACGTGACCGTGATCATCTGGATCGGGATGATGATCGGCGGCGCGGGCAACTACCGCGGCGCGATCACCGGGCTGGCGATCATCATGTTCTTCGAGCTCGGCGTCCGGCTGTTGAACGCGCCCGTCACACAGACGTTCGGCGTGAGCGCCGCGCGGTTCAACGCCGTCCGCGGCCTGCTGATCGGAGCCTTACTCGTGCTCGTGATCCGGTTCCGGCCGGCTGGGCTGTTCGGCGAAGAACAGACACTGGAGGTGTTCAAGTGATGTCACTGTTACAGACGGAGGATCTCTCGAAGCGGTTCGGCGGTCTCCAAGCGGTCGACGAGGCGTCGGTGACGGTCGACTCGGGGGAGTTGGTCGGACTGATCGGTCCGAACGGAGCCGGGAAGACGACGTTCTTCAACTGCGTGACGGGGTACCTCGACCCGACGGGCGGGAACGTCGTCTTCGACGGCACGGAGATCACGGGTGCGGCCCCGGAGACGATCGCCCGCGAGGGGCTGATCCGGACGTTCCAACACTCCCGGCCGTTCACGGCGCTGACCGTCCGCGAGAACGTGATGGTCGCCGCGCCGAACCACCCCGGCGAGACGACGCTCGGTGCGCTCCGACAGGGTGAGGACAGCTACAACCGCGAGTCGGAGGTGCGAGCGCGTGCGGACCGACTGCTCGAACGGTTCGACCTGGCGGATCGTGCCGACGAGTACGCCAGCCAGCTGTCCGGCGGGGAGCGGAAGATCTTAGAGATCGCGCGCTCGCTGATGCTGGAGCCGGATCTGCTGATGCTCGACGAGCCGTACGCCGGCATCTCCGGAGAGACCGTCTCCGAGGTGTCCTCGTACATCCGCGAACTCAACGAGGAGGGTACCACGTTCGTGATCATCGAACACGGCCTAGAGTCGCTCGTCGAGCTGGTCGACCGACTGGTCGTGCTCAACGAGGGCGCTGTGCTCGCAGACGGCCCCGTCGAGGAGGTCGTCGAAGACGAACGCGTCATCAACGTGTACACTGGGAAACCAATTGACGCCTGATGGCGGCGAAGACCGATCGGAGTGGAGGTACTGACTGTCGAGGCTCAGCTGGACCGGGTGAGCCCGTCGTCGAGAGTCAGTCAGAGCGCGTGAGTCCGTCGTCGAGGCTCAGCCGGAGCGCGTGAGCCCGTCGTTGAGGCTCAGTCGGAGCGCGTGAGCCCGTCGTCGAGACTCAGTCGGAGCGCGTGAGCCCGTCCTCGGCGTCGATTCCGCCCGTCTCGACCGGTCCCTCGTCGGCGATCACCGTCTGCAGCTTGCCGGCGACGACGGCGACGACGTACACCGCGACAGCGACGAGAACGATCACGCCGCCGGCAGTCACCTCTCCGTAGTAGGCGACACCGATCCCGAGCGTGACGGCGATCTCCGCGAGCGCGATAGAGACGAAGATCGACTCGGTGAACGACCGCGAGACCTGTGTCGCGCCGGCGACCGGGACGACGAGCATCGCCGCGACGAGAATCACGCCCATGATCTGCATCGCGCCGACGACGACCATCGCGGTCAGCATCACCATCACGCGGTTGTACCAGCGGACGGGGATACCGGAGACGGCCGCCGCCGTCTCGTCGAACGTGACGTACAGCAGTTGGTTGCGGGTGAGACCGACAGTGCCGACGATCAGCGCGAACAGCACGAGGAGGATACTCGCACTCTCCTTCGAGACGGTCGAGAGGTTCCCGAAGAGGAACTGGTTGACACCGACCGCGAGCCCCCCGGCGTTCAGCGAGATCAGTGTCGTCCCCAGCGCGAACCCGGTCGAGAGGACGATCGCCATCGACACGTCGTTGTAGGCGTCCGTCACCTCCGAGATGAGTTCGATCGACAGCGCGGCGATCATCGCCACGACGACGGCGGTGAGGTACGGCGACACGCCGAGGTCGATCACGGCGTTGAGAAACAGCCCGACAGCGACGCCAGCGAACCCGGTGTGAGCGAGCGCGTCGCCGATCAGCGCGAGCTGTCTGTGGACGAGGAACGTCCCGATCAGCGGTGCCATCACCCCGATGCACAGTCCGACCAGAATCGCGCGGTGCATGAACGCGAACTGGAGCAGTTCGAGACCGGTCGCCTCGGCGAGGGCCGTCAACAGCTCCGACCAGAGGTCGAGCAACCCGTACAACGGATCGAACAGCGTCGTCTCCGGCTCCGACTGAAGCGGGATGACGGCCGGACTCGACTGAACTGAGAGGACAGCGAGACTCGACTGGATCAGGAGTGCGGTGAGGCTCACGACCGGTCACCTCCGAGGAGGTCGGCAGCGCCGCCGAACGCGCGTGCGACGGCGTCACTGTCGGCGAACTCGGCAGCCGGGCCGTCGAAGTACACCTCGCGGTCGAGACAGACCACACGCCCGGCGTGGTTCGCCACGGCCGACAGGTCGTGTTCGATCAACAGGACGGTGATTCCGCGGTCGTGGAGCCCGTTCAGCAGGTCGTAGAACGCGCCGACAGACTCGGCGTCGACGCCGACAGTCGGCTCGTCCAACACGAGCAGTTCAGCCTCGCTGGCGAGCGCGCGGGCGATGAACGCCCGCTGACGCTGGCCGCCGGACAGCTGCGTGATCCGACGGTCAGTGAACGCCGACATCCCGACCGTCTCGATTGCGCGGTCGACGACCGCCTCGTCGTCGGCCGAGAGGCGACCGAATCCGACGTGTGGGAACCGCCCCATCCGGACCACCTCACGAACCGTGATCGGCATCTCCTTGGACGCGCTGGCGTGTTGCGCGACGTACCCCACCCGCTCGCCGTCGTCGAACGACCGGGCCGGTTCGCCGAACAGCCGTGCTGTCCCCTCGTCCGGGGTGACCAACCCGACCATCAGCTTCATCAACGTCGACTTTCCCGACCCGTTCGGGCCGACGATGGCGAGGAACTCTCCCGGCTCCACCTGCAAGCTCACGTTCTCGACGACCGGTGTCGCCGTGTAGCCGAACGTGACGCTCCGGAGGTCTACGACAGGGCGACTCTCTGTCGTGGATGGTGAATCGCTCATCGTTCGTGCTCACTCGAAGTTTCGCCACTTCTCGGCCCACCCCTCCGGTCCGACCTCCTCGGGTGGTTCGTTCCCCAAGACGACCTGGAACGTGGGCATGTTGATGTTGTAGGCGATCTCTTCGTACCCCCACTCGTTTTCCACCCAGTCCTCGCGGACGCCGGCGTACGGTGTCACGGGGAAGTACGCCTCGACGTCTGTCTCTGCCAGCAGCTGTTTGGCGGGCTTGCGCGACTCGAAGACCCCGTTACCGATGTACTCGATGTCGTTCTCCTCGATGACGCGCTTGGCCTCGACGATGTCGGACGGCTTCACGTCGCCGCTGGCGGCGAGACTGACGACGAGCGGTCGCATCTCCACGTCGTACCGCAGACCGATGTACTGGAACGCGTTGTGTGCCGCCAGCTGGACGACGTCGCGGCTCGCAGCGTCGAAGATCGCCCGATAGTCGGCGTCGATCTGCTCGAGTGTCTCCGTCTTGTACTGCCGTGCGTTGCCGCGGATCGTCTCCTCGGCCGACGGCAGGAGTTCGACGAGCCCGTCGGCGATGTTGTCGATGCTGACTTTGGCGCGCTGTGGGTCCAGCCAGAAGTGCGGGTCTTTCCCGCGGTTCTGTCCGACCCCCTCCTCCTCGCGGTCGAGTGAGGCTGCGAGATCCGCCAGCTCGACCCCCGCACGAGAGTCGATCAGGAGCGTGTCCACGTCGTCGTCTCGCAGCGTCTGGATGGCTCTGTCCGCCCACGGCTGGAAGTCCTCGCCGACGTGGACGAACGCGTCCGCCTCGACGATGCGTCGGGTGATGCTCGCGTTCGGCTCCCACCCGTGACCGTGTAACCCCGTCGGAACGAGGTTCTCGACCGTGATCTGGGTTCCCCGTGCGAGCTCCCGCGCGAAGTCGTAGAAGCTGAAGAAGGAGGCGACGACGACTGGCCCCTCGTCTGTCTCCGTGCTGTCCCCCTCGCCACTCGATCCGGCGGCCCCGGTGAGACACCCGCTCAAACTGGCGCTCACGACGCTCCCGCCGACTGCGAGCGCCTCGCGCCGACCGAGAGAAATACTCTCCGTCTCGTCTCGTCTCATACTCGACGTAGTGTAGCAGGACCCAAACGTATAGTAGTTCTGATCTAAGCAAGTAGTTAGACGTGTCTAAACCAGAACTGCCGATCAACCACTCCGACGATCACACTGCCCTACCACTCCGACAGCCGCACCGCGGCACCACCCCAGCGACCACACAGCCTACGGCGTGTGTTTCGAAGACTGCCAGAGTCAGTACCATTTCGTACGATCTATGATTGTTATTTCGTTCAGCGAGGCTCTGTCGCCAGAAGTGGTAGGAGCACCCAGCACGAACGGCGGGTATGGCGTGGCAATCGACGGTGTACTTGTTGCCACTGCTGTTCGCGGGGGTCACCTCGGCGGGGGTGGCAGCGTACGGCACGCACGTGCTCCGTCGAGACGGGTGGCGGCCACAGCTCGTCGCGTTCGTCGTGATGAACGTCGCACTCACGGAGTGGGTGTTCCTGTACGCGGTGCAGGTCGCCAACACGGAGTTGGAGACGAAGCTGATCGCGTTCAAGCTGCTCCACGTGGGCAGCGTCGTGGTGCCGCTGGCGTGGTTCGCGTTCGCGCTGGCGTACACCGGTCGTGAGCAGTGGCTCACGCCACGCAGGCTCGTCGGACTGTCTCTCGTTCCGCTCACGCTGTTGGTCACGCTCCCGACGAACCCCGGGTCACTGGCAATCAGTAACGCCCGGCTGGTGTCGGAGGCCGGAATCACGTTCTTAGACGCGACAACTGGCCCGATCTACATGCTCTTCGTGGCGTACTCGTACGTGTTGTTGCTCGTCGGGAGTTACTTTCTCGTGCGGTCCGCGCTCCACCAGAACCGAACCTTCCGGGGGTCGGCCGCGCTACTCCTGATCGGGGTACTCGTCCCGCTGGTCGTGAGTCTGGTCGAGACGCTCGTCACGATTCCGCTCGACGAACTCGTCTACCTGCCGGTGTCGCTGTCCGTCTCCGGGTTCGTGTTCGGCGTCGCAGTCTTCCGGTACCAGATCTACGACATCCGTCCGATCGCTCGCAACACCACCTTCGAGAGCATCCGAGACGGAATCGTCGTCGTCGACGGCGACGGCCGCATCGTCGACGTGAACCCCGCCGCCGAGCGTGTGCTGGGTGTCGACCACCGCCACGTCGGCGCGCTGGCGAGTGCGGTCATTCCCGGCTACGGAGCGGTCACGACGAGCGATGACGGGAACACAGTCGAGACGAGCGATGACGGGGACACAGTCGGGACGAGCGATGACGGGAATACGGTCAAGACGAGCGATGACGAGGACACAGTCACCACCAGCGACGGTGGAGACACGATCACAACGACCAGCGGGCGAGACACGGTCACGACGAGCGACGGCGGCGCTGTCACGACGGACTACGACAGCACCGTCGACACAGATCACGACAACACCGTCGACACAGATCACGACAACACCGTCGACGCAGATCACAACCGCACCGTCGACACAGACCACGACAGCACAGCAGTCGGCAGTGTCGACCCGGGAGAGACAGGCGGGGACACGACAGCCGCCCGCGGGGTCGTCGAAGCGCCCACACTCGACGAGGAGACAGTCACGGTTTCCCTCGAACGAGACGGGGACGAGCGGTTCGTCGAACTCGCGCGGTCACCGATCACGGGCGACGAGGAGGAGGGGTCGATCCTGATCGCCCGCGACGTGACACGACAGCGGGAGCGGGTGCAGAAGATCGAACGGCAGAACGAGCGTCTCGACGAGTTCGCGGGCGTCGTCAGCCACGACCTCCGCAACCCGCTGTCGGTGATCGCCGGACGGGCAGACCTCCTCGGGGAGGAACTCGAACCGGCGGACCAGTCACACGTCGACGCTATCGAGCGCTCGGCGACGCGCATGGAGGTGATTATCGACGATCTGCTCACCCTGTCTCGGGCCGGCGAGCAGATCGAGGAGGTGGAGACGGTGTCACTCGCTCGAATCGCGGGCGGTGCGTGGGCCAACGTCCAACCCGACGGGACCGAACTCGACCTCCGCGTACCGGACCGTGTCTGGATTCGGGCGGACCGCGACCGACTGCTGAACGTCTTCGAGAATCTCTACCGAAACGCCCGCGAACACAACGACCCGCCGCTGACTGTCCGTGTCGGCGTGATCACGAGCGATTCGACGACAGCCGACACCGCCCCCGTGACGGGGTTCTACGTCGCAGACGACGGCGCAGGAATTCCGGAGTCCGACCGAGCGGAGATCTTCGACCACGGCTACACGACGAACGCAGACGGCACCGGGTTCGGGCTCTCCATCGTCGCAGCGGTCGTCGAAGCGCACGGCTGGGAGGTCGACGTGACCGACAGCGCGGAGGGCGGCGCACGGTTCGAGATCACCGGCGTCTCCGTCGGCTCACGACCGACTGACTCGTCCTCCCCGTTCGGTGGACGAGCCGACGACGCTGCCTGACGGCCGAGTCGAAGACACTACTCACCGTCGCTGTCGTCGACGACCGCCTTCGCCTCGACTTCGACCACGAGTCCGGGTTCGATCAGCGAGGCGACCTCGACCATCGTCGTCGCAGGTTGCACGTCGCCGAAGACCGCGCCGTGTGCGCGCCCGACGGCCTCCCAGTCGTCGATCTCCGTCACGTACAGTCTGGTTCGGACCACGTCCGAGAGATCCCCACCGACCTCGCGCAACGCCTCACCGACGATCTCGATGGCGCGTTCCGTCTGTTCGTACGCGTCGGCGTCTGTCATCGGCTCGCCAGACTCGTCGACTGCCGTGGTACCGGCGACGCTGATCGTCCGACCCGCTCGGACCGCCCGAGAGTAGCCGGCGCTCGACTCCCAATCTGTACCGCTCGTGACACGTTCTCGTCGCACGATCACCCCGTCTCCCGGCACCCACTTAACACGATCCGTGCCGGGTCCGAACAGTAGTGTACACGTCTGTACCGTCAGTAGGATCGAGATACAGCTTATCTCGTGTTCGCACAAGAGATAAGTGGTACGGCGGCTACACTCGATTCGTTCCAGACGGTCTCGGTCGACGGCCCGACTCTGGGCCAGACGAAACCGAGACGAACGATTCGAACACGCCGACAGAGGAGACGAGCGATTCGAACACGCCGACAGAGGAGACGAGCGGTTCGAACACGCCGACAGAGGAGACGAGCGATTCGAACACATCGATGGAGGGTCACACCGTGCGCACACGACCGACGAGCACACGACAGCCAGACAGCGGACGACACGGCGGCACCACCGGAGGGACGCCGTGACGGTGGCACAGCCAGACCTGTACGACGCGTTCGCCGAGGAGGCGGCGACGTACGGGGTCGAACTGACACGAGTCGACGTGTCGACCGGGGCCGTCCGGGAGACACTCGCGGAGGTGATCGAGCAGCCGGCAGTCGGCGCACCGCTCCCGTGGGAGGACGTGTCACTCCCCGCGTCGGTGACGACGGAGCCGACACCGGCAGAGCTGACCGAGGCGACGACCGGCGTGACGGCCGCGTCGTTCGCCGTCGCGGAGTACGGGAGCGTGATCTTGGCGGCGACGCCGGACGGCTCGGAGCCGGCGAGTCTGTTCCCGGACCTCCACGTGTTCGTGCTCGACGCGGCCGACATCGTGCCGGACATGCGGGCGACGTTCGAGCGACTCGGCGACCAGTTCCGCGCGGATCGGTCGTCTGCGATTCTGGCGACTGGCCCGTCGGCGACCGCGGACATGGGTGCGCTCGTTCAGGGAGCGCACGGGCCAGAGCGCGTCCACGGGGTGGTGATCGACCGATGAGCTCCGACTCACACGAGGCACAGGCCGCACAGATCAGAGAACTGCTCCGGACGGAGGGGGCTGCGGTCGCGGAGAACACCCGCGGATTCAACCAGAGTCGCTACGACGCGGTCGACGGGCTCGACGACTACGACGCCTTACGACAGGAGGCACGCCAGATCAAGGAGGACGCCATCGAGCGCCTGCCAGCGTTGATCGACGAGCTCCGAGAGACGGTCGAAGCCAACGGCGGGGAGGTGTACCTCGCAGACGACGCTGCGGACGCCAACGCCTACGTCGCGGAGGTGTGTGCCGACGCCGACGCAGACCGGCTGGTGAAGAGCAAGTCGATGACGTCCGAGGAGATCGAGGTGAACGAACACCTCGACGAGCAGGGTGTCGACGTGGTCGAGACTGACCTCGGGGAGTGGGTGCTCCAACTCGCCGACGAGGCACCTAGCCACATCGTCGCGCCCGCGATCCACAAGTCCCGAGAGGGTATCGCGGAGCTGTTCGCCGAGCGGTTCGACCCGGACGAGCCGCCGGAGACGGCCGAAGAGCTGACGAGCTTCGCCCGGCAGAAGCTGCTAGAGGAGATTGCGGGTGCAGACGTGGGGATGACCGGTGCGAACTTCCTCACCGCAGACACCGGGACGATGGCGCTGGTGACCAGCGAGGGGAACGCCCGTAAGACGGTGACCGTGCCGGACACACACGTCGCAGTCGCGGGCGTCGAGAAGATCGTGCCGACGGTCGAAGACCTCCAGCCGTTCGTCGAGCTGATCGGTCGCTCCGGAACCGGACAGGATCTCACCAGCTACCTCTCACTCCTGACCCCGCCGATGGACTCGCCGACGGTCGACTTCGACGAGCCAGAGACGCCGATCACCGAAGGAGAGGACGACCGGTCGTTCCACCTCGTGTTGATCGACAACGGGCGGCTGTCGATGCGCGAGGACGACCACCTCAGAGAGACGCTGTACTGCATCCGGTGTTCCGCCTGTTCGAACAGCTGTGGCAACTTCCAGTCCGTCGGCGGCCACGCCTTCGGCGGCGAGACGTACTCCGGCGGCATCGCGGGCGGCTGGGAGGCCGGTATCGAAGGGCTCGACACCGCCGCCGAGTTCGTCGACCTCTGTACCGGCTGTTCGCGGTGTGTCGACGCCTGTCCGGTGGAGATCGACATTCCGTGGATCAACACGGTCGTGCGGAGTCGCATCCAGCAGGGGAGCGAACCCGAGGGGATCGACACGCTCGTCGACGGGCTGACGCCGGACGCGGAGACCGGCGGGTTCGACCGACAGAAGCGACTGTTCGGCAACTTCGAGACGCTGGCGACGCTGGGGAGCGCGTTCGCTCCCGTCTCGAACTGGCTGTCGAACGCCGGTCCCGTGCGTGCGGTACTGGAGCGTGTCGCTGGCATCGACCGCCGGCGTGACCTCCCCGAGTTCCGACGGGTGACGCTGGTCGACTGGGCCGACCGTCCGGGCGATCCGGCGCTCGCCGAAGCGACGACGACGGCACTCGCCGAGGCGACGAGTGACGACTCCGAGACACCAGCGGGGACGAGTGACGACCGATCCGAGGCGACGAGTGACGAGAGCGGGACCCACCGGCGCGCAGTGCTGTACCCGGACCTCTACACCAACTACTGGCTCCAGGAGCGCGGGCGGGCAGCGGTCCGAGTGTTAGAAGCGCTCGGGACAGACGTGGTCGTTCCGGAGCTCCCGGGGACGGGGCGGCCACCGCTCTCACAGGGGATGATCGACACCGCGACAGAGAAGGCACGCACGCTGGCGGGACAGCTGACGCCGTACATCGACGCGGGCTACGACGTGGTCGTGATCGAGCCGAGTGATCTGGCGATGTTCCGGGAGGACTACGACCACCTCCTGCCGGCCGCGACGGCGGACAGACTGGCGGCCGACAGCTACGAGCTGTTGGAGTACGTGTTCGGACTGCTGGAGAACGGCGCGGACGCCGACCCGCTGGCGAGCGTCGACGGCGAGACGGTCGCGTACCACAGCCACTGTCAGCAACGGACGATGGGGCTGGAAGCACACAGCCGTGCCGTGCTGGAGCGGTGTGGCTACGACGTGACGACGACGGAGGCGGAGTGCTGTGGGATGGCTGGGAGCTTCGGCTACAAAGAACAGTTCTACGAACTCTCCATCGACGTGGGTGAGCGCGTCGAGTCGGAGCTGACTGCTGTGGAGGCGGATCACGTGGTCGCCAGCGGCACGTCCTGTGTCGACCAGATCGAGGACCTGCTCCCCGAACAGCCGCGCCACCCCGTCGAACTGATCGATCCCGAGATGTAGTGATCGATCCCGGGATGTAGTGGTCGATCCTGAGGCGTAGTGCTCGACGTAGAGCACAGATCTCGTCTCGTCAGTCACGAGTACTGTCTCGCACTGTCGCCCACGGATACTGTCACACTCTGTCGTTCACACGTGCTGTCTCACGGGCCGCTCGACCGACGGTTTCGAAACGAAGCAAACGATTTACGTAGCCGCAGCCGTGTTTCTTCTATCCGATGAGTCACCCCGCAGAAGAGGACGATCCGTTCGAGGACGTCCGCGAGAAGACGGACAACCCGATGCGGCGGCTGTTCGGCCGGTACGGGAGAGAGAACACCCTCCAGTTCGCTGTCGGGTTGGCGGCGAGCGTGATCGCGCGGGTCCTCGATCTCCTCCCGCCGTTGATCCTCGGGATCGCAATCGACGCCGTCATCGAGAACGACGTGGGGTACGCCGAGGCGGTCGGCGAACTCCTCTGGTTCGTTCCCCAGTCGACGCTGCAGTCGGTGATACCACCCGGCAGAACGGGTCAGTTCTGGCTGTCGATCACGTTGATCGGTGTCGGGTTCTTCGGCGGTGCGGCGTTCCACTGGTCGCGCAACTGGGGCTGGAACTCCTTCGCACAGAACATCCAGCACTCGATTCGGACGGACACCTACGACAAGATGCAGCGGCTGAACATGGACTTCTTCGCCGACAAGCAGACCGGCGAGATGATGTCGATCCTGTCGAACGACGTGAACCGACTGGAGCGGTTCCTCAACGACGGGATGAACTCCTTCTTCCGGCTGTCGGTGATGGTGATCGCTATCGCGGGAATCATGTTCGCGCTCAACTGGCAGCTCGCCGTGGTCGCGCTGTTGCCGGTGCCGATCATCGCCGTGTTCACCTGGAAGTTCATCGAGACGATCCAGCCGAAGTACGCGGACGTGCGCTCCTCTGTCGGGCAGATGAACTCCCGGCTGGAGAACAACCTCGGCGGCATCCAAGTCATCAAGACCTCCAACACGGAGGGGTTCGAGTCCGACCGCGTCGACGGCGTGTCGATGGACTACTTCGACGCCAACTGGGACGCCATCTCGACGCGGATCAGGTTCTTCCCGGCGCTGCGGGTCATCGCCGGGGTCGGCTTCGTCGCCACGTTCGCGGTCGGCGGGTTCTGGGTGTTCGCCGGCGCGCCCGGCCCGTTCACCGGGACGCTCCGTGTCGGTGAGTTCACGACGTTCATCCTGTTCACCCAGCGGTTCATCTGGCCGATGGCGCAGTTCGGGCAGATCATCAACATGTACCAGCGCGCTCGCGCCTCCTCGGCTCGAATCTTCGGGCTGATGGACGAGCCGTCCCGGATCGTCGAGGACCCGGACGCAGACGAGCTGATCGTCGAGGACGGAGAGATCGTCTACGACGACGTGTCGTTCGGCTACGACGAGGAGGAGACAGTCGTCGAGGACATCAGCTTCGAGGTCGGCGGCGGGGAGACCGTCGCACTCGTCGGACCGACCGGAGCCGGCAAGTCGACCGTGTTGAAGCTCCTCTTGCGGATGTACGACGTCGACGAGGGCGCAATCGAGATCGACGATCAGGACCTGCGCGACGTGACGATCCCGAGTCTCCGGCAGTCGCTCGGCTACGTCTCACAGGAGAGCTTCATGTTCTACGGCACAGTCGAGGAGAACATCGAGTACGGCACCTTCGGAGCCAGCCACGAGGACGTGGTGGAGGCCGCGAAAGCCGCGGAGGCACACGACTTCATCACCAACCTCCCGGAGGGGTACGACACGGAGATCGGCGAGCGCGGCGTGAAGCTGTCCGGCGGCCAGCGCCAGCGGCTCTCTATCGCTCGTGCGGTGCTGAAAGACCCCGAGATCCTGATCCTCGACGAGGCGACCTCCGACGTGGACACGGAGACGGAGATGCTGATCCAGCGCTCGCTGGACAAGCTGACCGACGACCGGACCACCTTCGCCATCGCACACCGACTGTCGACGATCAAGGACGCCGACCAGATCGTCGTCTTAGAGGACGGGAAGATCGTCGAGCGCGGCACGCACTCGGAGCTGTTGTCCGAAGACGGGCTGTACGCACACCTGTGGGGTGTGCAGGCGGGCGAGATCGACGAACTCCCCGAGGAGTTCGTGGAACGCGCCAGCCGACGCGCCTCGCGAACGAGCGCCGAAGCAACTGACTGACTGTGTCGGTCTACGCGACAGCGAGACGGCGGATCGACTGACAGTGTCGGTCCACGCGACAGCGAGA
>CAKZQY010000436.1 GCA_937142015.1 uncultured Halobacteria archaeon
TGAATCTGACCGTCGTTCCTATCGAGTCGATTAGAGGTTCCGTTTTGTTCTGCTTTTTGTAGTCGGAATTAGCCGAGCAACGAGCTGTCTCGGTATCGGGCGGTATCACGTCGCTGTGGTGCTCTCTGTCAGTCGCCGGTGGTAACGATCTACGCACGACCGTATCAGCTACCGTGACGCCACTGATCGTCGACGCTGCGACCGTAACTATCTCTCGGTCGAGGCTGGCGACTTCGACTACCTCTCGGTCGGCGCTGGCGACCACGACTCGGCGCGGCGCTGTGCGTTCGACTGCAGTCGCCGTGGGGGGACAGCGAACCACGCAGCGCCGTTCGACTCGCCGGGTTGGACGGAGATGTGGCCCCCGTCGTACGTGGCGTCGAAGAAGACGTGCAGCGAGTGGCTGATGTCGGTCTCGGGCGCGTCCGCAGAGACCCAGCGCCGGTGGACGACGAGCCACGGGTCGTCGACCGTCACCTCGACGCCAGTCTCTTCGCCCACCTCGCGGACGACCGCAGCCTCGTGGTCCTCGCCGGCTTCCAGTCCGCCACCCGGCAGTCCCCACTCGTCGCTACTGCGCGGGTAGTGCAACAGGACGCGCCGACGGTCGTCACGCTCCACGACCGCCGACTCGGAGAGCGGCGCGGCGTCCCCCGGCTCTCGAACGACCCACGCGTACGCACTGCCGCGGTACGGCTCGTCTGTCTCGACGTACCCGCGGAACGTCTCTGCAGACACCTCCGTCGTCCGTTCTTCGACCGTCACCGCTGGGTAGTCGGCCGCGTAGCTCGCTCGCGCCTCGTCGACCCAATCGCGCTGGAGTTCGACCACGACCCCGGATCTGCGTCGTCCATAATAGTCGTTTCACTGGTACGGTAGCCATTGACGCACCCATGCGGGAGAGAGAGAGACCGCTCGGCTGCCACTCCTCGACACGCCACACTCGGTCGCCACTCCTCGACACGCCACGCTCAGGTCACACCTTTCGACACGCCACGCTCGGTCGCCACTTCTCGCCAGCGCGTGTCGACCGGGAAGGCTTTCACCGTCGCCCGAGACAGTGGAGGTATGCCCCGCTGGGAGTGCGGTATCGACGGCTGCGAGGAGCGGTTCGGGTCGGTCGAAGACACGATCGTCCACCAGACGACGGAACACGAACGGCACGAGTGTGCCGTCTGTGGCACCATCGTCCCCGAGGGCTACTTCGCTATCCGTCACGCCTTCGACGAACACACCCGCGCGGAGTTCGTCCGCGCGTACGACGCCGACTCCGACGCCGTCCGCGAACGTGAAGAGATCAAGGCTGCCGTCGAGGATCGAGCCGACCTCCGCGCCGTCGTCGAACGACTGAACGGCTGACTCTCCAGTCTCATCCTCGCTGTCTGGCGAGCTTCCACTGTCCAGAACCGCTCCAGAACCGCACTCACGACCGTCCAACAGACGCTCTCGCCCGCCGAACAGTGCTGTCGCTCTCTGTCGTCTATCGGCGTATAAAAAACAGCGTTGTCGGAGGTCACCGCCGCACGAACGGCGAGCGGTGGCCGTCGACCGATTCTACTGGCGGACGACGTTCGTCGCGCGTGGTCCTTTCTCTGCCTGTTCGATGTCGAATTCGATCTCCTCGCCTTCCTGGATGTCCGGGCCGCCGATGTCTTCCATGTGGAAGAACACGTCCTCCTCGGAGTCGTCAGTCGAGATGAAACCGTAGCCGCCTGTGTCGTTGAAGAAGTCGACCTTCCCTTGCGCCATACACCGACAGACGCCGGGTCGACGTATAAGACTTCTCATTCGTTCACGAGAAGTGATTTTTCGTGTGCATGCGTCACACAGAAACCGGATGGTTTGGACGAATATCTGGCAGTATCTTGGCACGCTAGCGGGTCAGAGCCCCAACGCCCCGAAGCTCGCGGCGGAAATCGAGGCGAGCAACGGGCCAAAGCGCAGTCCGTCGGCGGTCGTCTGGGAGCTGTTCTTCGGCCTCGGGAAAATCGGCGACGCGGACAGTTGCGCGTAGTCGGTCGCCGTGCGCAGCCCGACATCCTCGCGCTGTCTCTGGCTCGACATCCTCGCGCTGTCCCTGAGTTGTCCTCCTCGACCGCGTCGGGACTGGTGGCCTCGACCGCGTCGGGACTGGTGGATTTATTTTTCTCGCGTGCAGAGCGCGGAGCGTGAGACGCCGAGAGGGAGAGAGCCTCGTCGACTTCACAGAGCGCTTCGGATTGGAGTTCGACCTCGCAGTCCCCGAGTCGACAGTCGAGCACGCGTTAGCCGTGCGGCCGACAGACGTGTCACGGGCGTCGGAGCTCACCTTCGCTCGGAACGTGTTCGTCCCGTTGACGACCGCCTGCAGGTACACTTGTACGTACTGCACCTACTACGACCCGCCGGGTGAGGCGTCGCTGCTGTCCGCTGCCGAGGTTCGTGAGCGGTGCCGCGTGGGCGCAGACGCCGGCTGCACGGAGGCGCTGTTCACGTTCGGCGACGAGCCAGACGACCGGTACACCCGTATCCACGACCAACTCGACGAGTGGGGGTACGACTCGCTGCGGGAGTACCACGTTCGCGCGTGTGAGATCGCACTAGAGGAGGGGCTGTTGCCACACTCGAATCCCGGCGATCTGGATCGCGCCGGCTTCGAGCGGCTGAAGCCGGTCAACGCCTCGATGGGCGTGATGCTGGAGACGACTGCCGACGTGGCTGCACACGCGGGGACACGACAGAAAGAGCCTGCAGACCGCCTCCGGACCATCCGCGCCGCAGGCGAGGCGGGTGTGCCGTTCACCACGGGGATTCTCGTCGGAATCGGGGAGAGTTGGCGCGACCGTGCAGAGTCGCTGGCTGCGATTCGACGGCTACACGAGCGGTACGGCCACGTACAGGAGGTGATTATCCAGCCGGTCGTCGAGAACGAGCGGTCGGACTTCCAGACCCCGTCGCGTTCGACGATGCGGCGAGTTACGGCGATGGCGCGTGCCGTGTTGCCAGCCAGTGTCTCCGTTCAGTCGCCGCCGAATCTCGCACCAGTCAGAGAGCTTCTCGACTGCGGCATCGACGATCTCGGCGGTGTCTCGCCAGTCACCGACGACTACATCAACCCCGACTACGAGTGGCCCGCGCTCCGCGAGTTGGCCGAGATCGCCGACTACGGCGGCCTCCCGCTGCACGAACGACTTCCGGTGTACGACCGGTATCTCCCCGACCGACTCCGGCGACCGGACTTCGACGGCGTTCCCGCCGCCGAGAGCCCGAGCGGTTCGTGGCTGACTGGCACGATTCCGAGCGCGCTCGCCGCCAAGGGCGTCCACGGTGAACGGTTCCGCAGTGTGGCCCGTCGTGACGGTCCGCTGTCGACACCGGACATGTCCGTGCCGAGTGACGACTGACACTGTTGGCACCTGACGTTTCTGTGTCGGGCCGCGGCTGAACGAACTGTCAGACTTAACTCTTTCCCGCAGTCACGGGGGGTGAACCCATGAGCCTCTGTTTATGCCGACAGGAGACCGAGAGTGGGGCGAGTGATGCAACGCAGTCTCGTCTCGATACTGACAGTCGTACTGGTCGTAGCAGCGATTCCGGCAGGCTCGGTCCCCGCGGCCGCAGACGGGTTCGTCTCGGTCTCGACGACCGTCTCGCCGTCACAGCCGGTACCAGAGGAGTCGTTCACAATTCAGACAACCGTATCGAACTCGGAGGACAGCGACTCGGACTACACCTTCGAGAAGGCGACAGTGAGACGTGAACCCGGTCGGAATTCGGATCTCGTCTCCGAGGAGACGCTCTCTGGAGGAATCGGCCCCGGGAAGACGAAGACGTTGGACATCGAAGCGACGCTCAACGAGACAGGCACCCACACCGTCTACCTGCACCTCAAGTTCCGCGACGACACTGGTGATGTCCGTCGGATTGTCCAGCCAGTGACCGTGCAGGTGATCGAAGGACACCCGCAGGCGGACACGTCGACAGATGCCTCACTGCCGGGTGACGACCAGACACTGACAGTCGGTGTCTCCAACGGGCTATCGAAGGCGATCCGGAATGTCGAAGTCACTCTCGACAGTGACACGGTCGACGTTCGCAATCCTCGTCGTGTTATCGCGGCTGTTCAGTCAGGTTCCTCGACGTCACTGGAATTCCGCGTAACCCCGGAGAGTGAGACCACGCAGCCAGTGAACGTGACGATCAACTACACCTACGACGGAGACAGACGGTCGGTCGTCCGCAAACTCCAGCCGGACTTCACAGAGACATCTGATGTCGATCACCCGCAGGTCGGGCTGACGACGAGTGACGAGCCAACTGGAGAAGAGCAGACCATGACCGTCAGCGTCTCGAACGGCCTAGAAGACACCATCCGCAACGTCGAGTTGATCGTCGACGGAGAGCGTGTCTCGCTGCGTGACCCACGTCGGGTGACGGCAGCGGTCCAGTCTGGCCAGACGACGAGCTTCGACATTCGGGCGACCCCTGACCGTGAAGCGACGCTTCCGGTGAACGTCACACTCCGGTACACGGTCGACGGAGAACGGCGTGAAGTCGTCCAGACGCTCACCGCAGACTTCACCGACACGACCGAGATCGAACACCCGCAGGTCGGTGTCTCGGCCGAGTCGGCTGCCCCCGGCGAGCCTCGTACAGTGACACTCACGCTGTCGAACGGGCTCGACAGCTCCGTCCGTAACGTCGAACTCACACTCGACGGCGAGCAGGTGACTGTGAGCGAACAGCGTCGTGTCGCCGCTGCAGTCGCCGGCGGCGGGAGTCAGGCGTTCGAGTTCACTGTCACGCCCGAGACGGCCGCAGAACTGCCACTGACAGTCGACGTGAGCTACACGTACGAGGGTGAGCGCCGCAACACGAGCTACACGCTCGATACGGACTTCACGCTGGCAGACGAGCCGGCCGAACACCCGCAAGTCGAGATGAGTGTTCAGGAAGCGATTCCGGGCGCGACGCGGTCGGTGAACGTCACCGTCGCAAACGGTCTCGACCGTGACGTGCGACAGCTCGCCGTCGTCGTCTCCTCGCCCGCAGTCGACTTCGAGACGACCGAGCGCGTTCGCTCGACGCTGAAAGCCGGCGGGACCGCGGGTCTCACCTTCGACGCCGTGGTCGACGAGGCAGGAACGTACCCGGTGAACGTCACGCTCGTGTACATGGACGAGGGGATCAGACAGCGCATCACCCGGACGTTCGACGCACAGTTCGCCGCGCCCTCCAACCCCGGTGATGTCACGCTCACCGGCGTGAGCGCAGTCGCACGCGCCGGCAGTCTCGAACTCTCGGCGACCGCCAGCAACGTCGGCTCCGACAACGTCGACTCCGTGGTCGTGTCGATTCCCGACTCCGAGACCGTCGCTGGGACAGACTACTTCGTCGGCGGCATCGACGCGAGCGACTTCTCGTCGTTCACGCTGGAGACGACGGTGACCGGTAATCTCTCCACAGTTCCGGTCGAAGTGACGTACGTGGTCGACGGTGTCCGGCAGTCGTTCACCACGGAGGTACCAGTCGAGCAGCAGATCGTCCGGCAGCGGAGCGGTTCCAGCGGCGGTGGACTCCCGGTCGTCCCGGCAGCCGTCGTCGGGGTGCTCGTGATCGTGCTCGCCGTCGCCTACCGGGTCAGGGGGTGACGACAGTGTCCGACGACGCGAAGACCGGCGGGTTCGACGCCAAGTCGGCGCGCGAAGTCGACCCAGTGATCCCGGACAATCCGATCATTCGCGGTCGGAACGTGGTCAAGGAGTACCAGACGGGCGAGCAGACCGTCCGGGCGCTCAAGGGGATCGACTTCGGTATCGGGCCCGGCGACTTCGTCGCCGTCGTCGGCCCCTCCGGCAGTGGCAAGTCCACCCTGCTGAACCTGCTCGGGCTGCTCGACGTGCCGACTGACGGAGAAGTGACACTCAACGGCACGGACGTAGCGACGTTCGACGACGGCGAGCGGACACGCCAGCGGAAGCGAGTGATCGGGTTCGTGTTCCAGAGCTTCTACCTGATCCCGACGCTGACAGCGCTGGAGAACGTGGAGATGCCGCGGATGCTCGACCGAACGCCGAAGAAGACCCGCGAACGCGCGACGGAGCTGCTACAGCGGGTGGGACTCGGCGACCGGCTGGACCACTACCCGGACGAGCTCTCCGGCGGCCAGAAACAGCGTGTCGCCATCGCTCGCTCGCTGGTCAACGATCCGCAGCTGTTGTTGGCCGACGAGCCGACCGGAAACCTCGACCGCGACACCGGCGACCAGATCCTCGATCTGTTCGACGAACTCCGGAGAGAGGAGGGCGTCGCGGTCGTGACAGTCACGCACGACGACTACGTGGCGGAGGCTGCCGACCGAGTGGTGAACCTCATCGACGGTGAACTCCGCGCCGACGACAGTGCGACACACGAGGAGCCGGCGACGGAGCCCGAGTCAGCCGAGCCGGCGACGGAACCCGAGCCAGCCGACTCCGCGAGCGCGAGTACAGGAACGACCGAGAGCCTCGTCGGGAGTGGCGAGTCCGAGGAGAGCCTCGTCGGGAGTGGCGAGTCCGAGGAGAATCTCGTCGAAGGCGACACCGTCGGCGGAGAGGAGCCACGGCCAGAGAGCGACGGAGGTGAGACGACGTGAGTTTCGTCCGTCGCGTCACCGCACAGGTGCCGACAGTCGTGTTGGCTCGGCGGAACGTCTCGCGGGCGACGACACGCTCGGCGTTGGCGGTCGTCGCAGTCGTGATCGGTGTCGTCGCAATCGGCGGCATCGGTGTCGGCGGCGAGGCGTTCAAGCAGAACCAACTACGCGCCTACGAGGATCTGGGCGGGACAGCGACGGTGACTCCCGTGGTGTACGAAGACGAGCCCGACACGGCGACGTTCAGCGAGACGGAGCTCCAGCGGATGCAACAGGCCGCCGGCAGTGCCACCCTCGTCCCGATCAAAAACCCGATTGGACAGGCGGTGGTGCTCGACCCCAGCGGTGATCCGATCGTCTTCACGATCCCGCAGGGAATCGGCGACCCTTCGCGGTTCTACGAGGCGAAAGCGGGGGAGATCCCTGCGAACTTCGACGGGGACGTGGCTGTCGTCGGGTCCGCGCTCGCGAACGACAACGACATCGAGGTCGGCGACACCATCGAAGTCACGAGCACGGGCGACGACGACGTCGAGGGTGACCTCCGTGTGGTCGCCATCCTCCCGTCACAGGGGCAGGGCGACCCGCTCAACGCCGACCGGGCGGTGTTCTTCCCGAGTAGCCGACTCGACAGAGACGAGTACGACGAGGTCATCGTGGAGTCGAACCCGAACGTCGCCGGGATCGACACCGTCGCCGAGCGGATCGAAGACGAGTTCAACGACCGTCGTGATCGCGTGTCGGTGACGACCTCACAGAGCCGCAAGGAACAGCAGGAAGAGCAGTTCACGCTGATCAACCAGTTCCTGTTGGGGATCAGCGGCATCTCGCTGCTCGTCGCGGCCGTCACAATCGCAAACACGATGCTGATGTCGGCGATCGAGCGCGAGGGGGAGATCGGCGTCCTGCGGGCCGTCGGCTACTCGAAGTTCGCCGTGGTTCGGCTCCTCGTCGCCGAGGCGACGCTGCTCGGCGTGATCGGTGTCGTCGTCGGCGGCACGCTCTCGCTGGTGGTCGGCCTGATCGTGAACCAGGTGCTCCTCGGAGAGCCGCTGGCGTTCACGGCGACTGGACTCCAGTACATCGGCCTCGGTGTCGTCTTCGGGGTCCTCACCGCGCTGATCGGGGGGCTGTACCCCGCGTGGCGGGCGGCGAACAAACGCCCGGTGGAGGCACTCGGATGATGGACCAACTGCACGGACCGACAGCACGGACAGTCACACCGAACGACCGGGAGGTGGTCGCGTGAGCATCCTCTACCGGATCGCCGGGCTGTTCCCGTCGTTCGTGATCGCACGGCGGAACATCTCGCGTGCGAAGACGCGGTCGGCGTTGGCAGCCTTGGCAATCGTGATCGGTGTCGTCGCAATCGGCGCGGTCGGCGGCGGCAGCGTCGCGTTCAAACAGAGTATCTTCGGCACGATCGAAGAGCAGGGAGCGAACAACGTGTTCGTCTCCCCCGGCTTCGACCGCGAACAGCGGTTCTTCGACCAGGAGGACATCCGCCAGATCGAGGCGACGGTCGACACGGCTGGGATCGTCGGCACCAGCTCACAGTCGGCGGAGTACCGCGTCCGGGCGGGTGAGATGAAAGACGTGTCCGTAACGTACACCGAAGACCCGCGGGCGTTGTACGAGGTCGGTATCGGCGAACTCCCGACGAACTGGCGCAACAGTGTCGTCGTGTCCAACGAGTTCGCCACGGAACACCGTCTCCGCGTCGGTGACCGCGTCACTATCGAGATCGAAGAGGAGACGCCGGCTGGCACGGTCCAGACGACAGAGACGTACCGCGTGTCGGCGATTCTCGCCCCGACCGCGCGCTTCGGCGTCAGCCAGCTGTTCCTCCCGATGGAACAGCTCCCAGAGAGACGGTACGACCAGATCCAGATCACGACCCGCAACGTCGACCGAGCGGAAGCCGTCGCAGCCGAACTCGACGAGGAGTTCAACGGCCGAAAGTCGATGTTGTTCGTTCTGGAGCTCACGTCGCTCGTTCGGTTCATCAAGGACATCGCCAACAGTCTCAACCTGTTCCTCGTCGGACTGGGGTCGATCTCGCTGTTGGTCTCCGGTGTCGCTATCGCCAACACGATGCTGATGGCGGTGATCAAGCGCCGCGAGGAGATCGGCGTCTTACGCGCTGTCGGCTACCAGCGCGGCGACGTGTTGCGCGTCCTGCTCGTCGAGTCCGGAATGCTCGGGCTCATCGGCACGACAGTCGGGATGGTGATCGCCGTCGGCGCGACGGTCGCCGCCAACGCCATCTTCCTCGGGAATCCGCTGGCGTTCTCCGGCGAGGCGCTGTTCTACCTCGGCGGCGCGGCAGCGTTCGGCGTGCTGATCAGTCTCGTGGCTGGCGTGTACCCCGCGTGGCGTGCGGCCAACGAACGACCGGTCGACGCGCTCCGTGGGTGAGACAGACCCGCGCACGAACCCTCGACGGTCCTCGTTGCCGTTGTCTCTTCGCGGTGTCGTCCCTTGTTCGCCAATCAGCAGTGTCATACGGTCGTGCGTAGTGATCTTTCGTGACTTCTGCGGTATCGGGCGGTATCACGTCGCTGCGGTGCCCGCTGTCATAGTGATTACTGCGAGTCTTTACCGCCGTGGTGACTCGTGTCGGCGATCAGAGCGTCTGAGCCGTCGATTTTCGACGCCGTCCGTGGAACTATTCGCAGTAATCACTATCAGTCGTCGGTGGTAACGATCTACGCACGACCGCATCACTCGTACTCGGTGATGCGAAGCGTGTACTTCCCGCCGCCTTCGTAGGAGTCGACAGTTACGTACAGCGGCACGGACGGGTCTGGGTTGAACACCTGAATTGACTCGTTAGCGTCCGTCGAGACGAACGAGTGGTCGGCCCCGTCGTGTGTCGGACACTCCGCGCGGCCGTCGTTCACGTACAGGTCGAAGTCGGCACCGTCTGGTCCGTCGAGTTTCACGTCGACACGCGAAGGGTTGTCGTACTCGAACCCGTACGTCCAGCAGTCGGAGTCGCTGTAGTCGGCCAGCGAACTGGAGACGCTGTCGGAGACAGTACCGGTGCCACCGCCACCACCGCCGCCGCCACCCCCAGACGGTTCCGTCTGGACGGCAGCCTGTGCGTCGACGATGCCAGCACCCTCCTCTTTGTCCCCGAGGTCAGTGTCCCGAGCCGTATTCTTCAGGTGTTCTCGTGTCGTCGCGTTGTCGGTGTCCCACTGGTCGATGACGAGGGCTGCGACCCCTGCGACACACGGTGATGCCATTGAGGTCCCATTTAATCGCACGTAATTATCGTCTACAGGATATGTCGATCTGTAGCCGACGCCGGGCGCAGCGAGTTCGATAGCATCACCAGTGTTGGTGAAGGAAGCGAGATCACCGCTATCGTCGACTGCCGAGACAGCGATACAGTCCGAGTAACCTGCTGGGAATTGGACGCTGTTTTCGCTGTCGTTCCCCGCCGCAGCGACGAGTGTGGCACCGTTGTTGTGTGCGTAGTTTACCGCATTCTTCATTGTGCTACTCTGGCCACCCCCACCAAGTGATAAATTGATTACGTCGGCTCCTTGATCTGCTGCCCATCTGATTGCGTCAGCAATGTCGCTTGCGAATCCACTCCCGTTCTCGTCGAGTGCACGTCCGCTGATCAACTCCGACTGGCTGATCCCAGCGACGCCGGTGTCGTTGTCGGTGACAGCACCGGCAATGCCAGCGACGTGTGTACCGTGGCCCTCGTCGTCGGCGTCTGGCGCTGGATCATCGTCGTCGTCAGCGAAGTCGTCTCCTGGGTCACTTCGGAAGCTGTCGGCGAGATCCTCGTGATTGTAGTCTACCCCGGTATCGATGATTGCGACCGTCACGTCCGAGGAGCCGAAGGTAGTATCCCAGGCTTCGGGCGCGTTGACTAGATCTAGCGCCCCCGTGTCTCGTTTTGGGTCGTCCACCGTCACGGCTGTCTCGGCTCGTGCGTTCTCCTCGGCGTATCTGACGTACTGGTGTTTCTCGGCCTGCTCGATGTAGTCGTGTTTCGTCGCCCGTGGGACGTTCTTCGGGAACTCCACGACGGCGTACCGCAGCGTCGTCTCCGTGGATTTGATCTCTGCGTTCTCTGGGAGCGTGTCCGCGACCACGCTCCGTATGTCGTCGGCGGCCGACGAGACGCCGACGAGAACCTGTGCCTCCGGGTAGCTCGGCTCGTCTTCCGGTTCACGTGTCTTGACGACGCCAGTCCCAGCCTCGACGATGCCGGCGACGACGCCGGTCGCCTTGAGGAACCCACGTCGGAGGAAGGAGTCACTGTCACTCGACATTGGTTCGGTCGTTCGGATCTGCGTTGTCGTCTGTCGTCTCTCGGGTGCCCCGCCCACTCGGGTGGCCGCCACAACCGGTGACACACCGGCCGTCTCTGTCGTGGGTCACAGCGAGATCAGCTCCCCCGCTTGGAACGACGCCGGTGTGGCGACGATGATCTCAGTTCGTCCACCGTCTGGCGTTACGAGTACGACTCGCGCGCGTTCGTTCTCTGCCATCGGATCGAGGTCGACCGGGCGACGGTCGTCTCTCGTGCCGCTCTCGACTGCTGCGACGTTGATATACAGCGCGATCAACTGCCCCTTCTCGGTGAGGTCGACGTGCCGGTCCGAGTTGGGTGAGTACGTGTGGTACGTCAAGTGTGGGTTCCGACTCCCGTCGAGAGTGCTGTCCGTGCCGTCTGTTCCGTCCTCGTCGTCTGGCGCGGGCTGGATATCCGCCGGCTGAATCGCTCCCGACGACGCCTCGCTGCTGTTCGAAGCATTCGCCCCGAAGCCAGTGCCGGAGGACCGCCCCGGCGCATACGGCTCGCTCCCGCCGTACTTCAACGCCAGTGACTCCTCCGGCCCGAACCACAACACTGTGGTATTCCGGAGGTCGACGTACTCTCCGCCGGGGCCCAGTCCGACGAGAATCTTGATCGTGTTGACTCGCCTGTCGGCGAGCGCGTCTGTGTTCGACTTCGTCCGCTGGTCGTTGCGCTTCGCGGTGACGTTGCCGACGACGGACACCACTCTGAGACGGGAGGTGACCTGATCAACTGACTCGTCGCTGCTCTCCTCTCCTTGACCCTGCAACACGTTACCAACCTCCAGAAACACGCCGGCAGCCAACACTGCGACGAGTACCATCGCAATGAAGACGATCAGCGTGCCGATTCCGACTTGTCCCCGTCCGTGACCAGCCGACGCCGACGGCTCCCGACTCGACTGAGTTCTGGACCGCGTTCGACTGTGATTGTGTGGTGGTTGACTCTCGGTGGCGTCGGCTGACTGTCTCGTTTCACTGGTTTCTGACAACTGTCTCGTCTGTGCTGCCTGATCGTCGGAGCGGGTCGTGGACGACTGCCTCGACTGCACCATTCAATCTATATCAGCCACTAATATCAAAAGTAATAAATCTGACGCACGAGTGGGGATACGCACACGTTAGACGACGTGGCCTCCCGCTTGTCACCGACCGCTACCTCGAACGGTCTCTCTGAAGAGGGGACTGTCGGCTCACAGATTCGCGCTACGGTGAACGGCGTGGTGGTCACCGAAGACGACGGGCAACTGTCCACGCCACAGTTCGTCCAGTTCACCGACCGCGAGACGATGCGACGACTCCACCGCGAACGCACCCGTCTGAACGACCGCCTTGCCGCGTTGCGTCGTAACGGTCGCTCGCATACTGACGAGTTCGCGCACGTTCACAACGGGTACGAACGGGTGACCAACAAGATTCGGCACAAGCGTGAGCAACTGACCCACGACGTCGCTAACCAAGTCCGCAGTCGCCTTGGACCGCTTGTACACTGTCGCACCACCCGACGCAGACGAGGACGAACTCCTCACGCGCTGGCTGACCGTGTCGGCCGACGCTGTCCGCGACCTCGACGAGATGCGGTGAGACTGTCGGTCACGACCCAGCACACCCGTAGTCGGCAGAGTCGACGCGAGACAGGCCGGAAATCCGACTTGGCTCCGACCGCGTGCCGTGCTCGTGGCCGACAGGACGAGCCGTTCCTCGACTTCAAGCCTCTGGTGGCTCTCGCCGTCTCGTACTCGTCGAGAGTACTAAGCGGTCTGTACAGCGACCGAGTCGTATGGAGTATCTCGTCGCAGTCGACGGGTCCGACGGGAGTCGGGCCGCGGTCGACCACGCGAAGCGTGTCGCACGGCGGAGTGGCGGCTCTGTGACGCTCGTACACGCCGTCGACCCGGGATCGTACGCGAACGCCCACGCCCCTGCTGCCGACGACCGTCACCACAGTGTCGACGATGCGGCGCGCCACGGCCGCGAACTTCTCGCGGACTTCGCAGCCGACCTCCGCGCCGAAGGCGTCTCTGTCGGTGCGACACACCTCCGGTTCGGGGAGCCTGCGACTGTTCTCACTGATCTCGCCACTGCGGACGACGTTGCGGAAGTTGTCGTCGGCCACCGGGGACTCCCAGCACAGTCCGGCCGAGTGCTCGGCAGCGTCGCCAAAGACGTGATCGACGACGCTCCCGTCCCCGTCACTGTCGTCGGAAGTGGCTGACCGCCTCGGACGGCTGACTGACAGACCGTCTCGGACGACTGACTGGCAGACCGTCACGAACTCCCGACTGCTCGACCAGCCAGAACGACTGACGGGACGACGATCACGTTCCGGACCCGCGGTCGAACGAGCCCTCTCGGCAGTTCACGCCGTGGACGAACTCCTGCTCGGCAGTTCACGCCGTGGGCGAACTCCTGCTCGGCAGTTCGGACGCTGCCGCGAGCTCCACTCGACAATTCAGACCGTGGGTGCGTCGAGGAACAGTCCGTAGAGGACGAACAACATCGAGAGCGCAGATCCGAGTCCGAGACCACTCACCGCGGGAAGCGAGCTACTCACCGCCGCGGCGACACCAGCGACCAACGGAACCGGCACAGCGGCCAACAGGAGATCGTATCGAGAGAGTGACTGATCGTCGAACGTTCCGGCGCTGTCGCTCTGTGGATTTCGTGTAGCCATACGACTTCACCCACACGGTTGTAACACCTCCGGGCACTAATAGATTTCTTCGTGTTTCGTGGGAACGTCCCGTGAACCGAACATGTGGTTCGTGGGAACCGTCCACGAACGTGATGGAAAATTTCTGTAACCCTCGTGAGAGAGTCTTCAGTGGTGCTGTCCAGCAAGTCTGTAAGTTATGAAACGCCAACAGGAACGCACTGTCACTACGGCGGGTGGTGAGGCGCGACCCCGGGAGTCAAGCCAGTCCCGCACGTAGGATCGGACAGATGCCGACGTGTTCGCGGCGGCGACTGTTACAGTCGAGTATCGTAGGGGCGGTCGTCGGACTCGCCGGCTGTGGCGGGGAGAGCCCGACAGGAGAGGCGGCGACAGTGAACCCGGCGTTAGAGGAGACACCCACCGAGACGGGGACGGGGCCGTACGGCGCGACGGCGACAGAGCGACTCGGGCGGCCACGACAGGTCGTCGTCGCCAACCGGCTGGTTCGGCCAGCACGCGCGTCCGTCAGCGTCACCGACGGCGGCGAGACGGTGTTCGACCAGACAGTTCGCGTCCCGCCGGCCGGGAGCGGCACGGTCGGCCGTGCAGTCGCCGCTCCCGGGCGGTACGACGTGCGTGTCACCACACCGGGCGGGCGAGAGACGACGACGACGTGGCGGGTGAGCCCGACGACCGGAGGCCTCGGGATCGACATCGACGACGGTCTCACGGTCCGTGGCCGCTACACCGGGCAACTAGCGAGACAACTCGTGACCGCGGGCGACGGTGTGGTGACGGACGGTGACGGCACCGAGAGAGAGACCGCGACCACCGCGACCGTCGGAGCAACCGACGCCGAGACTGTGACGACCTCGGCAGCCGGGGCGACCGAGACGACAGCAATCGGGACGACAGCGACCGAGACGACAGCGACCGAGACGACAGCGACCGAGACGACAGCG
>CAKZQY010000437.1 GCA_937142015.1 uncultured Halobacteria archaeon
GAGGCGGCGACGGAGCTGTTCGAGATCCTCTCGAAGGTCGAAGAAGTCCGTGCCGCCAACCGGGCGCGGGCGGGCGAGAAGTAGCGACGACGACGTTGTAGCGCACCACTCCACCCCCGAGCGGACACTCGGTCACGACTCGATCACAACGTCGGTCTCAGAACACCACTTCTGCAGTCCTCGCTGTCTCTTGCCGACAAATACAAGTGCTACTAACATATATTGGCAGTTGTGTCAGAGACGACAGACGGGAGTCCGCCAGAGCCGCCGTTCGAAGCGGCCGGGGAGCAGGCGGACGAGACGGCGACAGTTCGAGAGCGTGTTCGGGGAGTGTTGCCGTCACTCTCCGAGCCAGCGAAGGTGAGCACCGTCGCTACGATGGCCGACTGCTCGGTCGAGGGAGCACGGACAGCGCTTCGAGAGTACGCCGAGATGGGACTGGTCGTCCGAACCGACGACAGTCCCGAGGCGTACGAGCGGAATCCGGAGTACTTCCAGTTTCTCCGGGGTCACAGGCTCGCAGCAGAGCACTCGACGGAGCAACTCCGTGCGAAACTCGTCGAGGCGTACCGCGATCACCGGGCGTTCGCCGCGCAGTTCGGCACGGACAGCCCCGCGGCTGTCTCGGTCGACGAGCGGGAGTCGCCCGACCGGGCCGAGGCACTGTTCGAGTGGGAGGCGCTCCTCTCGAAGGCGGACGACCTCCGAGAGGCCTACCGCCACCGAGAGGGGCGGATGCCGGCTGCAATCGAGACACTGCCGACACCGGCCTCGTCGACTGCTGCTGAAGACGAGTCCGACTCGCTGGGAGAGCTCCACTCGCTCGATCCCGTCTACTTCACCGCGCTCTCGACCGACGAACTCGCCGAGATGGCGACAGTGGCGGAGCAACACTGTGAACTCGTCGCAGCGATTCGGGACCAACTTCCCGACTCGCCCGACACCGCCGGCGAGATGCAACACGCAGACACCGGGGAGTGAGCCTCGTGGTCGACGAGAGCAGTGTTGCCGTCGACAGCTACGCGCAGGCGTTTCGGCGGCAGATGGAACACTGTATCGTGCAGACTGGTGACTCGGGGCCGAGAGCACGCCGGTTCGAACTCTACCCAGAGTGTTATCCAGAGCCGGTAGTCGAGGCGCACGTGCTCGTCAAACACGTCGATCGGTCCGATCCGCAGACGAACGTGATCTACGAGGAGAACTGGAGCGGCGACCGGGGCTCCCGAGGGAATCGGCCAATCTCGCGGAAACGAGTGACGACGACGGAGTCAGCCCTCGTCTGGCTTCTCCGTGAGGAAGGCGGGCGGATCGACTGTCGTCGAGTCGCGCTGCCAGTACAGGCCAGTCTGCCCGGAGACACGCTTGCGGAGGTGTCCCTCTGCGACGAGTTCGCCGAGTAGCTCGCGGGCACGCTCGGGGGTCACGCCGGTGAGGAGCCGAACGTCGCGTGTGGTGAGAACAGGCCCTTCCACGACGTCGAACAGTCCGCGAACGTCCTCGCTGGTCACGACCTCGTCCGCGTCACTGGTTTCTGGTCGACTCTCGCTCATGTAGCTCTGTTCGCTGGCCGGCCGATTATACACTGTGCTACTTCTCTGAACTGGTGGCAGTCGACGGTGTGCGTGAGGCTCCAAGACACGGGACCCGACAGAATTGAAGCCAGATCACTCGCGGTCCCCCCGTGCCATTCGCCGAGGGTGGTCAGGAGGCAAGGCGAAGACGAGTGTCTCCAACTGCGGCAGGCCCTCGTCATTGACCGGCGTGTCGGCGCGGTCGGTCAGTATCGAGAGTTTCCAGACGTGTCGACAGTGGAGAGGTGCCAATTTGGTCGGAATCGTAGAGTGTCACGCAGCTGCCTGTCTGTTCTAAATGCAAAGACTGCTAACAGTATTAACAGAGTATTAGGAATTGATCAATAGTCGCATCTCGTCAAACTCCGGTTCGGGACACCAAACTTCACTTCGGCCGCACACGTACTCGGTATCGTGAGCGCCACCGACACCACAGAACCGGCGGTGCTGGCGGACGCCGTTGATTTTCTGACTCCCGATGCAGAACGAGCACACAGCGTTGTCGACGCGCAGTTCGGCCGTTCGTCGTGGGGGTCGGAATCGATCCCCGAGGCGGTACAGACACGGTTAACTCCAGTGAGTACACTCTCGACGGGCGCGGGCCACCCAGACGCGATGGTCGCACCGCCGGTATCCGACGCCTACCGCGATCCTGCAGGCGAACACACAGACAGCATTCCGCTAGCAGTGGTCGAAGCGAAGGGGACTCGCCCCGGTAGCGACTCTGACCCCGATGCGGATCGAATTGCACTCACGCAGGCACACGCCCACCTAGAGACGGTTAACGTCGGATACGCCGCGCTCCCCAGCAACCTCGTTCGAGAGCGGAGCCGAGCGTTGGCTCGGGAGACAAACACTGGGTTGCTCGCTGTTGTCGACGACGGCGTCCGTGGAACTATTCGCAGTAATCACTATGAAACGACAGTCACTGGTCTCGGGACGATGAGTGTCAGTTCACACTCCGAGCCGGCGGTGCTCGCGCGAGCCAAGGAGTTTCTCCTCGCGGAGACGGAGTACAGCTACGCCGTCGTCGACACTCAGTTCAGCAGTGGCAGGTCCCAATCTCGTTCCGCTCGCGGTCGTGGAGACGAAGGGCGAGACGAGAGGATCACACAACGACGCGGATCGAATCGGATTGACTCAGGCACACGCTCACCTCAAGGAGGCGAACGTCGCTTTCACCGCTCTCCCGAACTCGCTGGTGAGAGAGCGGACTCGTGTGCTCGCCAGAGAGTTGAACGGGGCTGGTTGTTGTCGGGGAGAACGATGTCGAACTCGTAGAGACATCTCGTCTCGTCGGGTCACAGGCATCGGAGACAACCGACACCATTCGGTTTCATGCCCGTGTCGGCGGGATCGCCGTCGAGAACCTGCAAAAGAACTACCCGAAGAACGCCATCGGGTACGCGCTCGCCGCCGCCCACGACGAGCCGACTGACAACACCTTCGATCGGCACGTCATCGAGGGAGTCGGGCACGCGCGTACCGACGCGACGGCGCTCGGACTCGTCGACGAGCGACGCGACCGACAACGCCTCACGGATCTTGGCCGAGAGAGTGTTCGGACCCTCGCGTACCACTACGGTGGTGTCGAGTCGGCGCTCGAAACGGTAGACGATCCGCACAGGAGTTCCACACGACTGATAGACGAGCAGCCGACTCTCGGGGTCGTCGCCAGACAGGCTCTGCTAGCGTACCCCCCGACACAGATTCTCGTCGACACGATCTCCGAGTTGATGGACGACAGGATCTGTGAACCGTCGTTGTCGACAGTCGCACAGTCGATTGCCGACGACAAACCGGAGTTCGAATTAGATCTGTTCGTCCCCTCTCTACGACGGAGTGAGGTGGTTACCGACCGGGGACGTGTCGACTCGACCGGGTTCGAGGGGTCGTCGGTCTACGCGACTCACACGACCTACCAGTACAAAACGATGCTGTGGCACGCTGGGGTTCTCAGTGCGAGAGGTGAGGATACGAAAGCCGACCTCGACCCGACGAGTGAGGTCTGGGCCCTGGAGACGACGATCTGAGGAGAGAGGAAACGGTAGCTTCGGAGCGGGTCAGTGGCCGAGACTCGTTAGCGAGACTTCGTGGTCCAGTCTGTACCGCCGCCACAGCGAGGACGAACGTGGACACCGCAGTTCCGGCGGGAGGTCGCACCCGAGTGTCGGACCGACGCCACCGTCGGATGCTGTCACCGTTCCGTCTCGTCAGAGTCGATGTCTAGCTGTTGACTCTGCTCTTGGAGCTGTCTGTGTGCGTCGTTTATTAACCGCAGCACCTGCGGGAGCAGTTCGACTTCGATCTGATCTCGGATTGTCGGTTCTGCTGTCTCTACGTCGTCGAGTCGCGCCGCGTACTTCTCTGGGAGTTCGATTTCGATTTTCATGGTGTCTGTGTCCGCTCCGATGAATCAGTCTATGCGCCACCGTCTTGTAGGTGTGCCACCAGTCACGACCCACTGCGCGCGGAGGGACACCGCGAGACGCGTTGGACCACAGAGTCTGTCTCGACTGTCGCCGCGTCGTTCGGCCACCAGCGACAGACTGCCAGTACGACAGATTGCCAGTCGGTGTGTACGGGACCCGTCACGTCTGCTCACGGCCTGTTGAGTTGGTTCGTGTCGAGTTTGTTGCCAGTGAACAGTCCATCGAACGTCTCGAAGTTGTTGAAGTACTGGACAGCACCGAGCCAGCCGTCGTACTCTGGGTACATGTTCTGCGGCCGCTTGTACGAACGGCCCGCAGACACGTTCAGCGTGTTGTGCTTGCCCATGTGCGGTCGCCCGCCGTACTGCTTGATCAGTGGGTTCTCGATGAGCTCCAGTGCGCTCTTCGCCTGACCCATGTTGTAGAAGTGCTCCATGTTGAGCGCTTTCAGGAGTGCCTTCGCCTTCTGGAGTGCGAGAAACTCGAAGTACTCGCCCCACGTCATGTCCTTGACCGTCGGGTGCCACGGGTGGTACACCGCGCCGACTTGTGGCTTCTGGAGCTTTCTCGCGATGGGTGTGATGAGTTCGAGCATCGCCGTCTCTCGCCCGTACTCGGGTGAGAATTTGTGTTTGCTCCCGGAAGTGAAACGGACACCGAGCGGCACGGGGTACAGTCGAGGGTCGTTCTGGACCGCAGTCAGGACACGGTCGACCGCAGCGCCCACCTGACTCGCAGGCACACCGATCTCGGTGGTGATGGCGTTCTGACTCGGTGGGTTCGGGGTCTGAGTCGGTGCTGTCTTCTCGGCGCGCGTTCGTCGGAGCGCGATGTACGAGGCTGTCTCGTACCGGTCCTGCTCGAACGGTGCCGCGACGTCTCGCAGAATACGCTGGACCACACGAGCCATGAACCCCTTCTGATCGTTGATTTCGTTCGTCGGGTCCTTCCACTTCGTCGGATCTTTGCGCTCCTCGCGCGAACCGGGCGCGACCACTTTCCTGACCTCGTCGATGATGTTGTCGACGAGGTTGTCGAAGATGTTCGTTCGGTCTTTCCGCTCGGTCGGCGGCCGACCACGAGAGCGGACCCGATTGCCGCCGGGGTCCGTTCGGTTGCGTGTGCGGACTCGGACGAGTGGATTCCGCGTTCCAGTCGCCTGTGGCCCGACCAAGTCGACGAGCAGACTGTAGTGCCGATTCGCGCGAGCCTCGCGGTACGGGTCGAGCCGCTGCCAGTTGGTGAGGACCGTTCGCTCGTGGAGCCAGTACTCGGGCTGGAGTTCCAGCGTGTACGCGTAGACGACGCCGAGACTCCCGTAGCCGACGACCGCCGAGTGGAATATCTCGTCGTCTTGGATCAGCGTCGCGTCGTGCTCGCGGGTGTGCGCGCCGAATTCCGCCGGGTCGGTGATCCCGTCGTTGGGTTCGATCCGGAACATCCGGACGACAGCCTCACCCTTGGCGACCGGCGACTCTGGCACGGTGACCATCTCGACCGACCGAACGAGGTCGGCGAACGTGCCCATTCCGAGACCGGTCCCGTGTGTGGACGTGTTGATCGCGCCAGCGAGTGTCTGGCCGTCCCACGACCCCATGTTCGGCAGTGCCAGCGGCGGGCTCTTGTTCGGGAGAATCCCGCGGTTGAGTCGCTGGAGAACTGTCCCCGCCCCCAACCGAACGAGATGCTCCCGAGTCGGGTGGTCGGGGTGTGGTCTGCTCGGGTCGTCTGGGTCATCCCAGTAGCTGTCGCTGGGGTCTCGTACCCACCGGAGCCCGAGGTCGCCCGTGATGTTCTTGACATCGGTGAAGTTGGACTTCGGTTTCGCAGCTTCGGAGTGGGAGTGGCCGGAGCCGACACCGCGGAACTCGCCCGTCGCGTGCGCCGAGACTGTCTGGAGCAACTCTCTGCGCGAGTCGTCTCGGGACTGTGACGGCGGCGTGAACTCGTAGTCCCGAGATGGTTGATCGTGGTCACCGAGCCAGTTCTCCCACGTCACACTCCTCTGTGCGAGGGGGGTCTGCTGTGTGCGCTGTGGGGTGACGATTTCTCTGAGCGACACCGGTCGCCGGGAGAATCCCTGTTCGGAGATCAGGGCGCTCACACTGAACTGCGTGCTCGACAGCCACACGTTCGAGCCCCGCGCAGTGTTCCTCTCGGGTGCGATGCCGCGTATCGAGAGTGGGTAGTCCATCTCGGGGAGGTAGCTCCGCGGCGTCGTCTTGGTCGCGACTCGCCGGGACTCTCGTGAGTCCCACACTCGCTCGACGCTCTCCGACGCGGTCGCTGTCGGCCCGATCGCGGCACCGACGACTCCCCACTTCATCAGTTCGCGGCGTCCGAGGGGGATGTCCCCCTCTGTCTCGTCGTCTGTCGTCGGTCCCTCTCGCTCGCTCGTCGTACTCTCGTCAGTCATACTCTCCCCTCGTCGCGGCACACTTACCGGTGTCGTGGTGGCTCCGCTTTCCCGGTCGATTCACCGTCGGTGTGTGAGTCGTGTCGGTCGCGTCTGTCTCAGTCGTATCTGTCATCGTGTGCGTGCCCGTCGTAGTCGCTCTGTGTGTGGCGCTATCGGCCGGTGTTCGGGTGCGGTGTCGTCGGTCAGTGAGACTCACTCTGACTGCCTCCGTCGGGTGCCGGCGACCACGAGTACGATAGCAGTGACCGCGAGCACCGCGCCGAACCCGGGGAAGCTGTCGCTCGTGACTCCCGGATCTGTCGCGGAGACGGTCGGCGACGTCGCCGACGCGGAGTTCGTCGGTGTCGGAGAGCCACCGACCTGACGCGGCTTCGCAACCGGAACCTGCTTGACCGCCGTCTCGACAGTTCCGTCAGTTCGAGTCACCTGGAGTGTCACCTGTGCCGTCGCGTTGAGCCGGCCGGGTCGCTCGACGATCCGTCCAGTCTCGTCGACGGTGCCGTCACCGTCGAAGTCCCATCCGTACGACGCGACATCGTCGACCGGAAACGAGGGCAATGCGACGAGTGTCACGAGTTCTGCGTCCTGCGGTGAGAGGGGAGCGTACAGGAACGTCGTCCGACCGTCACTGGCGGGCCCACCCGTCTGCTCTCTGGTCTCGCGGACGGTGAGAGTGAGTGTCCGAGTCACGGACCGACCACCCGGCCCAGTCGCACGGAGTGTAACTCTGTGGTCACCTGACGTGTCGAAGTGGAAGCTCGCGCTTCGACCCTGCAACTCGTAGCTCCCGTCGTCGTCGTAGTCCCACTCGTAGCTGTACCCGGGACCGCTCTCGCCGCGTGCAGATACGTGGACTGTCTCGTTGACGAGTGGCGACAACGGCTCGTACCACCAGCCGGCTGTGACTCCCCCGGACGACGTGGGGGTCGCAGTAGTGGTCGACACAGTCGGTGTCGCTGTCGAGGTTCCTGTCGGGCTGGCGCGTGTCGCCGTCGGTGTCGATGGTGCGGTAGACGTTGGTGTGGCTGTCGTGGTCTCACGAACCGGAGTGGCTGTCGTGGTCTCACGAACCGGAGTGGCTGTCGGTGTCTGCGTGCTCGTCGTCGTTCTCTCGACGTCTGCGGACATCCTGTCAGCGTCCGCGGTAGCTGGTGTCGCTGCCGTCGCTCCCACAGTGACGACCGCAAGCACGAACAGCGTACCGCCGACGAGGGCGAGTACTGTCGTCGAGTGGTCCCTGTCACCGTCGTTGCCTGCATCCGAGCGGGCTCCGTCGGTCATCGACGGCTCCGTCCGGTGCCGGTCGCTGGCTCGACTGGTGTCATAGACTGTTCTGTTGCAGTGGGTACGCCGTCTTGACTGCTTGCGACCCCTTCGTCGTCTCGATCTCGAAGATCTTCCCCTCGCTGTCCGTCTCGAACGTGATCGTCCCGTCTTCGGCGCGAATCTCCAGCGTGTCTCCGGTACCGTCGTCGAGTGTGAGCTTCCCGTGGGTGCCAGCCGAGTTCGCGTTCTGGGTGCTACTCCCGAGCGCGACCAGTCCCTCGTCGGCCCGCAGTTCGACGTTGGTCTTCAACGATCCGTCACGCATCGTGATCCGACTGCCCGTCGAGTTGGCTGGGCGTCCCTCCACGCGAACCGTCGCGGCCCCGACTTGTGGGTCGCCGAGAACCTGCACCTCGCCGGCTCTCGTCCCACCGACAGTCACCCGTGCCTCCTGCCCGTGGAGTTCGACGTTCTCGCGTGCGCTCTCGTCGCGGACCGAAACGACCCCGCCCTCACCGAGCTGCCCACCGTAGAGACGTATCCGCTCTGATCGCGTCTCCTTGCGCCCGAGGACGGTTATCTCTCCCTCGCGCCAGACGTCCCCTTCGACGTGCTTCCCAGCGGTCAACTGTGGGTAGGTTCTGACCTCGAACGGACTGTGGGTGGTGACGAGCCGAACGGACGGGGATGCCTGACCGCTTCCGGCCTCTAGCCCGGATACCTCGTTCCCCCCGCGTCGTCCGGCGAACAGCGTCGCACCGTAGCCTGCGCCGCCACTGACGGCGTCGAGTGCGACGGCGGCGTCGTCGAACGACCCGTGCTCCGAGGCAGTCACGCTGACGCTCGGTCCGGTGGAGTGTGCGACCTCGACGGTCGAATCCGCCGACGGGTCGGCGGCAGCCGACGCTGTGACGAGTGGGCTCGGTGCGTTTGGGTCTCCGCCGTTGAGTGTCACGCGTCCGGTCGAGTTCGTCCCGTTACCACCCCCGAGTTCGAGCGACGCGTCCCGCGCTCGCAGACGGGCGTCCCACGCGCTCCCGGAGACACCACGCTCACCGACTCTGATGTCTGCGTCTCCCCCCGGTCGGAGCGTGATGTTCGGGTCGGCGGTTCTTCCGCTCCCGACCTGTATCGGCTCGACCACTGTCGTGTGGTTGCTGTCGATTACGATGTCTGGCTGTGCCATCGATGCGTCCACCACTGTGGAGTGTCAATATAAACATGTGGATGGTGCCGATTGTTATCGTAGAAGATATTATGTAAGACGTGCTGGATTCTGGTGACTCACACCCTCAGATTGGCCGTTATCAGTTTTTCAGATTTAATAAAAGTAAATAATAGACAGTTCTAACTACCGGACGGAGTCAAGGTGTGCGAACCATCCTGTGATGGCGTAGGAACCCGCGGTGAACTCGGGTTGCGTGCGATCGCGGGTGATCCCACACTACCGGTACAGGAGCATTAATCGGTGGTCGCCGAAGCGACTCACGCACGTGGCGGTCGCCGACTACCTGCGTCACTCCCGCCGCTCACGGTCGTGATCGGCGAGCGCCTCGTGGAGTTCCTCGGCAGCGGCCAACGACAGCGAGACGGAGGCTCGCATCTGCTCTCCAAGCACGCGCACGACGGCAGTGTCGACACCGAAGCGCTCGTACTCCACCGTCGCGT
>CAKZQY010000438.1 GCA_937142015.1 uncultured Halobacteria archaeon
CGAACTCGTCGTCCCGTGAACCGTGGCAAGATTCGCTGTCACGTCTGTGAGGCAGACGAGACTCTCCCGCTGTCGCGGCAGCCGGTCGCTCCGACTGTGGTGTGAGACCTGTGTTCCGTCTCGTCGTGTCGTCGGGAGCACACACCGAAGACACGAGACAGCACACCGAAGACACACACGAGACAGCACACCGAAGACACGAGACAGCACACCGCTAGTCAACACCGAGTCTCACCCGCCGCTCTGTGTGCTTAGAGTCACCTATTAAGACAGCGAACCCCTTAGCTGGAGACAACGGTCGAAGAGCGCAACTCACAGCGAGCAGGAGCGCGTCGGCGCGAACGACACGGAGTGGTCGTGATGGGCAGACGAGAGTACACAGTGGAACGGAGACGACGATGGAGAGAAACACGAGAGAGCAGACAGAGACGACACGAGACGGCGACGAGCTAGCCGACCCGACACTCAGCTTCCGAATCGGCGACGGCAGCGTTCTCGTGACTGGCGTGAACGACCAGTTTCGACGCACGTTCGGTGACCAGACCGGGTCGGCGCTCACCCCCGTTCTGTCGCGGGTGCTCCGAGAGCCGGCAGGCGACACGTTCGCCGAGCGCGTCCGAACCGGTGTCGCACGCGACTGTTACGCCGTCGGAGCTACATCCACTGAGACGGACACCGCTGGGCCAACCTCCACTGAGACGGACACCGCTGGGCCAACCTCCACTGAGACTGGTCACTCCCCCGACAGCGACCGATCCGACGCTGTCGAGACGGACGACGGCACGGCGACCGACAGTGACGGTCTCGACCGCAACGCCGAGACAGTGGCGTCGACTGCCGAGACTGGCGTCGGCCCGAGTCCGACGGGCCCGGGCTCGACAGATCCGGGCTCGACAGGTCTGGGTTCGCCGAGTAGGACAGACTCGGGGACGACACGTGGGTCCAGCAACGACAACCAATCGACCGACAGCGATCAACAGTCGACCGACAGCGATCAGCAGACGACCGACAGCGATCAGCAGTCGACCGACAGTGATCAGCAGACGACATCCGAGGCAGTGACGGAGTTCCTCCTTCGGCCGCGTTACGACGGCGAGCGGAGTGGTCGTATCCAGTTCGTCGAACTGCCCGCCGAGGCTGCGTCGGACTGGCGTAGTGAGTCGTCGGGATCAGAAAGCCCGACCAATTCGTCCGGAGTGGGAGAGTCACACGGAGCGGTAGGCGACCAGTCCGAGCCGATGGTCGACCGGCACGGAGCGGCGGACGACCGGCACGGGGTCCCAGACGAGTCCCCGTGTGGTCTCGACGGCGAGGCAGTCGCCACCGTCGTCTCACACGACCTCCGGAACCCGTTGGACGTGGCGAAAGCGAACTTACAGGTCGCAATAGAGACAGACGAGAAGCAGTACCTCCAGACGGTCGCAGACGCCCACGACAGGATGGAGGAGATCATCGACGACGTGTTGACGCTCGCTCGGACGGACGAGATCACTCACGTCGAGCCGGTCGATCTCGGCGGGACCGCACGGACGGCGTGGGAGTCTGTCGCCACCGGCGACGCGGGTCTCTCCGTCGAGTCACCGCTCCCGCCGGCCGAAGGCGACCGAGACACGCTCGAACGGCTGTTCGAGAACCTGTTCCGTAACGCCGTCGAGCACGCGGACGAGGCTCCGGCGGTCAGAATCGGCGCGGTTCGACGTGAACAGCCCTGTCAGGGACCACAGCAGCCTGCGGAGACGACGACAGTCGGCTTCTACGTCGCCGACGACGGGCCGGGCATCGACCCCGCGGACCGCGAGGCTGTCTTCGAGTCTGGGTTCACCTCCGACGGCGGCACGGGACTCGGACTGGCAATCGCCCGACGGATCGTCGCCGTCCACGGCTGGTCGGTCGACGTTACCGAGTCCGCCGACGGCGGCGCTCGCTTCGAGATCGTCGGACTCGATCCGCCGAGCGCGTCGAGCGGGCGGGGGTGAGGCGCGCAAGATTCACGTCTGCGGGCCACACAGTACCGACCGACCAGATGGCGGGAGACATCGCAGAGGCGTTCGACTACAGTGTCGGCGGGGGAGACGAGGAGCTGTCGATCCGCGACCGGATCGTCCGCACACTGGAGATGCTCCGGGGGACCGACCTGCAGGACAGGACGCTCCGGCCGTCAGACACGCCGCTGGCGACGTTCGCGCTCCCGGAGGGCCACGAAGAGGTGGAGCGGTACTGGGTCCACGCCCCGTACGCCTACGTGGTCGTCACCCACGACCCAGAGGCTGCGGAACACTACTACTACGCCGTGGAGCCGGATCTGAAGCCGTTCGAACGCGAACTGCTCACACGCGTCGTCGAGGACATCCGTGACCCACTGCTGTTCCGCGAGGGCGTCGGTCGTGCCGGCGAAGAGACGTTAGAGGAGGAACTGGCCCGACTTCTCGAACAGTACGGCGCGGAGCTCGACATGAACGGGTTCCACTCGCTGCTGTACTACATCGCGCGTGACTTCCGCCACTACGGGAAGGTCGACCCGCTGTTTCACGATCCACACATCGAGGACATCTCCTGTGACGGCTACAGCCTGCCGCTGTTCGTCTACCACGACCGCTACACGGACATCGAGACGAACATCGAGTTCGAGGAGGCCGAGCTCGACAACTACGTCACGCGGCTCGCGCAGCGCTCTGGCAACCACGTCTCCGTCGGCGAGCCCATCGTCGGCACCACGCTGCCGAACGGCGCGCGCGTGGAGTTGACACTCGGCGAGGAGGTCACCCCTCGCGGCTCGGCGTTCACGATCCGGAAGTACGCCGAGGAGCCGTTCACACCGATCGACCTGATCGACTACGGCACGTTCTCCGTCGAGCAGATGGCGTACTTCTGGCTGTGTATCGAACACAACAAGAGCCTGATCTTCGCCGGCGGCACCGCGTCGGGGAAGACGACCTCGATGAACGCCGTCTCGATGTTCGTCCCCCCGCGCTCGAAGGTGCTCACCATCGAGGACACCCGCGAGCTGTCGCTGTACCACGACAACTGGCTCTCCTCGGTCACCAGAGAACAGACCGGCGAAGGGTCGGACATCGACATGTACGAACTGCTGCGGTCCGCGCTGCGTCACCGTCCGGAGTACATCATCGTCGGCGAGGTGCGTGGCAACGAGGCGGTGACGCTGTTCCAGGCGATGAACACGGGTCACACCACGTTCTCCACGATGCACGCCGACTCCATCGAAACGGTGATCAACCGGCTGGAGAACGAGCCGATCAACGTCCCGCGGGCGATGGTCCAGAGTCTCGACATGCTGTCGATCCAGACGCTCACGCGGTTCCAAGGCGAGCGCGTCCGGCGTGCGAAGACGATCGGCGAGATCGGCGGCATCGACCAACGGACGGGAGAACTCGACTACTCTGCGGCGTTCAAGTGGCTCCCGGGCTCTGACGAGTTCCAGCGTAACGACTCCTCGCTGTTGGGCGAGATTCAGGACGAACGCGGGTGGACTCGCTCGGAGCTGCTGAGTGAGATGCGCGACCGCCAGCAGTTCCTCGAACACCTCCGAGAGAAAGGGATCACCGACTACCGGACGTTCACCGCGCTCGTCAACGAGTACTACGCCGACCCGGAGGAGACGATGGTGCGGATCGAAGGCGAGACGCTGTTGGACACGCTAGACGAGGACCACGTCGACGATGCGGGCCGTGGCGCGACGGAAGTCGAGGAGACGGACGACGACGACACCGGCGGACTGTTCGGTGGGCTCGGTGGCGGCGGGTCCGGCGACAGCGGGTCTGGCGGTGGCAGTGGCGGCGGCACCGACACGTCGGACACTCAGCGTGTCGGGCCGGACGAAACCACCAGATCGGACGACGACGAGTCGGGGCCGGACTACGGCACCGGCACGAGTCCGGGGGAGACGACCGAGACGGACGGCGGCGTGAACCGCTGAGGAGTCACGATGTACTCGACACACGAGTGGAGGAGACAGTAGATGGTCGCAGTCGTCTGGTTCCTCCCGTTCCTGTTCGCGTTGGGATTGGTCGCGCCGCTCGTGGTCGCGCAGTTTCACCCGGAGACAGACGCGTTTCTCACACGGATCGCCGTCACCGTCTTCGGGCAGTACGTCGCAGAGGAGAGCGACCGGAAGCGGGACCAGCAACAGCGGATGCGGGCCGCACACGTCGGCGACACCCACCGCTCGTACGCCTCCAGAACGCTGTTGTTCGCGGCGGTGCTCGGCGTGTTCGGCAGTATTCTCGGCGTCTACGTGATCGGAGGTGTGTTGATCGCCTTAGAGATCGGGGGCGAGGTGGTCGCAGACGCGCTGCCGCCGGCGCTGTCGTTCGTCGGCGACTTCGACACGGTGTCCGACATGGGCGTGGTCCAGCTGTTCCCGTTGTTGTTGCTCTCGTCGGCGACGTTCGGCGCTGGGCTGTCGGGTGGCGTCTACTACCTCCGGTGGCTCCTGTTAGACCAGCGAGCGTACGCACGGGCCGGCAAGATCGAGGCGACACTCCCGCGGACGGTGGCGTTCATCTACGCGCTGTCCCGCTCGGGGATGGCGTTCCCGAAGGTGATGAACACGCTCGCAGAGAACGAGGACGTGTACGGGGAGGCGGCACGCGAACTCGGCGTCGCCGTCCGGGAGATGGAGACACTCGGTGCAGATCCGCTGACCGCGATGGACAGACTCTCCGAGCGGACGCCGGCCGACAACATGAGCGAGTTCGCCGGCAACCTCTCGTCCGTGTTGGGGAGCGGTCGCAACCTCTCGGAGTTCCTCCGCAACCAGTACCGCCGGTTCCAAGACGAGGCGGAGTCACAACAGGAGCAGTACCTCGAAATTCTCTCCACGATGGCGGAGGCGTACGTCACTGTCCTCGTGGCGGGACCGTTGTTCCTGATCACGATTCTCGTCGTGATCGGACTGGTGTTGGGCCAGAACACGATGTTCATCCTCCGGTTCATCGTGTACGCCGGCATCCCGCTGGCGACGTTCGGGTTCGCCGTCTACGTCGACTCCGTCTCACAGGGCAACAGCGGCGGCGAGGCTGACGCCGGCGAGTACACTGATCCCCGCAGCTTCCTCGCCGACAGCTTCGTCGAGACCGACGACCAGCGCCGCGACCGCGAGACGGAACTCGCCGAGACCGGCTCCGTTCGAGTGACGCCCGAGGCGACGACGGGACGACCGAACGCGCAACACACGTCCCGAGAGGCGACGGCCGACGGCGGGAGACCGCCGAACGGCGACAGGGAGACAGATGTCGGTGACAGCACGACCGACGACGGTTGGTTCGGCAGCTCGGGCGGAACCGGTCCCTCGGCGTCGTCGGTGACCGACGCACTGCCGTCTGGCAGCTCGGTGTCGTCAGTGACTGACTCACTGTCGAGTGTCTTCGGCGGGTCGGACGAGAAATCGGAGGCGAGGACGGAGGCCCAGTCTGATCCAGACGGAGACAGGTTACGTGCCAGCAGACAGCGGCTGGCAGCCTACGACGCTGTCGAGTCGTACTTGCAGTGGTTCCGGCGGCCGGGGCAGGTACTCCGCGAGCGGCCGGGGACGACGGGGTACTTCACGATTCCACTCGGACTCGTCTGGATCGTCTTGCGCACTGGGGCACTCCCGCTGTCGCCGGTGCCGGCAGCGAGGGCCGTCGACAGTCCGCTGATCGAGGCGACGCTGTTCGTGCTGTTCGGCTACACCGCCATCTACGAGTACGAGCGGCGACGGACGAAGGGTGTCGAGTCGGCGGTGCCGGACTTCCTCGACCGGATGGCGAGCGTGAACGACGCCGGGATGTCCGTCGTCGAGAGCGTCGAGACACTCGCGCGCGACGACGTGGGCGCGCTCACGACGGAGCTCCAGCGCACGTGGCGGGACATCCAGTGGGGTGCGGATCTCGTCACCGCACTACACCGGCTGAAAGACCGCGTCGACTCCGTGATGGTGACGCGTGCCGTCTCGTTGACCTCCAACGCCGTCGCCGCCAGCGGTGACGTGGCCCCGGTGATGGAGATCGCGGCCGACGAGGCGCGCTCGACACAACAGCTCAGACGCGAGCGCCGACAGGTGATGTTGACGTACATGATCGTCATCTACGTCTCCTTCTTCGTCTTCCTCGCCATCGTCGGCGCGCTGACCACCCAGTTCCTCCCGGCTATCGAGAGTGCCGAACTCGGGGGGTCGCTCCCGGGCGGCGGCTCCGTCCCGGGCGTCGGCGGCGGTGCGGGCGGACTCAGCGGTATCCAGAACGTCGAACCCGCGAAGTACGTCCTGCTGTTCTACCACGCCTCCGCGATTCAGGGTGTCGCGTCCGGCGTGATCGCCGGCCAACTGGGCGAGGGCGACGTGCGTGACGGCGCGAAACACGTGTTGTTCATGCTGTTCGTCTCCTTCGTCGTCTTCCACTTCTTCGTCGGAGCGTGACCGTGACTGACGACACACCACTCGGGAACGACGAGTCGGACGCCTCGACGGATGTCACGCGGGTCGCTGCGACGTACGACCGGATCGCGGACCACTTCGCGGAGACGCGCGCTCACCCGTGGCCGGAGGTCGTCTCGTTCGTCGAGACACACGGAGGAGCATCGCGGTCAGACGACCGAGGCGAGGAGACACGACAGGCGGGACGGGCGGGACAGCCGGGACAGCCGGGACAGCCGGGGCAGGCGGGACAGCCGGGACAGCCGGGGCAGGCGGGACAGCCGGAACAGCCGGGGCAGGCGGGACAGCCGGAACAGCCGGGACAGACCGGAAGCGTCGACAGCCCGGTCTCGGAACGCTCCGAGTCGGCTGGTCGAATCGGGTTGGACGTGGGTGCCGGCAACGGACGGCACGCGGAACTGCTCGCCGAGGTGACCGACCGAGTCGTCGCCGTCGACGTGAGTCGAGCGTTGTTACAGACTGCGCGGGTGCGTGCCGAGGAGTCGGGCTACGCCGACGCGCTCGCGCCGGTTGTCGGCGGAGCGGGAGCGCTCCCGGCCGCGACGGACAGCGTCGACGTCGCAGTGTACGTGGCAACACTCCACCACCTCCCGACACGGGCGCGCCGTGTCGCGTCGCTCTCGGAACTCGGACGGGTCCTCGCCCCGGACGGACGCGGACTCGTGAGCGCGTGGAGCACCGCACACGACCGGTTCGACGAGACAGAGGGGTTCGACACGGAGATCGACTGGACGCTGCCGGGCGGAGAGACAGTCCCCCGGTTCTACCACGTGTACGATCCGGCAGAGTTCCGTGCCGACCTCCGCGAGAGCAGTCTCACGGTCGAGCGTGCCACCGTGTCCAGCGGCAACTGTTACGCGGTCGTCTCCGACCGTAGGGACTGATCTACCACAGCGAGACGAGACACTGGCCCGCGCAAGTCGAGACACGGACCACGCCCCCGACGGAGTCAAGACGCTGCATCCCCGAGTAGGCGTGTGGACTCTAGAGACCTGCTCCCGGCGCTGCGCGAGGCGTTCGGCGGGACAGACGCACAGCGGCGTGTCGTGGCGCGGCAGGCGCGTGACCTCGCCGACTCGGGTCAGTTGGCCGCAGACCGCGGTGTCGAGCCGACCGTCGACAGCGTGATCGACGATATGGCCGACGCCCCGGACGACTGTGACCTCGTCGAGCGGTGGAACTGGTGGATCGGCTCGCTCGAGACCGCCTACGGCGGCTACGAGCGCTTCTCCGTCCGTGCTGTCGACGACGAACACGACCTCAACGTCTGATCTGACTGGCGAACTGATCTGTCGGTCCGACTCACCCGGCGGTCGGACTCGATCTGTCGGCCTAACTCGCTCGACAGTCGGACTCGATCTGTCGGCCCAACTCGCTCGACAGTCGGACTCGATCTGTCGACCCGACTCACTCGACAGTCGGACTCGACTACGACGCTGGCACGTGCGTGGACCGTCACCGATTTACTCCGTCGCTCGAACCAGCCACCGATGTCGAGTCTCGCTGCCGTCCTCGTCGACGACCTCCCAGACCGGGAGACGCTGCCGCGGTACGTCGCGCCGCTGCCCGCGTGGCTGGAGAACGTCGGGTTGCGGTTCGCGCTCCCGATCGTCCTGATCAACGCCGTCGGGACGGCGTTCGGCTTCTGGTACTACGGCTTCCACCCACTGCCGTTGTCGGACCCGTTGATCGTCTGGCAGTTCGCCGGCGAACCGCCGGTGATGTGGCCGTTCGTCCCCGACAGCCCGGTTGCGACGGGGTTCATCGCCGTCGCGCTCGGACTGTGGTGGCTCGGCCGACCCAGTGAGTACTGGAACGCGCTGGCGTTCTTCGGCTGCTGGAAACTCGGGCTGTGGACGCCGTACGTGCTCGCGGTGTTCGCCGACGGGTTCCTCGCAGCCACGCCGCTGCCGATGTACGTGTTCCTGTTCGGCTCACACCTCGCTATGACTGTCGAGGCGTTCCTGCTGTACCGCTTCTCGGAGTTTCCGCTCCGGGCGGTAGCTGTCGCCGCCGTCTGGTACGGGTTCAACGATCTGGTCGACTACTTCGTCCCGATTGTCGGGACGCCTCACCACACCCTGATCCCGCCACAGGAGGGGCTCGGTGTCGCTGCTGGCTTCACCCACCCCTCGCCGGCCCACGAGATCGCCGCCGCCGGTGCCGTCTTTCTCACTGTGACTGCGACGCTGTTGGCCGTTGCGACGAACCGTCTGAAACGAGCAGACTGAGACCGACTGAACGGCTGCGCGACCGAGGATTCAAGTAGGAACCCGGGACCACACCCCCCGTGCCACCGAACGGAGGTTGCCGACGACCGGCAGAGCCGTTCCTCCTCGGCACCGTCGCGTTCCTGCTGGCGACTGCGACGGTGCTGTTCGGGCTGACGCTCGGCGTCGTGGGAGTCCACCACGCCGCCGAGGGTGGACCGAGGGCGGGAGCGGCCAACGGCCCGGCTACAGCGGAACCTGTCGGGAGGCCGACGGCGACGCCGTCGTTCGTCGACGCGCTCCAGTCGGCCACACTCACAGCGGGCGGGCTCGCGGCGGTCGTGGGCGTCTACGGCGTCGTGAGACGTAGCTGACAGCCTTCCACGACTTCACTCGTGAGAGGATGTTGGTGACGAGAGACTTCCACTCTCGAACGACTCGGTGGTCGAGGCGCTTCGGGCCCTGCATTCAGCTAAATTGTATTTTAGCTTATGCTTTTCACCGCCCGGCAGGTACACCGTCTGTGTTCGGAAGAGACGACACGCGGCACGAGACAGACCGCGCACGGCACGGAGTCGATCACACACAGGACGGAGTCGACAACACACGACACAACACGGGTCACACACGACACAGCACGAGTCACACACGACATAGCACGAGTCATAGTGATTAAGCAAGCTATTTACCAATAGGCGTAGTAGAGTCGACAATGGG
>CAKZQY010000439.1 GCA_937142015.1 uncultured Halobacteria archaeon
GGTGTCCTGGATCTCCTCGGGGAGATCCTCCCAGTTCTCCGCGCCGCCGCGGGTCTCGATGTCCGGCCGGATGTACGGGACGATCTCGTCTACGTCCACCTCGGAGAGGTCCGGCTGGCCGGGCCAGTCGGTCGGCATCGGCATCTCGTGGAACTGCCGCAGCGCGCGGAGGCGGCGCTCCAGCATCCACTCCGGCTCGTCTTTGTCTTCGGAGATCAGCCTGATCGTCTCCTCCGTCAGGCCCTTCTCCGTCTCGAAGGCGGACTTCTCCTCCTTCTTGAAGTCGAAACGTGCTTCCGTGTCGGTCTGCTTGAGTTCGTCTTGTTCGGAGCTCATGTGAGTACGTACCCTTACGTCTCTACGTTCTTGTGTCTTTGCTAACTGTCGGTGGTTACGCCGTGCTGTACACTTCCTCGCGCACCCAGTCGTACCCCTGGTCTTCCAGCTTCTCGGCCAGCTCTGGACCGCCGCTCATCGCAACCTCGCCGTCGAGCATCACGTGGACGTGGTCCGGGTCCACGTAGTCGAGGATACGCTGGTAGTGGGTGATCTGGAGGACGCCGGTGCCCTGCTCGTCGCGCAGCGCCTCGATGCCCTCTGATACGTCCTGGAGCCGGTCGATGTCCAGCCCGCTGTCGATCTCGTCGAGCACGGCGATGGACGGTTCGAGCACGGCGGCCTGCAGCACCTCGTTCTGCTTCTTCTCCCCGCCGGAGAAGCCGGCGTTGAGGTACCGCTCTGCGAACTTCGCGTCCATGTCCAACTGCTCCATCTTCTCTTGGAGCAGCTGCTGGAACTCGGCGACGCCGACCTCGCCGTCGTCTGCCGGCCCCTCCATCGGCGAGGACTCGTAGCCTGCGGCGTCCTCGTTGGTGTCGCCCCCGGCTTCCGCTTCCGCCTCTTCCTCGTCCTCGAACAGTTCCTCCCGTTCCTCCAGCTTGGCGTTCAGCGCCTGTCGGAGGAAGTTGACCATGGTCACCCCTTCGATCTCGGCGGGATACTGGAAGGCGAGGAAGATGCCGAGTGCAGCCCGCTCGTTCGGCTCGAGATCGAGCAGGTCCCACTCGTAGTCGTCCTCGTCGAGATCCTCGTCGATGTCGTCGAGGTCTGACTCCTCGAGGTGGAGGGTCACGTCGCCCTCTGTCACCTCGTAGGCCGGGTGTCCCGCGACCACTTTCGCGGTCGTGGACTTCCCGGAGCCGTTCGGTCCCATCAGCGCGTGGATCTCGCCGCTCGACACTTCGAGATCCACGCCGCGGAGAATCGTCTCGCCGGTCTCTGCGACGTCTACGTGCAGGTCTGAGAGTTCTAACGTTGCCATGTCTGATGTGAGCCTCGTACCGGGAAGTAGGCTCTTTCACCCATAACCGTTTCGCATCCGCGTGATAGTGGTTCGCATCGAGCAAACTTCTCTTTCGATTCCGAAAAATCGTCCGGGTCCGACCAGCCACACTGCCCGACTCTGTTCACGTCACTGCCCGAGGTCAGTTCACCTCGCTGCCCGAGTCTGTTCAACCCCACTGTCCGAGTCTGTTCAACCCCACTGCCCGAGTCCGGTCTGTTCCTGTCCGCTCTCGATTTCGTCCCACGACAGTCCGAGCGCCTCCGTGATCCGGGCGATCGGGCCTCGCAGCGTCTTCTCCAGCATCTTGTCGTAGTCGATCTCGAACGCCTCGGGGAGCTCGTCGGCGAACTCGTAGCAGATCACGTCCGGGTCGCGCTTGAACTCCGTGTACAGGTCGTCTTCGCGCGTGCCGCCGTTCGGCTCCAACCCGCGCTCGGACTCCACTCGCTCGAAGAAGTCCGGGTGAACCTTCTCCAAGTAGAGCCGCTTCGGCTTCGAACCGGACTGGAAGTTGGTCCCGAGCAACAAGTTCGCGTACTTGGCTCCACGAACCTGTGCAGTGTCCGTGTCGTAGTTGTCGAGTTTCTTCCCGATGCCGCCGGGAATGGCGATCTGATCGGGGTCTACCTCGCCCTCGCGGAACGACTGGATCTCCTCGTGGAGGTACTCTTTCACGTCGTCCAACGACTCGCCGGTGACGATCATCTCGATCACGCGCTTTTGGACGCGCTTGGTGATCGGCGCGATGTCCGACCGCGTGTACTCGAATCCCGTGATGTCGATGTCGTCGACGTGTTTTCCCTCCTTCCAGACGATGTGTCCCGCGTACCGCTTCTTCTTGCCCGCCTGGAAGAACCGCCGGTACAGCTTCTCGAACTCGATCTGGAACCGGTGCTCGTCGGCGTCCAACTCCTCGCGGGCGAACTCGTCGTACCGGTCGTTGATGTGTGACTCGATCTTCTCGCTCGTCTCGATTGCTGCCGTGAGTGTCGTCAGCTCCGACTCCGACATCTCCGGGTGGGCCTCCCGGACTGGATCTGGAACGTCTGTGTTCTCCGTCTCGACGTCGGAGAGGGACAACATCACTGAGTCGGTGTTGTGGAGCACGATTCCACCGACCGCGTCGACGAAGTTCTCGTTCTCGGCGACACTGAGATCGTAGACGTAGCCGTCGTGATCTCGCTCCTCTAACACTGGATCGCGTCCAGACCGATAGTGCCCGCACGTCCGAACAGTGTACCTGTCCTTCTCGCTGCGGTACTTCAGCGAGTGCTTTCGGCCGCGCTGTGTCAGGAGAATCGAGAGTCCGGCGGCCAACTCCCGGCTCGTCGTCTCGAAATCGAAGTGTTCTTCGGCGTACTCGTCCGTGTACCGGGGGAACTCGCGGGAGCCGTCACCTCCGAGTAACGTCTCGACGAACAACTGTTGCAACTCGTCTTCGAGGTGGTAGACGAACGACGGAATCCGCTTTCCACGGGAGGTCTGTCCGGCGAACTCTCTGAAGAAGACGGCAGAGAGTTCGTTCATCATCTGGAGCTTGGTCGTCTCGTCGTCGTACGTCGACTCCGACTGGCCGGACTGTGTCTCGGAGCCGACTGTCCGTTCGTCACTGGTGTCACTCGCAATCACGCTCACGTCGACGTTCTCGAACAGTCGCTCGTAGTCCGACTCGATCCCCTCCAACCACTCACGACGCGACTCGGCGATACTCGCGCCGAATCTACTGTCTGTGGTCTCTTCCGTCGATACACTGCCTTCTGTGATGTACGCGGCCAGCAGTCTGACGAGGGACCGTCCCTCTGGTTCCGTCAGGTCGATCTCTCGCTGTACCTTGACAGTAGAGTCTGACTCACCGTGATGTGGCTGCCCGAACCAGACGTACTCTCCGTCCGTGTGGACACGCTCGGTCTTGTCGTAGCCGTGCTCCTTTCCGACCGCTCTCCCGTCGACGTACTCCCGAGTGCCCCCGTCCAGAACCTCGTACACGTCGACGGTGTCGACAGTGTCGACCGACGGCACGTCTGGAATTCGCAGCGGGTCCGTCACCGCTTCCGGTGGCCGTTCGACGTACTCGTCGCCCTCTCCGACGACGTACGAGTGGTCTTGCGTCGTCGTCGACTCCCCGAACGTGTGCTGGAGGTTCACTACTTCACCGTCGCCCTCGTGGCGAACAACCTCCTCGATAGGTTGCCACTCCGCCGTTCCGTCGTCGGCGAGCGACAACGCCTCCCACCCGGGGAGCGACGCGCGTTCTTTCCCGAACGTCGCGCTCCCTACGGGTCCACCGTCAGAAGTGATGACGATGTCGTCGTTCACTTCCGCCCGCTCGAACAGCTCTGCTGCCGGAAAGATTCGAACACGGCCGTCGGCGTCACGGACGACCAACGGTCGATCACCTGTGACACTGTCTCCGTAGGTAACGTCGTACCCGATCTCGTCGGCGGCTTCTTCGGTGAACTCGATCACGCGTCTGCCCATCGCCGTGATCGCTGCCGCGTTGTCCTTGTCGTACAGCCGGAACTGTTCCCACCCCGAAACGCCGTAGAGTGACTGACCGACGAACTGGAACTTCCCGTTGCGTCCCGCTAGCAGGGTGTGGTTGTCTGCAACCGTGACACAGTAGACTCCATCCTCGGCAGTGCTCCGGGAACTGCTACGGTGCATCCGGAGCGTGTTCTGACTGTCTTCGGTGACGTAGATTCTGTACGTTCCGCCCTCGTCTTCGGTGTAGTTCGCTGTCAGTCCGAGGTGTGCACAGAGCCGCAACACGTCGTCACGGAGCGTCTCACTGGCGGTACTGTACCGCCAGGCATTCTTCTGTCGATCTCCGTCTCCAGCAATCAGTGTCTCCAAGAACGAGCGTTTCTGGTCCCTGCTCGTCTCGAACACGAACTCCGGAACTCGCTTCTCGAAGCTGTCCTCACCACACGTCCGTTCGAGGAACTCACCCCACAGTCGAGACGTGAACTGGTACCCGTTCTCGTCCACGTAGTAATCGAACCCCATCCGGTCGAGTAGATTCCCGATCTGTGAGTGGTCCGAGTCAGCTGTCTCGACACCGACACCTCCGTCTGTCGCCGTCGGGGCATCCTGTGCGATCTGCACCGACGTTGCAGATCCTCTCAGGTTCCCTCCGAACTCCTTCTCCTCCGACGTGTACACCGACCCCTCGGTGATGTACCACGCGAGCAGTTCGAGGAAGTCGTCACCGTCGTATCGCATGGGGACCCACTTCCGGTTGGCTTCGCGGTGGATGAGGAACTCCGAGCAGGCGTCTTCGAGGTACGATCTGTGCTCGTCGAACTCGGACCGTGAGAACACGTACCCTGTGGTATCTCTGTCTGCCTTCTGGATCTTGTCCGGATAGTACCCGACTTCCGAGGCCAGTGTGTGCCCGTGGGCATCGTTGTCGGCCCAGACCTGGTACTCTCCCTCGACGAACTCCGTCAGATCGACCGTCTCCAAGTGGGTCCCGTCTGGCCCGTCCCACCCGTGAGGCAACTGATAGTTCGTCGCGTCGTCGAGTTCGCCCGCCTCGACGAATCGGTAGTCGTCCTCGTCCCACTCGATTCCGTTCGTCTCGGCTTTCCGAACCAACACCCGGTGGTTCGGTGTGACACGGAAGTCCACCTTACTGGTCTCGATGTCGATCAGTTCCCCACGGTAATCGGGGTACTCGTGGGTCTCCTCGACAGGCTGGACCTCCATCTCCATCGTGTCGGGGTCGAGGGAGTACACCTCATCACCGACATCGAGGTCGGTGATCGACTGGATTCCGTCCGGCGTCAGTACGTCGGTGTCGGACGTGAAGCAGTTCATGATCACCTTCACCGACTGCTGCTGCCGGTCGAACTTCTCGTACTCCTCGGAGTTCGGGTCGTGTTGGTTCCGCTGTCCCTTCAGTTCCTCGCGCTCGATCAACAACTCGTCCACCATCTCTCGCATCATCCCGTCCGGCTCCTTCCGGAACCGCGTGCCGTTCGGAGCCCGGTACGTCTCCCCGTCGTAGGATTCCGGGTCGTCGACAATAGTTTCTGGAGATGCATTGATTGTAACCATGCACATCGGGTACAGCGACTGACCGACCCACTGGAAGTTTCCGTTCCGGCCGGCGAGGACGACGTGGTTGTCCTCGGCCGTCACACAGAACACGTCTCCGTCGTGGTCCTCGACAGTCGCGTTCGTCTCCTTCTTGAACGATCCTCGCTTTCCCGCAGAGACATACCACATGCCCCCCGCTTCCTCGGCAACCGAGGGTTTCTCACCACACCTCACGGCGAGGTCGAGGAAGTCGTCTTTCAGGTCGTCGCTCTTGGTCCAGAACTTCCCAAGTCCCGACTCCGTTCGACTCCCGTCGCCACGGATCATCGTGTCGAGGAGCGTTTCGAGCAGGCTCCCGTCAAGGTCGAACGTCCAGTCCGGGAGACGCTTCTGCTCTGCGCTCACCCCACAGTGCTGTTCGAACCAGTCGACCAGAATCCGGTTCGAGATGTACACGCCACGTTCGTCGGTGTTGTACTGGACGGCGAGATCGTCCAACAGTCGGCAGATGTCCTCGCGGTTCTCTCCGTCGCTCTGGTGGATCGTGACACAGCCGTTCGAGCGGTCGAGCGACCCTTCGGTCACGTACCACCCGATCAGTTCGAGCCACTGGTCCATCGGGACGGTCGTCGGAACTTCGCTGTGGCCCCGGTCGTACTTCAGATACACGTCCGTTGCTTCTCGCTCGATCACCTCCCTGTGCTCGTGGTACGTCTCGACTGGAACGAGGTACTTCGTGACGCGCTTCTGTGTCGTCAACTTCGCCGACGTTCCCTGCGCGTAGTCCAGTTCCGCCGTCACGCTGTCGGGAACGGCGTTTCTGAAGCTGGTGAGGCTGTCGCCGTAGACACTCACGTGACCGTCCGTGACTGCTCCGGCGAGGTCGAACGCCTCGGGGGACCGGCCGGACATCGGCTCGTGTTGCGGGAACGCGAACCGTTCGTACCCCGGAATGTCACGATACGCGACCGTCTCGAAGTCGTCTGGCTGTTGGTCGTCCCACCCACGAGTGTCCGAAACCACGAAGCGGTGGTTCTCCGTCACTTTCAGGTCGTGTGTGTTCCCACTGAGGTGGTGTAGCTCCCCGTACTCGTTGTGGTACTGGTGTGTCTCCGCGACAGGTTTCACCTCGCACTCGAACGTGTCGGGATTCAACGTGTAGATCTCGTCGCCCGCTTCCAACTCGTCGATCCCCCTCACTCCGTCGGGTGTGACGAGTTCAGTGTCACGGCTGAAACACTTCAGGTCGAGTACGGAGACGTTCTCTTCGACGCCCGAAATCGGGTCGAACACGGCACCGCCCTCGAACTCTTCGCCGGCCTGTTGGCCCTTCGTCGGGAGGACGAACTCCCCGTACGCCTCGTGGAGGACGTACATGTCGACAACATCGCCGGGTGTCGGCGCGTCGGCGAGCTGACAGCCGACGAACTTCCGGGTGTCGTCCCAGAAGTCGATCAGGTTCTGCTGGCGGTCGATCTCGACACACAGCTCCACGTCACGGAGGTTGTACTCCAGCAGACGGGTCGGGTCCTCCTCCCAGAGGTCGCCGATGTCGCCGGTGTAGCGTTCCTTCCCGACGCCGAGCTCCACCTCCGCCACCGCGTCCAGCCGGTAGGAGTCGAGCTCGGAGAACTGCGTCCGCTGGTAGGCGTACAGCAGGTCGAAGACGACACGACCTTTCACGTCCGGGCCGCCCCAACTGGAGCGCCACGTCTCGTCGACGCGTGACGCCCGGTCCGGCGAGAGGTCGTACTCCGTCGTCGGGTTCAACTCCTCCATGCGGTCGAACAGGTACGGCGCGTCGAAGTCGTCACAGTTGTGTACGAGACAGCCGTCCGCGACGAAGTTGTTTGTACTCGTCTCGAGATCGTACGTCGTCTCCGTCCCGACCGTCGTCGTCGACTCCACCTCGACGAAGACGAACTCCTCCCACTCTGTGTTGTCTGTCTCGTGACGCTTGAGATTGATCCCCCGACGGTGCTTGTCGCGTCCGATTCGTCGCCGGTCTGTTCCCTCGGGAGCCTCGAAGAGTGCGTTCGGAATGTTCTCACTCCGGCCACTCTTCCCGCCGACGAGGTCACGCAACTCCGAGGTCTTCTCTGGGTGACTCATGTGAGGCAGAACGTGCTCCCTGACAACACTGAGGTCACGCCCTGAGTCGGGCACCCTGACTACGTTCTCGTTTCGCTCTGCGTACACACCCAGTCGTTTGAACAGACGGACGTACCACTCCCCGGTCGTCCCGTTCTCGGCTGCGACGGTGACAGTGTCGTTCACCGATCCGTCACCGTCGATCACCCCTGCCATGAACTGCGCGACGTACCGCACGGGCATCTGGTACACTGTCGAGAGATCCACCTCGGAGTCGTTCTTGTCACCGAACGGGATTCCGAGGCCGTTGAACGCCCACATCCTGCTGAAGTCCAAGACGTTCTGTTTGTAACAGCCCTTCCCGTCGGGCTCTAAGTGAGGGTCGTCGTCGAACTGCTCGTGCAGTGCTGGCTTCGTGTTGTAGAACCGAACACCGTCGTCGCGCGACATACTCCCGTCAGTCAGTACTAACCCAGCGAGATACGCCTCGTGGGCCGAGAGCTCTGTGTCGAGGTTCCGGCCGCTCTGCCGGTACTCGACGCCCCCGTCGGGAAGAGCAGTGTCGAACTGCTGTGCCGCGTGGGCGCACCGGTCTGGTGTCCAGACCGTCGTGTTCGGGTGGTACAGTGTCTCTTTCGAGACGCCGAACTCCTCTGATAGCTCCAAGACGGCCCCGCGCGGCAGTCCCGACTTGAACTCGGAGACGGTCTCCGGATCTGTGAACCGGTGGAACTCCCGAGGAACGAGTTCCCGCAGCTTCGGAACCTCGGGGTCTTCGACGCGGAGCTTCCGAGGCTTCAGCACGTAGTCCCCCACGGCCACCTCTCCGGCTTCCGTCCAGGAGACATCAGTCTCGTCGCCGACCATGACACGATGGTCTTCGGACGATCTGAGCGTCGTCCCGTCGGCGAGTTGGAGTTCGAGGACACTCTTGTGGCTCTCCCATCTGTCGATCACCTCAGCAGTCGTGGTCGACTGGTCTTCTTCACCGACCACCTGATCGCCGACCTCGACGTTCTTGATCTGCTTGACGGACCCGTCACCCATCTGCACGTCCGTATCCTCAGGGAGACAGTTCCACCCCGTCGAGACATCTGGATCAGTCCTGCTGATGTACGAGAGGTACGAGTCGAGCATCGCCTCCTCAGTCTCGAACCGTTCGAGGCGAACGTCCGCGTCACCGCTGATGAACTCGTAGTCCGCAAACGCATCGAGCAACTCCTCATCAGTGGCTTCCGATCCGTCGCCGTCGGGGGCGTCGTACAGCCACAGCACGTACTCGTCGCGGTAGGAGTCGTGGCTCGTCAGACAGACGATCTCCTCTTCGCCGTCTTCGGGGAAGCCGTTGCGGTCGTCCACCTCGATGTCGAAGGTGTTCACACGGAGATTCGCGTCCACGTCCACGGGTTCGAGGTGGTCGGGCGTCACCTGCAGCGCCGGCTCGCTGTCGTCGTCGCCGTGGACCGGCTCGGAGAGACGGCGGGGCTCGACACGGATGCCGGCGGTGACGCCGTGGTCGATCAGAAAGCGGTTGGGAAACAGGATGTCCGCCTCGTAGGTCGTCTCGAAGTCGTCGCGGATCTGCCCCACGTCTCGTGGCGTGCGAGTGACGACCTTCGTCACCGGATCGCCACGGATGCTCTCGAAGCGGTCTGCGTCGGGATCGTCGGGGGGGTGTCGGCGGGTGTCGACGACCACGTCGTACTCCTCGGTCAACTCGCGGTCGGCAACGTCCGGCGTCGGGACGTAGAAGTACGGCTCGACACCGACGACACGCACGTGTTCGAGCTCGTCGTCCGCAGTCCGCCCGAACACGTGAACCACGGGGTACTCGTCGCTGCCGCGGCCCTCGACAGTGTAGTCGACAGCAGTCACCATCAGCTCCACCGCCGCCTGTCCAGTGCGGTCGGGCACACGAACGTCACCGGTGTCGACCACCTCGCCGACGTGTGGCGTGGCGTCGCCGGCGACGGCTGCCGCCTCCGCGTCTGGACGGCCCCCGTCGTCGTCCGCATTCGAAGAGTAGATGTCCTCGTCGAGTGTCCGCTGACCCATACCTCTCGTTGGGGCGTCCCGAGCGAAAAAGCCTCCCTTCGCGGGCCGTGGGTGGGTACTCACCCGACGGGTGGTTGGCAGGCACGGCCGTGACGGCAAGAGCTTTACCGTGTGACGATTTACCAAACGACGGAGCTATGACCCACCCGACCGACTCCTCGTGGGACGGCCCCAGCGCGCCGGAGACAGGGGCCGCCGACGACGCGGACGCTGTCGAGTCCATCGAAATGTACGAGGACGACGGCCGGGTCGTCCTCTTCGACGGCGAGAACCCGCTGGCGTGGCTAGAGGCGTCTCGAACTGTCACACTCTCGGACCTCGCGTAGCGCCGCCACCGGGGGTCACGCCCGACTTTTGTCGACCGTTTCGAGCGTTTTCGGCCGTTTCGAGCGTGTTCGAGCGTTTCGAGTGTGTTCGACTGTTTCGAGCGTGTCGGTCACAGACCTGTGACTCCCGGTACGTCGGAATCGGGTAGCTTTACCGTGCAGTGACAGTACCCGCGCGTGTGACAGACGGGGAACAGCCGGAGGGCGACGACACACAGCTAGAGGGCGACGACACACAGCCGGAGGACGACGACACACAGCCGGAGGACGACGACACGGAGGGGCTGTCGGAGACGTACAGTGAGCCGGAGGAGTACGACCCGACAGACCAGTTCGGCGACCCGGAGCGGGACCTCGTCTCGACGCCGTCAGTGAGGAACCCGGCGGACAGTCTGCCGTCACCGGACGAGGTGGACACGGAGATTCGACAGACGTTCTGGCGGGCGGTGTTGTTGACGAACGTCGCGCTCGCGGGCACCGTGCTCGGCCCCGTGTACGCGGTCGTTCAGGGAGACCTCCGCGTCGGCGGGGCGGTGACAGCCGCCGGCGTCGTGGCGAGCGTCCGCGTCTACCAGACGGTCCGTGCGTTCCACCGGCGTCACGACGACGAGGCGTGAGTGGCAAGGCTGATACGACACGGGGTGGTTCCCCGAGGTATGCAACGCCGCGGACTGTTGGCCAGACTGGCTGCGCTCGGTGTCGCGGCGCTCGCGGGGTGTACCGAGGCGTCGGGTCCCACCGGCCCGACGGGACCACCCGCGTCGCCGACCCCGCCGACGCCGACGGACACGCCCACGTCGGGAATCGTCGTCGAGTCGTGGGACGTGAAGAACGGCACTGACGGGAGTCTGATCGTGCCGATCGTGCTGAAGAACACGGGTGACCGTACTGGGAGTCGCAAGGTGTTGCTCGACATTCAGGCTGGTGACGAGTCGGTCGAGCGGACACGAGACGTGACCGTCCCGGCTGGGGAGACGAAGCGAATCGAGATCGACGCTGGCGTGACCTACGAGGCGTTTCTCAACGACGGCTCTGTGGACCTCCGACTCGAAGGCGAAGGGTGAGACGACTTCCGACCCGAAGGCGAAGACTGAAACGAGGAGTTCCACGGCCGTGAACGTGGGTACGGTCGAACGCGGACGAGAGTGGACGCCATCGGACCCGGCAGAACACCGGGAGAGACCAACCCCACGCTGTTTTTACGCTCGCCCGCCCAACAGACGAGTATGCCAGCCACGAAGGAGATCGAGTGTGTCAACGACGACTGCGAACTCGACATGTTCGAGAATCACTACACGTACGACGTTCCGGACGACCACGAGGTCGCGGACCTCTCGTGTCCGTACTGTGGTGAGACGGAGACGCTCCACGAGATCGAGCTATGAACGGGGACACGGACCAGCCGAGTGGACTCCGGGAGATCGGCGAGTCGGCGGTCAACACGGTGTTAGACCGCGTCGGGCGCGGCATCAGCAAGGTACAGGAGCGTCGGCCGCTGGCGTACGATCTGTTGGAGTCCGACGACGCCTACCTCGTCGTGTTCGACGCCCCGGGAGCGACGAACAGCGACGTTCAGGTCCAGTTCCGTAACGGCGCTGTCGAGGTGAAGGTCGACCGCTTCCGCGAGTTCCACGAGGAGTTCGAGATGCGGTTCCCCGGCCGTGGGCTCTCGCTGGACGGCCGTGCCGAACTCCCCGAGGGAGCAGATGTGGACCCGACTGCCGCCGACGCTACGCTCTCGGAGAACGGCACGCTGAGTGTTCGTGTGCCGAAAACTGCCGACGATAGCCCGGTCGAGGTGACCGACGAAGACGACGAGACGAGCGTGAGCGAGGAACACGACGACGACGGCCCGGCGTCTATCGAGATCGACGACCACAGCGGTGACGGCGACGCGGACGACCACGGCGACGACGCGAACGCGAACGGTCACGACGGTGCGGACGCAGACGACGAGCACGGCGACGGTGCGGACGCAGACGACGAG
>CAKZQY010000440.1 GCA_937142015.1 uncultured Halobacteria archaeon
AAATCTTCACGAAGTTGACCGACCGGCTGAGCTTCGCAGGCTCCTGGATCGAAAATCACCTCGATGGATTCATTCAGAAGTTACGTTAACCACTATCGTCGGCGTCGCCGGCTTCATTCCGCCGAGATGCCTCCAACTCGTGGAGTTCGTCGATAATCACCCGGCTGATCATCAGCGAAATTGCCGCCATGATGATCAACGCCTCAATGATGTACGGATCAGTCGTGTTGATTTCGTCGAGTCTAAACCGCGACTTGAGTTCTTTAAATAACAGTTCAATCTCCCACCGCGCCCGATAAAGCTGCGCGATATCGGGCGCGGAGTAGGTATCTTGCGGAAGGTTCGTGAAGTAGAGATGGTACTCGTCGTTCTCCTCATTCAGCAACCCGACGAGCCTGAACTGACGGGTAGCAGTTGCCGAGGAACCACGCTTCCGGTCGAACTCAAGCTCAACGAGGACATCGATCTCCTGTCGCTGAAGGTCGTCGATGACGGCCTTCAGCGACTTCCCCTCCAGAGAGATACTGTTGCCCCGCCACGTGCGGAGTTCCGCAACGATGTCTGGATTTGCGTTGGACTTCACTCGGGAAATAAACCATCCATCATTAGCGTCGATACGGTCGAACAGCCAGAAGTCGTAGAAGCCGAGATCAAGAAGGATGAGGGCGTCAGCTACCCACTCGCCGGGGGATAGCTGACTCCGTTCGTGCGTGGCTCCACTGGAGGTCTGGAACCGCGTCGGAAAGCCACTCGCAAGTGATTCAGTGAGGTGGAGCTTTGCGCCGGCTTGATCTTCGCCGAGACCAGTGTAGATGTCTGCTGCATCATGATACAGCGAAATGAAGGTGGCGTCAACGATGAGGACATCTCGGAACCGATCGAGGCGTCCTCTGAGGTCGTTTCGCCCAGGATCGAGATTCTCGATAGCGTCATCGAGAATCTCTCGAAGGAGTGCCACGAGTTGTGGTGAAAACCAGTCGTGAAAAGAAGTGTACGTGAGGTCGTCACAGTCGGCCATCTCGAGGAATCGCTCGAGAAACGCCTGTATCGAGCGGTCTGATCCTGCAGCGAACCCCAGTGAGAGAGTGTAGAACAGTGCGACGAAGTCGAACTTCCGCTCTCGCTGGATGAGTCCCGTTGCGCGAGCCCGCTCGCGCAACTCGTCAGAAGGAAACGTTCTTTGAATCCGGTCGACAACGACTGAGTCCGGTGGTTTGTACGTCACATCTTCCACCGGGGTTTCTCCGAGGCGTAGTTCCACCGATTTCAACCAACAGACCGCGATACTGTCTTCTCGCTAAACTATAACGAGTGGGCTCTAGTTCGCCGTTCTCTCCACGCGCTTCGGATTCGAAGTCGGAAATGGTGGTTATCAGCTTCTTATAATTTTTCTTACATATTTGAAGACCTCTTTTAACTGACCTAATGAATCTGTATATTCTCTGTCCTTCAGAGTCTTGCAATTGCTGCCAGAGTCTGTCAACTTTCCCTGTCATAAGTGCTCCGTCTCTGAAGGAAGAGCGCTTCGGTAAATAACTATTCCGGAATATGTAGAACACGTCCGGTACCTTCTTAAAATCGTGCCCCTCGGCCACAGGCCTCGTCTTTCTGCTGTGTTGCAATAAAATATAATGTTTCTTCACAGCTAATTGAACTCAGATAGCCAAGTTCTCTTCCGAGACTGAGCAGAAGCGGAGCTCGTGCTCGGAGATTCCACTTTCACCGCGCGTAGCGAAGCTTTAGGAGCGAACACGCACAAGCCACACAGGATGGCAGAGGCGGCAGACACGGACACAGAGCAGGAGTACGTCGACCACCCGTTACTCACGCCGCAGGTGGTCGAACAGCGGGAGTACCAGCGACTCCTCGCGGACGCCGCCGAAGCGACACACACCTTGGTCTGTCTCCCCACCGGGTTGGGGAAGACCACAGTCTCGTTGCGCGTCACAGCGCGGCGGCTCCACGCCGTCGGCGGGAAGTCGCTCTTTCTCGCGCCCACGAAGCCGCTCGTCCAGCAGCACGCGGAGTTCTACCGCGAGGCGCTGACGATCCCCGACGAGGAGATCGTCGTCTTCACCGGCGAGGTCGCGCCGGAGGACCGCGCAGCGGTGTGGGACGACGCACGGATCGTGATCGCAACGCCGCAGGTGATCGAGAACGACCTGATCGGCAGTCGGATCTCGTTGTCGTCGGTCACCCACCTCACGTTCGACGAGTGTCACCGCGCGACCGGCGACTACGCCTACGTCTACATCGCGGAGCGGTACCACGTCGACGCGGCCGACCCACTCGTCACGGCGATGTCCGCCTCACCCGGCGGCGACGAGGAGGAGATCCAGACCGTCTGTGAGAACCTCGGCATCGACGAGGTGGAGGTGATGACCGAGGCGGACGCCGACGTGGCAGCGTACACCCACGAGACAGACGTCGAGTGGGAACAGATCGAACTCCCGCCGGAGGTGATCGAGATCCGCGACGTGTTGAACGAGGTCGTCCGCGACCGCCTCCGCAAGCTCAAGTCGCTGGGCGTGAGCGACACCACACAGCCGGACGTGTCACAGACACAGCTCAACGAGATGCGTCGCCAGCTGCAGGGGATGATGGACGCCGGCCAGTCGGAGGCGTACGAGGGGATGTCGACCCACGCGGAGGTGATGAAGCTCCGGCGCGCGGTGGAGTTAGTCGAGACACAGAGCGTCGACGCGTTAGACCGGTACTTCGAGCGCCAGCGGGAGGCAGCCCGCTCGTCCGGCGCGTCGAAGGCGAGCCAGCGGATGGTCTCGGAGCCGAAAGTCCGCGAGGCGATGCGGATGGCAGACCAGTTCGACGACCTCCACCCCAAGTTCCGGCGCGCGCGGGTGTTGCTCGCCCAGACGCTCGGCATCGGCGGCGGCGAGCGCGTGATCGTGTTCACCGAGTCGCGCGACACCGCAGAGGTGTTGACGGAGTTCCTCTCGAAGTCGTTCGACACCCGGCGGTTCGTCGGGCAGGGCGACAAGGAGGGCTCCGACGGGATGACACAGCGGGAGCAACAGGAGACACTCGACGCCTTCCGCGCCGGAGCGTTCGACGTGCTCGTCTCCACCAGCGTCGCCGAGGAGGGACTGGACGTGCCGGAGGTCGACCTCGTGTTGTTCTTCGAGCCGGTGCCGACCGCGATCCGGTCGATCCAGCGGAAGGGCCGAACCGGCAGACAGGAGGAGGGCCGCGTCGTCGTCCTGATGGCCGAGGACACCCGCGACGAGGCGTACTTCTGGATCTCCCGCCGGAAGGA
>CAKZQY010000441.1 GCA_937142015.1 uncultured Halobacteria archaeon
CGAAGACGAGATGGAGCAGTCGTACATCGACTACGCGATGTCGGTCATCGCGGGGCGGGCGTTGCCGGACGTCCGCGACGGGCTGAAGCCGGTTCACCGGCGCATCCTGTACGCGATGCACGAGATGGGAGTCACGTCGAACTCCGGCCATCGGAAGTCGTCGTCCGTCGTCGGGGAGACGATGGGGAACTACCACCCACACGGCGACCAGGCGATCTACGACACCTTGGTCAACATGGCACAGGAGTTCTCCATGCGGTACCCGTTGGTCGACGGGCAGGGGAACTTCGGCTCGATGGACGGCGATCCGGCGGCGGCGATGCGGTACACGGAGGCGCGGATGGCACCCATCGCCGAGGAGCTGTTGACGGACATCGAGCGTGACACCGTCGACTTCGGCTCCAACTACGACGACCGGCTGGAGGAGCCGGAGGTGTTGCCCGCAGCGTACCCGAACCTATTGGTCAACGGGTCGACCGGCATCGCCGTCGGAATGTCGACGAAGATTCCGCCGCACAACTTGGGTGAGGTGATCGACGCGACGATCCACCTGATCGAGAATCCGGACTGTAGCGTGCAGGATCTGATCGACACGGCGGCGTTGTTGCCCGGCGAGGGCGGCACATCCGGGCCGATTCAGGGGCCCGACTTCCCGACCGGCGCGAAGATCGTCGGCACCGACGGCGTCGTCGACGCGTACACGAGCGGTCGCGGCAGGCTCCGAGTCCGCGCGACGTTCGAGTCGGAGACCGGGCCGAACGGTCGCGAGCGGATCGTGGTCACGGAGCTCCCGTACCAGGAGAACAAGGCCCGGATCGTCGAGCGGATCGCCGAGGACGTGAACGAGGGGACGATAGAGGGAATCGCCGACCTCCGCGACGAGTCGGATCGAGACGGGGTACGGATCGTGATCGACCTGAAGCGGGGTGCCTCACGCGACGTCGTGAAGAACCAGCTGTTGGAGCACCACCTCGAATCCACGTTCGGCGTCATCAACCTCGCGCTGGTCGACGGTCAGCCACAGGTGCTCACGCTGCGAGAGACGCTCGAAGAGTACGTCGCCCACCGGAAGGAGGTCGTCACCCGTCGGACGCGAGACGAGCTCGCAGAGGCGGAAGACCGGGCACACATCCTCGAAGGCAGGCTGCGCGCGCTCGAACAGGTCGACGACGTGGTCGAGACGATCAGAGACAGCGAGGATCGTGACGCGGCGAAAGTCGCCCTCCAGTCGTCGTTCGACCTCTCGGAGGCGCAGGCGGCACACATCGTCCGGATGCAGCTCGGATCACTCACCTCGATGGAGACGGCGGACGTCGAGTCCGAGTACGACGACCTGCTCGCCCGGATCGAGCGACTCGAAGAGATCCTCACAGACGAGTCGGAGCTCCACGACGTGATCGTCGAAGAGCTCCGCGAGGTGAAGGCGACGTACGACGACGAGCGCCGGACGGGGTTCGTCGAAGACGTGGGCAGCGTCACCCGCGAAGACCTGATCCCACGGGAAGAGATGGTCGTGGTCGTCACCGAAGACGACTACGTGAAACGCACCCCCGCCTCGGAGTTCCGCGCGCAGAACCGAGGCGGGAAGGGCGTGATCGGCGCAGACGTGAAAGAGGGAGACAGCGTCGCCTCTGCGTTCGTCGCCAACACCCACGACAACCTGTTGTGTTTCACAGACAACGGGCAGGTGTACCGGCTGAAGACGTACGAGGTACCGGAGTACAGTCGGACCGCTCGCGGCACACACGTGGCGAACGTCCTCGACATCGACGACGAGGAGGAGATCACCGCGGTCGTCGACTGCGGCGACTTCACTGAGGGGAGCTACGTGACGATGGTCACGCGGGACGGCTACGTGAAGCGGACCGCGGGCGAGGAGTTCGAGAACATCCTGTCGACGGGAATTCGCGCAATCTCGCTGTCGGACGGCGACCAGCTCGCCGACGTGGAGGTGACAGACGGCACACAGGACATCGTGATCGGCACCCGCGGGGGGATGACGATCAGGTTCACCGAGACAGACGCCAGAGCGATGGGGCGAACCGCTCGCGGCGTTCGCGGCATCGAGTTACAGGGAGACGACGCGGTGGTCGGACTCGCGCCAGTCGACGAGACAGTCTCGTGGACGTTGACAGTGACCGCGAACGGCTACGGCAAGCGCACGAACGTCGACGCGTACACGAGACAGCGCCGCAACGGCAAGGGGCTCGTCGACATCGACACCGGCGAGCGCAACGGCCCAGTACGCGCCATCGAGACAGTCGGCCCCGGCGACCACCTGTTCGGCGTCAGCGAAGCGGGACAGATCACACGCACACCAGTCGAAGACATCTCGACAGTCGGTCGCAACACGATGGGCGTGAAAGTGATGGAGACGGAGCCAGACGACGCAGTGGCGTGCGTCGCAGTGATGGACAGCGACGCAGTCGAGGACGCGTCGGAGTGACACGTAGCGAGCGGAAGCCCACCCGTTCACGGCTGTCTCTTACCCATAACTCCTATCGCCGTGGTTCGCGGAGAGTGTAGCCAAGA
>CAKZQY010000442.1 GCA_937142015.1 uncultured Halobacteria archaeon
GGCGTCGTCGGAGCCGTCGTTCTCGTCGCTAATGTCGGCGTCGTCGGAGCCGTCGTTCTCGTCGCTAATGTCGGCGTCGTCGGAGCCGTCGGCGGCGTCGACCGGCTCGCCACTCTCCTCGTCGTCGTTACTCCCACCGTCACCTCCCCCGTGGTCCGGGTCGACTGCGACGACGAACGCCCCCTCGTCGCGCTCGATGGCGGCACGCAGCGACGCCGGATCGTACCACTCGTCCACCGTCGCGTCGATGGCTCCCGCCGAGAGGAAGTCGCCGTAGGCGGCGTGCCACGTCCGCCGAGCGACGACTGCGATCCGCTCGGCGTCGTCCGCCCGAGCTGATCGGACTCGCATACACTCCGGTCTGTGCGGCTCCGACAAAATGGTTCGTGCTTCATACGGTCGTGCGTAGATCGTTACCACCGACGACTGACAGAGAGCACCGCAGCGACGTGCTACCGCCCGATACCGCGAAAGTCGCGGAAAATCACTACGCACGACCGTATCAGCTGTCGGCTGTCTGGTCCTCCGCGAGTCTGTCGAGCACGGGGATCTCCGCGAGACGGTCCTCGTCGAGCGCGTCCCAGTCGACGCCTGCCGGGCGGCTGTGGACGCTCTGTTCGTCGGTAGTGGTCTCTCGCTGGGTGGTTGCTGTCGTGTCTCGTTGTTCCCTCGAACGCACAGTTCGTTCCGGTGTACAGATCAGGTCTATCGGCACGTCGTGAGCGTCGAACACGGCAGCGTCGACCTCGCGCACCTGTGACTCGTGGACGGTGGTGGCGACCGTCGTCGCGGACGAGACCGCACCGAGGTCGGCCAACACCGCGAATTCGAGGTCGCTGTACCCCTCGCCTTTCCCGATGCGACCGCCGTCGGGCGTGACGAGCACGCTCCCGGAGACGATCAAGTCGACGTGTGGAACCTGCTCGGGCGCGACTGGCTCCCCGTACTCCGAGATTCCGGAGACTGTCGTCGCGTCGTCGATCTCGTCGGGGGCCAGCCTCGCGGGATCGAGACGGAGGAACGGGTCCGGCTCGGAGAGCCGCGGAACCGGCACGAACACCGTCTTCCCGGCGCGCAGCGCGGCGCGTCTGACCGGCAGCTGTGGCGCATCTGGGTTCGCCTTGACTGTCTCCGCGTCGCGCCAGACCGCCGTGTCGGCGAGCCGGTCCGCGGCGGCGTCTGCCCCGGCGACGTTCGGAATGCGACCGTGTGGCGGGAACGGAAACCGCGCCGTCCCCGACTCTTCGAGGTGGTCCCACACGCGCTCTCTGTAGTCGTCCTTCGTCGAGTGAGCCTCTGTCACGACTACCCTGTTCGTGGCTGGATAGTTGGCTGTCACGGTGCTGCGGACAACGTCTGTCGCGTCGTAACAGCCTAGTGAGACTAGAACTGCAATTATTCATTGAGAACTCGTGTTGACAGAGTCTCTGTAGATGCGTCGTAGCTCGTGACGTACGTGCCACTCATTTCTCCGTCGCTGAGTTGAGCGATGCTGTCGGTGACGCCCTTGTAGAACTGTGTCTGTAGCTCGACTGTCAGCCGTTCCGGACACTCCCTCTGCCGTTTGGAATACCATTCTCGAGATCTAGCAGTTCACGCACAGACTCAACGAGAATGCTACTCGTGAGATCAGCTGCTAGCTACTGTCGGGAGATCGTGAATCACGTGTGCATGACACTACTGTATCACTCCGGACTGTGCTGCTGTTGCGTCTCACTACCACAGCTTTTAGTGTTCAGTGGCACAATCTGTGACTGAGATGCTAGTGCTAGAGGACACAGAGCTCGAGATGGTTGGACGGGAGAACAACCACCTGTGGCTTCGTGTCCTCCACGGCGAAGATGCTGGGATGCGTCTCTCAGTTCCGGTCCGTGATCCCGAGCACACTCCGGACGACATCGCCAAGCTCCGGAAGCTTGAGCACGGCGACATTGTGAGAGCGACGCTGTGTAGTGAGAACGAAGTGTATCCAGACTGGAAAGTGGACGATATTGACCGAGTTGATCCAGGTTCGGCGGTCGACGCTGTTAAAACCGCAGACTAGCTGTCGTCAGTCTCACTCTCTTCGTTGTTGTTCCCACTTTTCTTGTCGCCAGTCTCACTCTCTTCGTTGTTGTTCCCGCTCTTCATATCATCAGTCTTACTCTGTTCGTTGTTGTTCCCATTTTTCTTGTCGTCAGTAGCTGTCTTCTGTGACCCCCGTGCAGACGACAGAAGTCTGTGGTTGGCATCGATCTCGATTTCTTCTGGCCCGACGACAGTCTTCTTTTGTGATTGTATTGCAACCGCATAATCCGTGAATAGATACTCTACAAAATCCTCTTCTTGCGACTCGTACATGAAGTACGACAACATAGTGAAGAATAAAAATGGAGGGAGTAACTGCCAGACAGGGGACCACACATTAGTGAAATTCGGAGACGAGAATCTGATATAGGGCACTCCCCAGCATTTATTCACGACTATCAGAGACGCAGATATTAAACAGAGGACGCAGAACCACCACAGTGCGATCCAGAGACCTCGATAGAAGTTTCGGAGTGCCTGCATTCGGACCGCTCTGCTCGGACCGTCCGCCGACTCCACTCTGCTGAACATCAAGTGATACACCACCTGGAAGTCGTCGAACCGACGAGGGATTTCGTGGGTATCGACGAGGTGTTGCTTGATCACACCAGTCAGAACCGCGTCGTCTAGCTTCTCACCACGAGGCGACGCCGCCCAACCAACGAGTGGATCGACAAACGGACCGAGTCTGCGAGGACGAGCGTCTGCAATCCACTGGAGGCATCGTTTCTCCGTATCTCCCGCTTCCCCCTTGCGAGTTGTTGAGTCCGAGTCGTCCTCAGACTCCGCCTGCGACGGTTTTTCTGCTGCTTTCATCGTTTGTTCGAACGTCTCACGCTGTCCAGTCGCTTTCGATGCGTGCCCTTGGACGAAGTTACCGAGAATGAACGCAGAGACCAGGGCTATCCCAATCCCACCAATCTGTAGCTTTGGAATCTCTGTGGGCAGGAACCCGAGAATTCCGAGGAGTACGACCACGCCCGGAATGAGGCTTCCGAGGAGATCGTATGTGGTAAGCCCACGAAAGTACCGGCCGAAAGAACTCATCGTACGTAGAATGATTTCCTGTTACACTTATTTTCTTTGAACGACAGAACACCAACTCGGCGTCTGGCTGATGGGACTAATATCGAGTCCCTCCTTCGTCGCACGTGTTCTCCGACCGGGAAGCCGAGGAGTGTTGATACCCACGCCCGGAGAGTGTCGCCGTATGAGCGAGGCAGGACTGCTGACGTTGTTGACGAACGTGCTCGTCGTCTTGGCGGTCGCACTCGGGGTACGGCTGCTCGTCCGGAACCGCGAGACGCTGTCGTACGCCAGCGTGCTCGTGTTCGTCGGACTGCTCGTCTCGATTGCGGGGCTCTCCTTCGACATCGAGTTGGGGCCAGCGGTGATCCTCGAACTGCTGCTCCCGGCTATCGTCTTCCAGGGGACGACGGAACTGGAGGTGGACACGCTCCGCGAGGATCTGGTTCCGGTACTGGTGTTGACGGTCGTCGGACTCCCGTTGGCCGTGACAGTGCTCGGCGTCGTGGGACAAGCAGCGTTCACAGCCGTCGGCACGGAGCTCCCGCTGATCGCGGCGTTGTTGTTCGCGTCGGTGATTCTCCCGACCGACCCGGCGGCAGTGATCTCGTTGTTCGAGGAGTTCGAGATCGGGGAGCGCCTCTCCGTGCTCGTCGAGGGTGAGTCGTTGTTCAACGACGGGGTCGCCATCGTGATCTTCTCGACGCTGGTGGCGGCGTTCCGCGGCGGCGGCGTGGAGTCGATCGCCTCCGTCGGCGGGCTGGCGAGCGCCGCTGGCGAGGTGGCAGTCGTCGGCGGCGGCGGCGCGGCAATCGGACTCGTCGTCGGTTATCTGGCCCACCGCGCCACCCGCACGCTCGACGACCGGACGAGCGTGTTGCTCGTCACCGTCGTCGTCGCCTACGGGAGCTTCCTCGCCGGCGAGTTCGTCGGCGTCAGCGGCGTGTTGGCGACCGTCGGCAGCGGACTGACGATGGGCGCACACGAGCAGACGCACGACTCGATCACCGAGGTAGAGGACTTCGTCGAGGAGGTGTGGGGGGCGATTGCGACCCTGATCAGCACCGTGTTGTACCTGCTGATCGGCGCGGAGGTCGCGGTGGGTGACTTCCTCGAACACGCGGCGATCATCCTCGTCGCGGTGCCGCTGGTGCTGGTGGTGCGGGGGCTCACGGTGTACCCGCTGATCACCGGAACGAACGCGCTCACCGAACGGACGATTCCGCGCAACTGCCAACACGTGATGGTGTGGGGCGGACTCCACACGGTCGTCCCCATCGGTCTCGCGCTGTCGCTCCCGCAGGGTGTGCCGTTCCGCGACGCGATTCAGGCGATGGTGTTCGGCGTCGCGGTGGTCGGGATGATCGGCCAAGGACTGCTCATGCCGCGGGTGCTCGCGGCTGTCGGCTTCGGTGACGACGAGAGCGACGACGAGAACGAACCCGGAGCAGAGGCAGTCTGACGCTCTCGGCACACGACGCCGAGATCCGACTCTCGGCGATACCGATGTCGAATCCGACTCTCGGCGATACCGATGTCGAATCCGACTCTCGCATCTCGACGAGAGTGTGATACGGTCGTGCGTAGTGATTTTCCGTGACTTTCGGGGTATCGGGCGGTATCACGTCGCTGCGGTGCTCTCTGTCAGTCGCCGGTGGTAACGATCTACGCACGACCGTATGACTCCACATCGATTAATACCGCTCACCGACTCACGTCGACTGTGACACCTCGTCGAAAGTCGGCACTCCTGTGGGGGGCAATCGGAGCGCTGTCGTTCCTCGTTCTCGCGCAGGGGTACGTGTTGCTCGTCGGCCGTCTCCCGGTCGGGTTCCTCGGCAGACTCGGCGTCGGACTGCTCGTCGGCGCGGTGACCACCGGGCTCTCTGCCGTCACTGAGCGTCGGCTGGCGGCGAAGGAACAGCGTTAAGACGCCGAAGGCGAGTAGTTCACGACGAGCCGGGATGGCCGAGTGGTAAGGCGCACGCCTGGAAAGCGTGTTCCCTCACGGGATCGAGGGTTCGAATCCCTCTCCCGGCGCTGTCTCCTCCTCGGCGTCTGCGCGATGGACTCGGACCGTTTCACTGTCTACGTGATCGACTCGGACCGGCCGGAACGCGCTCCGACGGATTGAAGACGCGACAGCGAGTCGACAGCTTCCGATGCACCTCGTCATCGACTACGGTGGTGTCGTCGTCGATCACGGCGACGAGCGCGAGCAGGCACACCTTCTCGGCGTCGACCCGGACACGGAGCCGTACCCCGGAACCCTCGCGTACTTCGCGTTCCGCGGCGGGCTCGTCCAGACGACGGCGGGCTACCTCGACCTCCTGTCGACACTGACGGGCGCGTCCGAGGAGGCCTGTCGAGAGTACCTCCAGCAGACGTGGCTCGATCCCGAGTTTCCCGAGGAACGCGCCGACGTGCTCCGAGAACTCGCTGTCGACCACACGCTCGTCCTGTTCAGTAACATGGCACGACCGTGGGTCGAGACGATCCTCTCGGAGAACGACGTGCGCGACTGTTTCGACGATCTCGTCGTCTCCTCCGATCTCGGACGGCCGAAGCCACACCCGAAGGGGTACGTCGAGTCACTGCCGGACGCAGACAGCCGCAATCCAGAACGAGGCGGGGCCGGCCCAGACCGAGACGATCTCGCTCCAGCGCGAGAGGAGCCAGTCGTGTTCGTCAGCGACGAGTACAACGAGGATCTGCTGATGGGCGAGGCGTTCGGGATGCAGTCGGTGTGGGTGAAGAACGACGAGGAGACGCCGTACCGGGAGCCAGACGCGCGAATCTCCACGCTCGCGGACTTGCCCGACGTTCTCTCCTCGGAGGAGTTCACGACGGACGGCAGCCAGAACTGACGACAGCTCAGCGCAGCGCCACGGGGAACGCTCTCGAAGGCTCGTCGTTCACCGCCACGGGGAACACTCTCGAAGGCTCGTCGTTCACCGCCACGGTTGGCTCTCTTCGGTGAGCTCTCCGGCGAGATCGCGTCGCATCAGTTCGGCAACGGACGCCTCGTCGTCGCAGTTCGCCAGCGCCCACATCAGCTTCACCTTCGCCGTCCCCGGCAGCGTGTCGCCGGCTTCGATCACACCTGCGTCCAGCAGGTCGCGGCCGGTGTCGTACACGCGGTCACACACGCGGCCTTCCAGACACTGACTCGTCATGACGACTGTCGTCCCGTCGTCGACCAGCTCGGCGAACCGCGGGATCAGATCCGTGTGGACGTGTCCGAGGCCGGTCCCTTCGATCACGACACCGTCCGTTCCGTCGAGGTAGTCGAGCGCGGCGGGGTCCATTCCCGGGGTGAACTTCACCAGCTCCACGTTCGGGTTCAGTGCGGGCTCTGTCGAGACGCTACGGCTGGTCGTCTCCTCGCGTTCGACCTCGATGCCGCTCCCGAGGTCGAACTCGCGGCTGTCGTACGTCACGTCTTCGCGGAGTCGGACAGTCACATCGCCCGGCTCGTAGTCGACGCGACCGAGCGGATCGCCGCCGACAGTCTCGAAGGCGTCACGCCGCGAGGTGTGGTTCTTCCGGACGCGTGTCCCGCGGTGGAGCGCACAGCCGTCGTCGGACTCGTCGGCGTGCATACACACCAACACCTCCGCACAGTCGCTCTTTGCCGCCTCGACTGCACAGACCGCGTTGACGACGTTGTCCGAAGAGGGACGGTCCGCAGAGCGCTGGCTGCCGGTGAACACGACCGGCACCGGCGTGTCGAGGACGAACGAGAGCGCTGCGGCGGAGTACTGCATCGTGTCCGTGCCGTGCATCACGACCACGCCGTCCGCGCCGCGTTCGATCTCCTCGGCGACGCAGTCGGCCAACTCCTGCCAGATCGGCGGCTCCATGTTCTCCGAGAGGATGTTGGCGACCACGCGACCGCAGTAGTTCGCCCGCCCCGCCAGATCCGGCACCGCGCGCAACACGTCTTCGGCGTCGAACTGCGCGGTGACTGCGCCCGTCCGGTAGTCCACTGTCGAAGCGATGGTGCCGCCGGTCGAGATCAGTGCGATCCGCGGCAGTTCCGTCTCGAAGTCGATCTCCGAGCGTGTGCCGGGCTCCGACTCCGTCGTCCCCACGTCGTACACGTCCGCGTCGACGACCTCGACGGTCGCCGGCTCGCGGTCGACACCGACGTTGTAGCCGCCGTCGAGCTTCAACACCAGCCGCTCCTCGTCGCTGGAGGGCATCAACACCCCCTCGTCCGTGACGCCGTCGCGCTCGACGCGCACGCGATCCCCGGGTGCCGGCTCTGTCTCCCCCGCTGCGTGTTCCATGTCCCGCCGTTCTCCGCCGCTGGACTTGAAACACTCGCTACACTCGCCGCGCTCGCTTCGCTCGCTTGCGAGTGTGTCCCTACTCTGTTGGGCCCGCTACGCTCGCTTCGCTCGCTTGCGGGCCCAACCTCGTCTGGCGGGGCTCGGATTTGCCGGGAACGCGACGCCGACGAGTCGCCGTCGCTCACCTCGGGAGCGTGAACCCGAATGGGTGGCGACGTCGCTCACCTCGGGAGCGCGAACCCGAATGGGTGGCGACATCACTCACTTCGGGGGTGCGAACTCGAACGAGTGTCTGGGTGGCTCACTTCGGGGGTGCGAACTCGAACGAGTGTCTGGGTGGCTCACTGCGAGGGTGCGAACCCGAACGGCTGGCCGCGTCGTTCCTGTTCGGCCAGCAACACGAACATCGCCTGTGACCAGTTGAGGTGTGAGTTCCACCGGACGGCTCCGTTGCCGTCGACGCGTTCGGGGAGGAGTCCGGCGGCGGTCTGCCACTGCTCGGCGTGATCGCGCACGTAGTCGGCGACGGCGCTCGTGTCGTGGCCCGTGGCCTGCCGGGCGACGTCGGCGTACGCCTCCGTCAGCGGCCAGCCGCCGTCCTCCGGACTGTCGGACGGCGTGTAGTCGTCGCCTGGGTAGCGGTCGAGACACGGCGTGTTGTTCGCGGTCCACTCCGTGTCGTCTGCGGCCTGTACTGTCGACTGGAGTTCTGTGCTGTTGGCGGAAACGACGTTCCACGGCCAGTACGCCATGAACGCGGCGGCGTCTGGACGCTGGTCGGGTGCTGGCTCGCCGCTCGGAGTGGTGTCCCACTCGGGCTTGTCGCAGGTGACGAAGTGGTCGCCGAGGTAGGCGTTCGTCTTGTAACAGTATGTGGTGAGGTTCGATTCCCACGTGTCTGCCTGGCTCCGACAGTCGTCTGCGAACGTGGTGTCACCCTCGGCGTCTGCCATCGCTGCCATACACCTGAGTCCGGCGATTGCTGCGGCGGTTCCCTCTGTGGTGTACCCCCAGTTCTCCTCCCACGGGTCGTTGTGCTTCTTCGGGAAGCCGTAGCCGTTGTCGTAGCCGAGGAGGAACTCGGCGGCCAACTTCGAGGCGGCGTAGTGGTCCGAGAGGATCGACGACCCGCTCGCGCCGCCGTCGATCTCCTGCCACGCCAGCCAGTGGGCGTAGATCGGACCGCCGACCTGATCGAGCTGGAGCATCACCCAGTTGCGTGTGCCGTCGACGAAGTAGTTCTGCCACCACGTCCCCTTCCGGTCGAGTGTCTCGCCTGTCGGCGTGTCGTGGTAGGTTGTCGTCTTGATCTGTGCTCCGTCGAGCCACGAGAGCGCTGCGAGTGCCGCGTCTGTCGCGTCTGCTGCCAAGAGAGCCTGGATCATGATCACCTGATCCCGCGGCCAGACGTACGTGTACTGGTCGCCGTGTGGCTCGAACAACCCGGCGATGCCTGGACCGGTGGGGTCGGTCGAGGCCTCGACTGCCGACAGCGAGCGCTCGTACATCGCGTTCGCGGTGGCGTCCGACAACGGAGACGAGCGCACCCCCGCGTGGTAGTCGTCCCACGCGGTCACGAAGTCGCTGCGCTCGCTCGCGTACCCCGCGTCGAGCGTGGCTGTCGCGTTCGAGACCGCCTCCGAGGACGTGGAACCGAAGCCGACGGCCGTCTCCCACGTCACGTCCGTCGCGGTGTCGACCCACATGCCGACGACTGTGTCGACGTTGCCGGCGTTCGCGGTGTTCGAGTCGATCCAGCCGTCGTTCTCGACGTACACGTCGTGCCACGCGGACTCGTCGCTGCCGCTCGTGGTCCCCTCGACGCCGACTCGCTGGCCGTCGAACGTGGTCTGCCCGGTCGCTGGCCGCCGCTGGGCGTACGCGAGGTAGTTCGCCCCGTCGTACCCGACCATCACGTCGTAGCCGTTCGCGCTCGTGAGGTACGCCTCGTCGCCGGCCCCCTGCGAGTCGTAGTCGTCGATCTCGACGTTGACCAGCGTGTACAGCCCGTGGCCGGTCGCCTCGTCGAACTGCGCGCGGTTCCGCACCGCCAGCGCGTCGCGGTTCGCCGAGGACAACACGTCCTGTGTCAGTGTCGCCCGGTACCCCGAGGCGATCTGGAACTCGTTGGTGAGCTGTGCCTCCGGGAGCCGCGGGTTCGCGTACGACAGCGTGGAGCTCACCGCGTCGTTGCGAACGTCGACTGTCTCGCGGTAGTCGCTGTCCCACAGCAGGACGTGGAGATCCTGCATCACTGGAATGTCGTGACGGTGACCGACCGCCTCCTCGATCACGGTCCCTTGCCAGTTGTTACCCGTCGTGCTCGGGTACTGGTTGATCGACACCGCTGCTGCCCCCGTCCCGCGTGGCGCGCCGACGACTGCGTCCTTGTCGCTGGGCGCGTAGTTCTCGCCCGCCGCTGCCGGGGTCGCGCTCCCGAGCAACGCCGCGCCTGCTGCGCTCGCCCCGACTGCCTTCACGAACGTCCGCCGTGTACTCTGCCGTGTCATGGATCGCTCCGACTCGTACGTCGTTACCTGTGTACATAATAGTGAGGATTTTTCACATCACGAGAATAATTCTCTCGAACGAAAGCGAAGATGCGGCCGATCGGGGTCGTACTGGTCGAGGCCGATAGTCCGACGTTCGCTACCACTGCCGACGGAAGCTCGTGTCCGGTTCTCCGCCGCAGGGATTCACTTCAGCGACAACAGAAATCGGCACGCGGAGAGAATTTTAACTAACTGTTATTTGTTCTCAGTCACGAGCTCCAACGCCCTTTCGCCACGATCAGGTAGTCCACGATCAGCCAAACGCCGCATCACGGCCATGCGGTGCTTCGACCCAGTCTGCTGGTGTCGGCCGGCGTGAACTGCTCCGGGGTCAAGCCCCGGAGCTTCTTCCCGTGGATTGGTCGGACACACCCAACACACCATCGGTCTGATGGCCTCTAGCGGTGTGGTGGGTCACGGTCGGGCCGTCCACAGGCCCCGATGCCTGCCGTCGCAATTCCCATTTCTGCACTTGTGGGAGTGTGTTGAGAGCAGGCACATTCCTGTCTTCTTGTGTTCTCAGCCATTTCTGCGCGACACTCACACCAGCGCCACGGTCGGCGTGATCTTGATGTTCGCACTCACAACACTTGAACCGCTTTCCGTTACGGTTTGCCCGCTCTGTGTGTCCACACAGCGGGCACTGCTGGCTGGTGTACTCCGGGTCAACATCGTCTGACGGAATCCCTTGCCACGCCGCCTTGTACGTGATGAAGTCACGGAGTTTAGCGAACGGAAGCGAGTGCAAGCGGCGATTCATGCGAGTCCCGTACTCGATATCGTCTCGTATGTCTTTGAGGTCTTCAAAGACAACCACGGGACTGTCGAACCGCTGAATCCACTCGGCCACGCGCCGTGACACAGTGTGTAGCTGGTCGTGAACGAACCGTTGTTCCTTGTCGCGGAACACATCGTCGAACGCGGTCTGTCCGGCTTCCTGCATTCGCTTCCGCATCGTGAAGTACCGGTGCCGCTCCTCTTTGATTTCCGGGTAGTCGATAACGACTGAATCTTCGATCCCGCTCTCAGTTAGTGCCGCCAGTGCAACACAGTCTTCGTTAATATCGACGCCGACGACGGTTTCTGCGGCTGTTTTTGCACCAACTTCGGCTGTCTCGTTCGTGACAGTAACGTGCAATTCTTCGCGTCCGTTTGGGCAGAGTGCTTCGGCGGTGCCAACGTGCCAGTCATCGTCTTCCAACGCCTGCGTAAGCAAGTCGAACTGGTCTTGTGTGCCGCGAAGCTCACCTTTGACGTGGTTGTACGGTTTTGCACTGATGCGGAACCGTACCGTTTCGTCTTCGAGAAAGAGGTTGTAGCCTTCGCCGTAGTTCATCCGCAACGGGAAC
>CAKZQY010000443.1 GCA_937142015.1 uncultured Halobacteria archaeon
TCGCTGCAGTTTCGTCTGCGCTCGCCGACTCGGCTGCCGTCGCTGCAGTTTCGTCTGCGCTCGCCGACTCGGCTGCCGTCGCTGCAGTTTCGTCTGCGCTCGCCGACTCGGCTGCCGTCGCTGCAGTTTCGTCGGAGGAGCTAATGGCCCCCCACCTCCGAGACGCCGTAGAGTCCCTGCGGGCGGACGATCAGCATGATCACCAACACGAGGAAGACGGTGATCTCCGGCAGGCCGGTGAACTCGACGTAGTTCTGGAACCACCACGTCATCGTGGCGTCCGTCATCCCGACGAGCAGCGCGGCGACGACGGTGCCGCGGAACGTCCCGAGCCCGCCGACGATGACGACGACGAACGCCGGGAGCAGTGTCTCGGCCGCCAGCGGGACGGACGCCGCCCAGTTGGCGTCCCACGCGAGCAGCACGCCGGCGACGCCGGCGATGCCCGTCCCGAGTGCGAACACGACGGTGAACACCTGCCGGACGTTCACGCCCAGCGCGGCGAGCATCTCCCCGTCCTCGCTGCCGGCGCGCACGTACAGCCCGTAGCGTGTCTGGGTGAGGAACGCCCAGATGCCGACGACAGTCACGATCCCGAACAGGATCTCGAACAACGCGAGCCCGTCGACAGTCACCCCGCCGGCCGACAGCGACTCTCCCAACACCGCGGGCTTGGTGCCCAGCGCCTCCTGCCAGTCGGAGATGGGCTGGAGCCCGTAGAACAGGAGGACGATCCGTACGGCCTCCTCCAGTGTCAGCGTGACACCGAACGTGAGCAGAATCTGGTACAGCGGCGGGCGGTCGTAGATCGGACGGATCAGCGACACCTCCATCGCGCCGCCGAGCGCCGCCAGCGCCCCGAACGTCACCACGACGGCGACGAGGAAGGCGAAGAACCGCCCCGGGTCGCCGGTACCAGTGCCGACGAGGAGGACAGTGACGAGTCCGCCGAGGTACGCGCCGATCATCGTCAACGCGCCGTGGGCGAAGTTGAGCACGCCCATCAGCCCGAAGATCAGCGTCAGCCCGGCGGTGATCATCACGTACAGCGCCGCCAGTGACAGTCCCTCTACCGCGATGCCAGCCAGTGTCGACGGCCGGAGGAACTCTCCGAGCGCGTCGACGATCAGGGGTGTGAGTGTGAGTACGCTCATGCAGACAGGTACCTCCGGAGTCGCTGTGAGTCGGCGTCGACCGCGTCGGCGTCGCCGCTGTCGACGACGGTGCCGTGGTCGACGACGTAGAACCGGTCGGCCAGATCGAGCGCCAGCGGGAGATTCTGCTCGACGAGCAGGATCGTCGCCTCCGCGGCCGCCTCCGTCAACGCCGCTGCGACGGCCTCGACGATCATCGGCGCGAGCCCCTCGGAGGGCTCGTCGACGAGCAGCAGGTCGTTGTCGCCGACGAGTCCCCGCGCGACTGCGAGCATCTGCTGTTGCCCGCCAGACAGATCACCGGCGTTCGCCTCGCGTCGGTCGTCGAGGTCCGGGAACCGCGAGAACGCCGTCTGGAGCCCGTCTGCGACGTCCTGCCCTTCCGGCACCGCGGCGCGGATGTTCTCCGTGACGGTCAGCTGTGAGAACACCCGCCTGTCCTCGGGCACCCAGCCGACGCCGCGACCCGCGACCTCGTGGGTCTCCAGTCCGACGAGCTCCTCGCCGCGGTAGCGGATCGATCCCTCTCTGGGCGGCGTGAGCTGGAGGATCGACCTGAGCGTGGTCGTCTTGCCGACGCCGTTGCGACCGACGAGCGCGACCACTTCCCCCTCGTACACGTCCACGTCGACACCCTCCAGCACGTGGCTGTCGCCGTAGTAGCTGTGGATGTCGTCGACTGCCAACAACGGGTCCTCGTCACTCACGAGACACCACCTCCCTGTGGCGTGTCACCGCGAGTGATCACGACACATCACCTCCTCGTGAGGTGTCACTTCGAGTTGTCACGACACACCACCTCCCTGTGGCGCGTCACTGTGAGTGGTCACGATGCACCACTCTCCTGTGGCTCGTTGTCGTCGGCAGTCGCGGTGTTTGCGGTCGTGGTACTTGCAGATGCGCCACTCGGCGTCGAGTCGTCCGTGCCGTAGCCGCCGAGGTACGCTCGTTGGACGGCGTCGTCGTCACGCACCGCTTCGGGTGGGCCGTCGGCGATGACAGCGCCCTGGTTCAGCACCACGACGCGGTCGGAGACGTTCATCACGATGTCCATGTTGTGCTCCACGAGGAGGACGGCGTGGTCGCGCGCCACGTCCTCGATGAGTGCGATAATCTCGTCGACGCTCTCGGAGGAGACGCCGGCGTTCGGTTCGTCCAACAACAACACGTCCGGGTCGCCAGCCAGCGCGACTGCCACCTCGAGCTTCCGCTTCGCGCCGTGTGACAGCGTACTGGCGGGCTCGTGTGCTCGCTCGCCGAGACCGACACGGTCGAGGATCTGGGCCGCCTCCTCGCGGTAGCGTTCGAGCTGCTCGGCGTTGCGCCACGCTGTCGCGGCGTGTGGCCCGGCTGCCTGCGCTGCGACTCGGACGTTCTCCAACACCGTGCTGTTCGGGAACACGTTCGTGATCTGGTACGACCGGTGGACGCCCATCGACGCTGTCTCGTGGAGGTCGGCGTCCGTCACGTCGATCCAGCCGTCGGTCGCCACTTCGGCCGTGCTGTCGGTCGTCGCCTCGGCCGCTCCGTCGGTCGCCAGTTCGACCGTGCCGGCGGTCGGCTCGAGCGCGCCAGTGAGCAGGTCGAAGAACGTGGTCTTCCCGGCACCGTTGGGGCCGATGAGCGAACAGAGCTCGTCCGCCTCCAGCCGGAAATCCACCTCGTCGACCGCGGTGAGACCGCCGAACCGCTTGGTGAGTCCGCGCGTGCGGAGCATCCTACAGCGAGCAGTCCACGTCGCTTGCCGGGATGGTCGCCTGTTCGCCCGCGACGGTCGCCAGCGGCTCCGTCGGCTGGACGGCCGCGCCCCAAGACTCTGCCCACTCGTCGCGTGTGGGCACGACGCCGGCGACTGTCATCGACGACCGAGCTTGGTTGTTGTACTCTTGGAACGTGTAGCCGTCTTCTCCCTTCGGCGTCTCGGAGACGGTCATCCCGCGGAGCTGTGAGACGATGTCGTCCGGCTCCGTCGATCCGCTCTGTTCGACCGCCTGCACCAGCGCCGAGGCGGCGGTGAACGTCCCGGAGGTGAACAGGTCCGGCACGGTGCCGTACGTGTTGGTGTAGCTGTCGACGAACGACTGGTTGATCTCGTTGTCGTACTGGTTCCAGTGGTACCGAGTGGTGAACGGGCCAGCCTTCACGCCCTCCAGCTTCTCCTCTGTGAGCGGCTTCCCGAACACTTTCTGGAGGATCTGGCCGACGACGGCGTTCGTGATCCGGGTTGCGAACCCGCCGAACAGCCGGTAGGAGTAGTCACCCTGGAGGAACGCAGTGAACAGGTTCGGGAGCGTGGCGACGGTGAACCCGCCGACGATCCCCTCCGCGTCTGCCTCCTCGGCGTTGGTGAGCAGGCCGTCCCACTTGCTGTAGCCCCGCGGGACGAACTTCTCGCCGACAATCTCGACACCCTCGTTCTGGAGCACCGTCTTGTAGTTGTTCACGACTGCGCGCCCGAAGGAGTAGTCCGCGCCGAACAGGTACACCTTCGACACGTCCGTCTCACGGGCGACGTAGGTCCCACCCGAGCGGGCGTCCATCGCCGTGTTCTCGGAGGCACGGAACACACGCTCGTTACACGTGTCGCTGCTGCTCGTGATCGACGCCGACGCCGCCGGGCCGGCCAGATACGGCGTGCCGGCCTGCTGGACGACTGTGTTGATCACGCGTGTCGCCGCGCCCGAGGACGCACAGCCGAACAACACGTCCACCTCCTCGTCGGTGACGAGTGTCGTGGCGACGGACTGTGCCGTGTCGGCAGAGAACTTCGAGTCTCTGACGACGAGTTCGTACGTCACGTCGCCCGCTTCGACCGTCTTCGTCCCGGTCGACGCGTCGCCGATGGGGTCTGTGCCGGCCTTGTGTGCTAGCCCGGAGTAGAAGCCCCACAGCGACTGCGAGCCGTAGTACTTCAAGTCTCCGGACACCGGCTGGAGAATACCGATCTTCACCGTTCCGGAGGCGTCACCCGCGGAGCCCGCGGTCGTCGCCTGCTCCGTCGGTGTCGGTGTGTCCTCGCCCCCGTCGCCGCTCTCCGTCGGTGACGGCGTGTCTGTCGACTCCTCGCCCGATCCACCACCGCCGCTGCTACAGCCGGCGAGACCGGCGACGCCCGCCGCCCCCATCGCTGCCAGTGCTGCCCGCCGTGTTACGTCGTCGCTCATGTACGACTGTGTGAAAGCTTACCGACCGGCAAATACTGCTTGGTTAACATGTGAACGGTGTCGCGGTCTCGCGGCTCTCACCTGTCTTCGACCCCCACGTATTGAAACGGAACGAAGATTCTCGTGATCCCGAAAATCTCTGATTTTCGGACGACCCCGAGACACTCGTCCTGTTCCGCCTGTAGAACGTGTCCGCCGACTTTGGGGCAGACACGTCGTAGAACGACGCTTCGACGAGCCGGACAGTATACTGTCGGTCACAAGTGTTGATAGATTGTTGCGCTTCACTCGGGGCTCCAACG
>CAKZQY010000444.1 GCA_937142015.1 uncultured Halobacteria archaeon
CCCGTACGTGTTGGAGTACGAGGACGAGGCACAGATCTACCAGAAGATGCTGCGGAACGCGGACGTGCCCGACGTTCACGTCGAGCCACACGCGATGGAGATGGCTGGCCTGTTCGGCGTGCTCACCCGACTGGAGGAGCCGTCCGACGAGAGCATCGGACTCGTCCAGAAGGCGAAGGCGTACAACGGAGAGATCGACGAGACGGACGAGATCGACGAGACGAAGCTCCGGGAAGACGGCGACGAGATGGCCGAAATCGCGGAGGGGATGGAGGGCGTCTCCGCCCGGTTCATCGGCGACGAGATCGCCGAGGCGATCATGGACGCCACCCACCGCGGGCGGGGGTACCTCTCCCCGCTGTCCGTGTTCAACCACTTCGAGGAGAACTTGGAGAACCACGGCTCCATCGCCGAGGAGAAGCTCGACACCTACGAGCGCTACCTCGAACTCGTCCGCGAGGAGTACCGCGACCGCGCGATCGAGGACGTGCGCCACGCGCTGGCGTACGACATCGACGAGATCCGCCGGCAGGGCGAGAAGTACATGGACCACGTGATGGCGTACATCGACGACACGACAGTCGAAGACGAGCTGACCGGCCGCGAGCAGGAGCCAGACGAGACGTTCCTCCGCTCCGTCGAGGAGAAGCTGGAGATTCCGGGCGACCGGAAGGACGACTTCCGGCAGGAGGTCGCAAACTGGGTGAGTCGTCGGGCCCGCGAGGGGTCGAGCTTCGACCCACAGGACAACGACCGGCTGCGCCGCGCGCTGGAGCGGAAGCTGTGGGAGGACAAGAAACACAACATCAACTTCTCCGCGCTGGTGTCCGCCAACGAGCTGGACGACGACGAGCGATCCTCGTGGGTCGACGCCCTCGTCGAACAGGGCTACTCGAAGGAGGGCGCACGCGAAGTGCTGGAGTTCGCCGGTGCGGAGGTGGCGAAGTCCGAACTGGAAGAGTGACAGCGTGAGCGAGCACAACACGACCCGAGCGAGGTCACAGACCACGATCTCGGGGGAACGAGTCATGACAGACAATCACAGTCGGACGCGAGGACGACAGCCGTGACAGACTACATCGACCGCGCGGACGAGGCGCTCGCCGGGGCCTACGAGCCGCCGATCGGGCTCGCAGAGTACGTCGAGCGGGCCACGGAGGAGCCGTCAATCGCCGCCCACGCAGCCAAGTACCTGTTAGACGCGATCGAGTCGATGGGGACGCGGACGGTCGTCGAGGAGGGTGAGACCCACGAGCGGTACCGCTTCTTCGACGACCCGCACAACGACGGTGAACACGCCGTGCTCGGCAACACGGCGATCCTGAACGCGTTCGTCGACGACCTCCGGACGGTCGCGGCGGACCGCGGGAAAGGCGAGAAGATCCTCTGGTTCGACGGGCCGACGGCGACCGGGAAGTCGGAGCTGAAGCGGTGTCTCGTCAACGGGCTCAGGGAGTACTCGAAGACGCCGGCCGGCCGTCGCTACACCGTGGAGTGGAACATCTCCGCCACGGCGGGGGACCGCGGGCTGAGCTACGCGGGTGGGGAGACGGACGACGAGGACGACTGGTACGAGAGTCCGGTGCAGACACACCCGCTGTCGGTGTTCCCGCCGGAGGTGCGCCGGGAGATTCTCGCCGACGTGAACGAGGCGAACGACGATCCGGTGCCGATTCGGGTCGACGCGGACCTCGACCCGTTCTCGCGGGAGGCGTACGACGAACTGGAGGAGCGCTACCGGCGCGAGGGTGTCGAGGGGCTGTTCTCGGCAGTGACCGACCGCCGACACCTCCGGGTGAAGAACTACGTCGTCGACGAGGGGAGCGGGATCGGTGTCCTCCACGCGGAGGACGACGGCAGCCCGAAGGAGCGGCTCGTCGGCTCGTGGATGCCCGGCATGCTGCGGGAGTTGGACGCTCGCGGGCGGAAAGACCCGCGTGCGTTCAGCTACGACGGCGTGTTGTCACAGGGGAACGGGCTCCTGACGCTCGTCGAGGACGCCAGCCAGCACGCGGACCTGCTGCGGAAGCTGTTGAACGTCCCAGACGAGGAGCGTGTCAAGCTCGACAAGGGGATCGGGATGGACATCGACACACAGCTGATCGTCATCTCGAACCCGGATCTCGACGTGGAGTTAGACCAGTACGCGGACCGCAACGGGCGGGACCCGCTGAAGGCGCTCAAGCGCAGACTCGACCGCCACGAGTTCCGGTACCTCACCAGTCTCTCCTTGGAGACGGAGCTGATCCACAGAGAGCTGACAGACGAGACGCCCGTGTGGGAGACCGCCGTGATGGACGAAGTCGAGGAGTTGCCGGACAGCGACACTGACGGCGACGTGAACGTCGACCCGGAGCTGGTCCACGACCACGTCAGAGAGCGGGTGCGCGCGCCGTTGTCCGTGACAGTGCGAGACGACCGAGGGCGGACCCGCGAGCGGGAACTCGCTCCCCACGCCCTGTCGGCGGCAGCGATGTACGGTGTCGTCTCCAGACTCGACGCGGAGGACCTGCCGACGCGAGTGGATCTGGTAGAGAAGGCGTTGTTGTACGATCAGGGCTACCTCAGAGACGGCGACGAGCGGATCTCCGCAGACGAGTACGCGTTCGACGGGGACGACGGCACACACGGGATTCCCGTCACCTACACCCGAGACGTGATCGCCGACCTGCTCCACGAGGAGACGGACCGGGCTCACGCGGAGCTGCCGGTCGAAGAGGTGTTGTTGCCGACAGACGTGGTGAACGCGATGGCAGACAGGCTGTCGGAGGCACCAGTGTTCTCCCGGTCGGAGACGGCAGAGTACGAGAACAGGCTGGCAGTCGTCAAAGAGTGGGTGTTCGAACAGCAGGAGGAAGACGTGTTAGACGCCCTGCTCGCGGAGAAGGCGGTCGCAGAGGAGACAGTCGCGGAGTACGTCGAACACGTGTTCGCGTGGGAGGCAGACGAGCAGGTGGAGACAGACCGCGGGTCGGTCGACCCGGACCCACTGTTGATGAAGGTGTTCGAGACGGAGCACCTCGGGCGGTTCGACGACGCCGACTACCGCGGCAACGACCCGTTCCCGGCAGTCGAGTCGTTCCGGCGGGAGAAGGTGATCACCGCGATCAACAGGTTCGCGTGGGAGCACCGCGACGAGGACTTCGCCGTCGCCGATGTGGATCTGACGGAGATTCCGGTGATCCGCGCGGTGTTAGACACCCACTCGTGGAGCGACGTGTCGCGGATCTTCGAGGACTTCGACCCCGCGCAGTGGGAAGACCCCCCGGCGAACACGGAGACAGCGCGCGTGAAACAGAACACAATCGAACACATGACCGAGCGAGGGTACAGTGAGGCGTCCGCCGAGTTGACCAGCCGCCGCGTGATGCGGGAGGTGAAGAGCCGATGGGATTGAGAGAAGATCTCGAACGGTTCCGCGAGGTCGGCGACGAGCGACGGCCAGACCTGACGGAGTTCATCAAAGAGGGGGACCTCTCCGGCTCCGAGCGCGACGAGGTGCGGGTGCCGGTGAAGATCGTCGATCTGCCGGAGTTCACCTACGACCAACGAGAGCAGGGCGGCGTGGGTCGTGGCGGCGACGGCCAGCCACAGCCCGGCCAGCCGGTCGACGTGCCGGGCGACGACGGCGACGAGGAGGGCGACGAAGACGGCGAGCCCGGCGAGGGAGAAGGTGACCACGGCTACTACGAGATGGACCCCGAGGAGTTCGCGGAGGAGCTCGACGAGGAGTTGGGGTTGGATCTCGAGCCGAAGGGGAAACGCGTCGTCGAGGAGACAGAGGGAGATTTCACGGAGCTGACACGAGCCGGTCCCAACTCCACGCTGGACTTCGAGGAGCTGTTCAAGCGCGGCTTGGAGCGGAAGCTGGCAACGGACTTCGACGAGGAGTACGTGTTAGAAGCCTGTCGAGTGGCGGGCGCAGACGCACGCGACGTGTTCGAGTTCTGTCGCGGCGAGAACGTCCTCGTCTCGCTGTCGTGGATACAGGACGCGATGGCGGAGATTCCAGACGAGGAACGCGACAGGTGGCCCTCCTTCGAGACGATGGCAGACGAGGTCGAACAGACGCCAGTCAGAGAGCGAATCCGGCGAGACGGGCTCCAGCAGGTGCCGTTCAGGCGGGAAGACGAGCGGTACCGGCACCCGGAGGTCGTCGAGGAGAAACAGAAGAACGTCGTCGTCGTCAACATCCGCGACGTGTCCGGGTCGATGCGCAAGCGGAAACGCGAGCTCGTCGAGCGGGTGTTCACGCCGCTCGACTGGTACCTCCAGGGGAAGTACGACAACGCGGAGTTCAGGTACGTCGCCCACGACGCAGAGGCGTGGGAGGTCGACCGCGCGGAGTTCTTCGGCATCCGGTCGGGCGGCGGAACTCGAATCTCCGCCGCCTACCAGACGGCCGCCGAAATCCTCGAAGAGTACCCCTACTCCGAGTGGAACCGCTACGTGTTCGCCGCGGGCGACTCCGAGAACTCCTCGAACGACACGACGGAGAACGTGATCCCGATGATGCGGGAGATCGACGCCAATCTCCACGCCTACGTGGAGACACAGCCCGGCGGCAACACGATCAACGCGACACACGCCGAGGAAGTCGAGCGCGCGCTCGGCGAGACTGGCAACGTCGCTGTCGCCCGCGTCGGCGGTAACGACGACGTGACCGACGCGATCTACGAGATCCTCAGCACGGAGGACGGTGAGTGACACCATGATCGACAGACGCACCCGCGCCCGGAGGGAGGCAGCACAGCTATCGGAGCCAGTAGAGATGGCCGGCGAGCTGGCCGAGCGACTCGGCCTGCGGCCGTACCCGGTCAACTACTGGATCGTCGACTACGACGAGATGAACGAGCTCATCGCCTACGACGGGTTCCAGACACGCTACCCACACTGGCGGTGGGGGATGAAGTACGACCGCCAGCAGAAACAAGACCAGCTCGGCATGGGGAAAGCGTTCGAGATCGTCAACAACGACAATCCGTGTCACGCGTTCCTCCAGGAGTCGAACAGTCTCGCCGACCAGAAGGCGGTGATCACACACGTCGAGGCGCACGCGGACTTCTTCCGGAACAACGAGTGGTTCGGGCGGTTCGCGGGCGAGGAGGAGGACCCGGACGCGGCGGCGATGCTAGAACGGCACGCAGACACCATCAGCACGTACGTCGAGGACCCGGAGATCGAGCGCGACGACGTAGAACGGTTCGTCGACGCCGTGCTCACGCTGGAAGACACTATCGACCAACACCGTGCGCTCGCGGCCGACCGCGAGACGTCTGTCGACGCCGACGACCTGCCGGACATGGGTGACCGTCTCGACCGGCTCGACATCTCCGAGGAGGTCCGCGCACAGGTGTTCGACCAGGAGTGGCTCGACGCACAGGACGACGACGGGCTCGCCAGCCCCCGGCCCGACGTGCTCGGCTACCTCCTCGAACACGGGAAGGCGTACGACGACGACGAAGGCCGTGCCGTCGACCGTGACGACTGGCAGGACGACGTCCTCGAGATTCTGCGGCGCGAAGCGTACTATTTTGCACCGCAGAAAATGACAAAAGTTATGAACGAAGGATGGGCAAGTTACTGGGAATCGCTCATGATGAGCGACGAACAGTTTGCAGGAGAAGACGAGTTCCTCACGTACGCGGACCACATGGCGCGGGTGTTGGGGTCACCCGGATTGAACCCGTACAAACTGGGGTTCGAGATCTGGCAGTACGTCGAGAACCGCGCGAACAGGAAGGAGGTGATCGACAAGCTGTTGCGGGTCGAGGGGGTGACGTGGCGGACGTTCCACGACGTGATCGACTTCGAGGAGGTGCAGTCGATACTGGAGCCGGACTCGGTCGTCGCGGACGTGACGGAGTCGTCGCTGTCCGAGTTAGAGCCGTCGGACCCGCGGATCGACGCCGACGGACTCGCGGCCGCACGCGAGGGTGAGGTGGACGTCGAGCAGTACCCGTGGTACGTGTTGAGCTACGAGGGGTTGTGCGAGCGGCACTTCTCGTTGGCGAAGGCCCACAACAGCGGGTTCCTCCGGCGCGTCGGTCGCTCGGAGTTGGAGCAGACAGCGCGGTACATGTTCGACGACGAGCGGTACGGCAGCGTCGAGGCCGCGCTGGCAGACGTCGACTACAGCGCCGGCTGGGAGCGTATGCGGGAGGTGCGCGAGAGTCACAACGACGTGACGTTCTTGGACGCGTTCCTCACGGAGGAGTTCGTCACCGAGGGGAACTACTTCACTTACGAGTACTCACAGGCGACCGGCGACTACCGGGTCGCGAGCACGGCGACCGAGGACGTAAAAAAGAAGCTGTTGTTGCAGTTCACGAACTTCGGCAAGCCAACCATCGCCGTGTACGACGGCAACTTCGACAACCGTGGGGAGTTGTTGTTAGGTCACCAGTACAACGGCGTCGCACTCGACGAGGAGCAGGCGAAGGCGACGCTGGAGCGCGTGTTCCAGCTGTGGGGTCGACCAGTGAATCTGGCGACGATCCGGACCGAGTACGGCGAACACGAACTGGAGGTCGCCA
>CAKZQY010000445.1 GCA_937142015.1 uncultured Halobacteria archaeon
TGAGCGAACCGCAGAGCGTCGCCCCTTTCTGTCCACCCCATTGCGCGACCGCACCCGCACCGCGACCGCATTCCTCTCGACCTCCCCAGCCTCACCGCGGTTGCCGGCGGCGATTGTGGCGCGCGACGAGACGCGCGCTGTGCCGCCGGCAACACGGGTTCCCTCGCGCGCGTTCCTCGCGCGCGCCGAGTTCTGTTGTCCGGTCGACGTGCGACGCAGTGGTAGGTTGTCCGGTCGACGTGCAACGCAGTGGTGGGTTGTCCGGTCGACGTGCGACGCAGTGATCCTGTCGCTCACGAGTCCGCTGGCGCGACCCTACGTGAGTTCGGATTCGGACGCGTCTCCCGTCAGTCTAGCAATCGCTCGTCTCGGACAGCCTCAGGGTCGCCGCGACTCGGTGTCGTCCTGATCGAGGCTGATACGCGTCGCCTCGACGATTCGGTCGTCCTCTGACAGCTCCGCGAGCACGTCGTCGGTCACCGGATCGTCGAGATTGTACACGGTCAGCGCCTCGCCGCCGCGCGTCTCGCGGGCGTTGTACATTCCCGCGATGTTCACCTCCGCGTCGCCGAGCACGCTGCCGATGAAGCCGATCACGCCCGGCTTGTCCTGGTTGCGGACGACGAGCGCCTCGCCGTACGGTCGCGCGTCGACGCGGTAGCCGTCGATCCGCACGACACGCGGGTCGTCGTCGGCGAACAGCGTTCCACAGACGGACAGTTCGTCGTCGCCGTCCCGAACTGTCACGGTGACCAGACTCCGGAAGTCCGCCGACTGGCGGGTCTTGCTCTCCGTCACCTCGACGCCGCGGTCCTCCGCGATCCGCGGGGCGTTGACCGCGTTCACCTCGTACTCCAGAGAGCCGAACACACCACGCAGTGCCGAGGCTGTCACCAACTCCACGTCCTCGGTGGCGATCTCGCCTTGGTAGTGGACCTCCACCTCGCCGATCCGGTCGTCGAGCAGCTGCACCGCGATCCGGCCGGCCGTGTCCGCCAGATCGAGGTACGGCTTCACTGCGGGGAACGCCGCCTCGTCCAGCGACGGCGCGTTCAACGCGTTCGCAACCGGCTCGTCGCGGAACGCCGCCAACACCTGCTCGGCGGTGTCGACGGCGACGTTCTCCTGTGCCGCGCGCGTGCTGGCTCCGAGGTGTGGCGTGACCACGATGTCGTCTACGTCCAACAGCGGCGAGTCCGGCGACACCGGCTCGTCGGCGAACACGTCGACCGCCGCCCCGCGGAGCGTGCCGTCCGCGACCGCCGCCGCGAGCGCGTCCTCGTCGACGATCCCGCCGCGAGCGCAGTTGACGAGGAACGCGTCACCCAGCGTCTCCAACTCCGCGGCTCCGATCATCCCCTCCGTCTCCGGCAACAGCGGCGTGTGGATCGTCACCACGTCCGCCCGTGCCAGACAGTCGTCGAGATCCGAGACGAGCTCCGCGCCGAACTGCGCCGCCCGCTCCTCGTTGATGTACGGGTCGTAGACGACGAGCTCCATCCCGAGTCCGTCGAGCCGCTTGGCGACCTCCTGCCCGACGCGACCGAGGCCGACGATCCCGAGCGTCGAGCCGTTGAGCTCCGTGCCGAGGTACTCCGACTTGGCCCACTCCCCGTCCGTGAGCCGGACGTGCGCCTGCGGGATCGACCGTGCCGCCGCGAACGCCATCGCCACCGTGTGCTCTGCCGCGGCACGGACGTTCCCCTCCGGCGCGTTGGCGACGATCACACCGTGTCGCGTCGCCGCGTCCACGTCGATGTTGTCGACACCGATCCCGGCGCGACCGACGATCACCAGCTCCTCGGCCGCCTCGAAGACGGCCTCGGTCACGTCCGTTCCAGACCGGACGATCATCGCGTTCGCGTCCGCAACTGCGTCCAACAACGCCTCCCCCTCCAGATCGTACCCCGTCTCGACCGTGTGCCCGCCGTCGCGCAGCAGGTCGAGGCCGGCGTCGTCGACTGGGTCCGTGACGAGTACCTTCACACCGCCCCGGTGGCGAGGCGTCGCTGTAAGCCTTTCCTCGTGGGGCGTTTCTGCCAGCGATGTCGCCGCGTCGGAATGCTGTCGACCCCCTGTGAGTCAGCCGAAGAAGAACTGGACGCCCAGCGGCGTCACGAGAGCGAACAGGAGCTGCAGCGGGCCACCGACACGCACGTAGTCGGAGAACTTGTACCCGCCCGGTCCGTAGACGAACAGGTTCGTCTGGTAGCCGACGGGCGTGACGAACGCCGTGCTGGCTGCGAAGGTGACAGCCATGGCGAACGCGAGCGGGTCGGTGTCGAGCGCGACGGCCGTCTGGATCGCCACCGGGATCATCAACACGACGCTGGCGTTGTTGCTGACGACGTTCGTCAGCGCGGCAGTCACGGCGTAGAACACCGCGAGAATCGCCAGCGGCGGGAGCACGGTCGCGGCGTCGGCCACCAGCTCGGCCAACAGCACGGCAGCGCCGGAGGTCTGCAGCGCGATACCCAGCGGGATCACGCCCGCGAGCAGGAAGATCACGTCCCAGTGGATCGCCTCGTACACCTCCGGCGGGTCGAGACAGCCGGTGAGCACCATCGCCAGCGAGCCGGCCAGCGCCGTGACGACGATTGGCGCGACGTTCACCGCGGCGAGTCCGACGACACCCGCGACGATAGCCACCGCGGTCACCGTCTTCTCCGAGCGCTCCGTCTCCGTGCTGGCTTCGCCGGCGACGATGAACTCCCTGCTGTCGTCGAGCCGTCCGATGGCGTCGACAGACGCCTCCACCAGCAGTGTGTCGCCGGGCTGGAGCGACAGCGCGTCCAGCCGCTCGCGGACGAGTTCGCCGTCGTGGCGAATCGCCAGCACCGTCGCGTCGTACGTCTGCCGGAACGACAGCGACGCCAGCGACTCCCCGATCAGATCCGTCCCGGGCGCGACGACGATCTCCACGAGATTCTGTCCGCTCTCGGGCGTCTCCAGCTCCGCGTCGTCGACAGTCGCGTCCGGGACCAGCTCCACGCCCTCGACGTCGGTGAGTTCGAGCAGCGTGTCGCGGTCTGTCCGCAGCGCGAACACGTCGCCCGCCCGGATCTCCTTGGCACCGAGTGGTTCGAGGAACGCGCGATCGTCTCGGATCAGCTGCACCACGTCGAGATCGTACGGCGTCGTGCGGAGCGCGTCCTCGACACGCTGGCCGACGAGCGGGGAGTTCTCGCGGACGACCACCTCGGTGAGGTACTCCGTAATCTCGTACTCGTCGGTCAGCTCTCCGCGCGGTTCGATCCGTTCGGGCGTGAGCCACCGGCCGACAGTGAGGAGGTACGCCGTGGCGATCACGAACAACACGATCCCGAGCCCGGTGAACTCGAACATCTCGAACTGACGGGCGACGGCCGCGGGCGCGAGTCGGGCGTACAGATCAGACGCCAGCACATTCGTCGAGGTGCCGATCAGCGTGAGCGTCCCCCCGACCATCGAGGCGTACGACAGCGGCAGGAGGAGCTTCGACGGGGACGTGCGACCCTGTTCGGCCAACTCCGTCACCATCGGCAGCAGAATCGCAACCGCGGCCGTGTTGTTGACGAACCCGGAGGTGGGTCCGACGAGTCCGATCGTCGCAGCTAACTGCCGCGACTCGTCGTCGCCGGTCACCTGTCGCACCCAGTCGCCGAGCCGCCGGACGAGGCCCGTCCGTCGGACGCCCTCGCTCAACACGAACATCGCTAGCACGGTGAGTGTCGCCGCGTTGGCGAACCCGGACAACCCCTGCTCGACAGTGACGAGCTGGATCGGCCCGGCGAGCAGTCCGAGGTCCGTGAGTGTCTGTGTCACCGGTCCGACGAGCAACAGCGTCACGAGTACCGCGAGCGCGACCGTGTCCGGCGGAATCGGCTCGGTGACGAACAACGCGAGCGTCGCCACGACGATAGCGAACACGACGATCACCTCCGGCGCTACTGTCACGCCACCACCTCCGGCGCTACTGCCACGCCACCACCTCCGACAGCGCGACTATCACAGCGTCCCCCTCCTCGGTGTCGATGCCACGGCGGGGTGGAGACGGGCGACCGACAAAAGTGTTCGCGGACTATCGTCAACTATCTACGGTATCTGATAGGTCTGTCGCCTGGCGACAGAGAATAAAATAAAGTATATATTTTAATCACTTTAGCGAAAAGAGAGTGAGTTCTACATCGTAGAAGGGCGCGTATAGCGTGTAGGTAGACGTGAACGAGCAGCGACCGCACCAGATACGGTCGGAGCTCTGACACCGCAGTCGGGACAGGTTCGCTGCTCCCAGAGATGCTTGAGTCGCTGCTCGACCCTGCGGTCGAGCTGTTCAGTCCGAAATTCCAAGATTTCCAGCGAAGCAGGTTCCCGTAGCATCCCGCCGAATCCAGTTCGTGCTGGCATACATGACCACACTCGGTGGGATGCCGTAATCATACCCGCGTTTCGCTACGTCGAATAGGAGCGTACTTTATTTTGAGAGACGAAGCACCCGCTGAGACACTACAGACATCGGTGCTAGAAACGCAGGGACAAACCACTCGGCATCCGACAGGTCCACTTTCAGTTCCGAGTCGGAACTGTTCGCAATACGAGTTCTGATCTCGTGAGCAGCACGAAACTGTTCGATCATATTGTCGTCGTTCACTTCGACATTAGGCGTGACCTTTCCCATGTTCTCTATAATCACAACGAACTGATTTGTGCTTTTGTAATAAAATAACTATATGGGGTTGAAACTCTATTGCTTTTATTCAAAATGGGGCGACCGGCGTTGTGACGGTCAGACCCGGTTCCACGGGTCGACACGTTCGATCGTCTGCTCGCGGTCGGGACCGACGCCGACAGTGTACACCTCGGTGTCGAGTTCGGATTCGAGGTACGCCAAGTACACACGCGCACTCTCGGGCAGGGCGTCGTACCCCTCCGCAGCCACGGCGTCCCAGTCGACGTCCGGCCACGGGTCGAACTCCTTCAGGATCGGTTCACACCGCGCCCACGTCTCGGTCGTCGCGGGTAGTGTCTCCACACGCTCGCCGTCGAGTTCGTAGGCGTGGCCGACAGCCAGCTTGTCGAGTCCCGCCAACACGTCGAGGTGATTGACGGCGATTCCGGTGAACCCGTTCACGCGGGCGGCGTGACGGAGAATCGGGAGATCGAGCCAGCCGATCCGGCGAGGACGGCCGGTGACGGTGCCGAACTCGCCGCCGCGGTCGCGGATCTCGGCGGCGATAGCCGCGTCAGTGTCGTCGCCGGTCGGCTGGTCCGTCTCGTTACCGGTCGCCTGACCCGGCTCGTCACCGGTCGTGTGGCCTGCACCGTCGCTGTCGAGTTCCGTCGGCATCGGGCCGGACCCGACACGCGAGAGGTACGCCTTCACCACACCGACGACTTCCCCGTCGCCGACGACCGTGGGGCCGAGGCCGGTACCGACAGTCGCGCCGCCGGCAGTCGGGTTCGAGGAGGTGACGTACGGGTAGTTGCCGTGGTCGATGTCGATACAGGTGCCTTGAGCGCCCTCGAAGACGACGTTGTCGCCCGCCGCGCGGCGCTCGGCGAGGAACGGTCCGCAGGCGACCGTCATCCCCTCCTCGCGGAAGCGGCGGCCGTAGTCGGCGTACTCCTCGTGGAGCGCGTCCACGTCACACTCCTCGCCCGCGTCGAGTTCGTACACGTTCTCGATCACCGCCGTCGTCCGCTCGACGGTGTACTCCAGCTTCTCCCGCAACACCTCTGGATCGAGCAGATCGGCGACACGGATGCCGCGGCGCGCAGCCTTGTCCTCGTAGGTGGGACCGATCCCGCGGCCCGTCGTGCCGATCTCCTGATCCGACTCCGCTTTCGCCTCCTCCTCGATGCCGTCGAGCCGGCGGTGGTACGGGAAGACGACGTGCGCGCGCCGTGCCACCCGTACGTCTGGCTCCAAGCCGCGCTCGCGGAGGTCGTCCAGCTCCGAGAACAGCGTGCGCGGGTTGACCACACAGCCGTTCCCGAGAACACCGACCTTCCCGCGGATCGCCCCCGACGGAACCAACGAGAGTGCGTACTCCTCGCCGTCCTCGACGACCGTGTGTCCGGCGTTGTCGCCACCCTGATACCGCACGACGACGTCGGCCTCCCCGCCGTAGCGGTCGACGAGGGCCCCCTTGCCCTCGTCACCGAGCTGGGACCCGACGATTGTGACAGTCATACCGCCCCCACGTTCCGATGCTGTCGGGAAAGCGATTTCGGTACGCCCTCCGCAGGCGTGACGACTCTCCGACACGTCGGCACACCGGCGTCGTCTCTGACACGGCGATCACAACGGTGTTGTAGAGAGCCTGGACGACCGACCGAGGTTCTTGTCACGAGGTGACAGACTGTACAGTATGAGTCAGCTCGATCAGGTGGACGGGTGGGAGATGGAGCACACGGGAGAGGTGTTGGTGTTCGAGTTCGGACCAGACATGGAGTTGGAGGCCTTCGGCGAGGACGCGTGGGAGGCGTACACAGAGATGCTCTCTCGGGAGCGCGTGTGTGCCATCGTCACAGTCGTCGAGGTCGAAGACCCGTTCGACGCCGCTACCTTCGACGTGTGGGAGCGGTCGGGTCACCTCGCGGCCGAGCGGGGTGTCGAGCGGTGGGCAGTCGTTGCCGACCGACTCAAACGGATGTCCACTCGCTCGAAGCTCGACGTGGAGGGGCTGGAAGTCGATGGGTTCGACGACCGTGCCGAGGCGCTGGCGTGGGCCCGTCCGGACTGACACCGCCACACGGGCTGTACGCCGCGCTGTCGATCACGAGTCGTACGCCGATGCGGTCGACCACGAGTCGTACGCCGATCCGGTCGACCACGAGTCGTACACCGATCCGGTCGACGACGACACACGCTTGCCGAGTCGGAGACCAAGCGACACCGTTTATATCGTCGCCAACCTACCGCCCAGTATGGACTGGCAGACCGACTGGGGCCTCCGCGGACGGATGGTCGTAGTCGTCGTGTTACTCGCCGCGCTGTACGCAGCCTTCCTCGGCGCGATGACGCTGTACGGGATTCGTACACTCGGCATCGTGCTGGGGATGGGGCTGTTCATGGGCGCACAGCTGTTCTTCAG
>CAKZQY010000446.1 GCA_937142015.1 uncultured Halobacteria archaeon
AATCCCCTTCGGGCCGCTGGGTGTGGGTTCCGACACACGGTAACTCTGAATCCCACGTCGGGATAGGAGTAACGGCGGCTTGGCCCCGCCAGCAGTCCGGTCGTGTCGACCACGACTGCAAACCTGACACTCCCAACCGAGCGGTGCGGTGCCGTGGGAATCCCACGGTCTTCAGCCGTGGGAGGAGGTCAAGGCGCGGCACACCTGCTTGCAGCACCGCTGTCGGTGGTCGGCGGCGTGCTCGCGGATCGACTCTCGCGGAAGCGACTGTACGTGATCAACTTTCTCACGGAGGCCGCGATGCTCGCGGCGTTCGCGGGGACCGCACTCGCCGGGGTCGAGACCGTGGCGTTCGTGGCTGGGTTGGCGCTGTTCGTCCTGCAGACTGCCTTCGAGCCGGCGGTGCTCGCGTACTTCTTCGGCGTGTTCCCGGAGTCGGAGCGGGGACGCGTCTGGGGCGTCGACGGCACTGTCGCGCGTGCCGCTGGCCTGCTGTCGCCCGTGCTGCTCGGGTGGCTGTACGGCATCGACCCACAGCTCCCCTTCCTCCTCGGGGCTGGGCTGGTCGCCACCGGGACGGTGGTCGCAACCACGCTACCGAACGAGTAGCCGTACCGGTGAACGATACCGAGCGAGTGAGCCGTTGTCCAGATGCTGCCAGAGAGAACGGGGGACGACGCGAGAGACGACGACACCGTCGGCGACGGAGAACGCGAGAGTGAAACCGCTCGCGGTCGGAGAACGACCGATGACAGACGCGGAGCAGTCGACGACGGGGAGAGCCCGTGCCGAGACGCGACGCCAGTTCCTCGGGAGCGTCGGAGCCGGCGGCGTCGGACTCACCGCTGTCGTGAGTCTGGCTGGCTGTCTGGAGTCGACGAGTGGGGGAGCGTACGACGGCTACCTCGGGAGCGCGAACGAGTTCGAGGAGGTTGTCGACAGAACCGGACAGTCGACGGTCGAGGTCGCCGTCGGCGGCGGCGACGGACTGGCGTTCGTGCCGGCCGCGGTGGAGGTGTCGACCGGAACCACTGTCGTCTGGCGCTGGACCGGTCGCGGCGGTCGACACAACGTCGCCGCCGAATCCGGTGCCTTCGAGAGCGAGTACTACGTCGCCGAAGGCCAGACGTTCGAACGCACGTTCTCCGAGGCTGGCGTCGTGAAGTACTACTGTGCGCCACACCGCGCTGCTGGAATGCTCGGCGTCGTCGAAGTCGTGTGACTCCGGGTCGTTCACCGCGACCGTGCGCGACGCAGCGTGTTCAGTCCGAGCACGCTGTACAGCGGGCAGGTGTTCGTCGCCCCCGTGACGAGCAGGATCACTGCCACGAGTCCCAGTACCGGCGAGAGGATCGCCGGGAGGCCGACTGTGCCGCTCACGATTCCCAGCGAGACGAGTCCCGCGACTGCTCCGACGACGATGCGAACGAGTCCGTCCGTGTTACCGACGTTCTGTTCCATATTGTACAATATCGACTGCAACCCACCTAAGTAGTGCGGTCTCTTGCACGTCGAACACACGACAGGCCGGCGAGAGCGCGAGAGTCACTCTCCGCCGGGGAGCGGGTCAGTCGAGCCAGACCGCCGGATGTAGTCCGCTCCGATTCCGGCGAGCCCGGAGTTCGTCGCCGCGGCGTACTCCTTGGCGGCCCCGAGGTACTGTTCCGTCACGTCGACAACCGCGGCTCGCGCCGCCGCCTCGGAGTCGGCGAGCAGGTACTCCGCGGTGACGGGGGTGAGCTGTCACTCCGCAGTGTCGGCTCGGTAGTCGTCGACGTCGTCGAGCCAGATCTGTGCGCCGACGATGGCGAACACGATCGATCGCTCGAACGCGGGTTCGATCTCCACCCCCGCAGCGCGGTACATCTCGATCATCCCGTGGTAGATCACACCCACTCGTCCGTACTGTGTGACGAGATACGGGAGCTGTCGTTCCGCTTCGTCGAACAGCGCCGGCGGGTCTGCGAACGCCGCGTGTTTGTACTCCGACTCGACAGCGGCCAGCGCCTCTTCGTCTCCCTCGGCTGCCCGCTCCATCAGCTCCCGGAAGTACGGGTCGCGGTCCTGGTGGGCCTCCGACCGCTCGACCGCCTCCTCGTAACGGTCCTCGACGGCGTCGGGGAACCGAGCGAACAGGTCACGCACGCGTCCCTCCAGCGTCTGCTGGGTGATCTCTGCAACTCTGGCGCGGTCACTCTCGTCGACCGAGAAGCCGACCTCGAAGTCCTCGTACTCCTCGTCGTTGATCGCGTCCCGCACGTCCCCGTCGATCAGCGCCACGACCACCAGCTCCGTCACGTCTCTGACCAGCCCCAGCCGCTCGCGTGCGTCCGCGAGACTCGCCCGCGAGGGGGAGTCACGGCCGAGCGCGCGGAGCCGCCCGAGCAGTCCAGCGTCGAGCTCACCCGTGATCGGGTTCAGACGCGGCGTCGTCTCGGCACGAATCCGCCCGAACAGGTGGCTGAGGGTGAGCTCCGCCGGCAGCGTGAGCTTCGTGTCGTAGGAGAACTCCACCTGCGACCGTGACACGTCGAACGCCTCCGCGAGCGCCGCCTCCACCGGGTCGAACGCCGCCTCGATCACCGACTCCACGTAGCGGTCCACGTACCGCTTGAGCTCCAACGAGCCGAGCGCCAACTCCCCCGTGTCTGCGTAGTACCCCAACACTGCGCGCACCGACGTTGGGAGGCTGTCGGTCTCGGCCGCGGCTGTCGCCAGCCGCCGTGGAACTGTCGGTGGTCGTCGTCCGCGACGGTCGGCGCGTGGATTGTCGCTTCGACTGACGCCGTCGAGCCGCTCGACGCTGTCGGGCCGCTCGATGCTGTCGGGCCGCTCGACGCTGTCGGGTCGCTCGACGCTGTCGGGTCGCTCAACGCTGTCGGGCCGCTCGACGCTGTCGGGTCGCTCGTCCTCGTTTGTTCGGTGGTCGCCACCTGCCATCGTTGCTCGCGGGCTCACGCCCGTCTCGACTACGTTTCCAGAGGTCGAGGCTTGAGTCTTGTCGTTCTGCCGACCGCGTGAGGAACGACTAGGATCGAAGGATCACAACCACGAACGTGTGCAAACACGAACGTCGGAACCACGTCGACTCGAACAGCTACGCTGTGGAGGTCGGAACGACGGCAGGCACAGCGGCCAACAGCGTCCGGAGGTGGTCTGCCCCCTCGACGACTCGGAGCCGTGCGTTCGGCAGTCGCGCAGCGAGTTGCCGCGGGCCGTCGATCGGGACGTTCCCGTCGCGGTCGCCGTGCCACAGCGTGACCGGCGCGTCGACAGCCGCGAGTGAGACGTCCCACCCCGTGACAGCGTGCCGGAACTCCGTGACAACGCCCTGCCGCGACGTTGCGACCGCCTCGCGGAAGTCGGCCGCGACCGTCGGTGTCGCGTCCGTCACGCGACTGACTCGGACGGACCCTGTCGCACGTTCGACTCCGGCGGTCTCCGGCGGTCCCGGGCGAGATTCGACTTCGGTTCTCTTCGCCGTTCTCGTGTGACTCTCACCGTCGCTCTCGTCGACAGCCCGGAGTCCGAACACCGACGGTCCTGCGTCGGGTGTGAACTCGTCGTCGACAGTGTCGGTGTACTGTGCGACGACAGCCTCCGGCGAGCGGTCCGCGAGCCACGCCTGTCCGCCGACGAGTCTGCGGAGGAGCCACGGCGCGGTCCGCGCGAGACGGCCGAGTAGTCGCTGGACGAACGGGGTCGTCGTCCGCAGTGACGGCGGCACTGCACCGGCGACGACGTCGACTGTTCCGACGCGATCGGGGAACTGCGCCGCCGCTGTGAGCGCGTACGGACTTCCGCCCGAGAACGCGAGGAGGTCGGCAGTGTCCACTCCGCCGTCCTCCAGCACCGTCTCGACGACCGCGGCAGTGTCACGCACAGTGCGGTCGGGACGCGGCGACGACAGCCCGTAGCCCGGGCGGTCGGGGGCGAGCAGTCGCACGTCCGCGCGGCGAGCAGCCGTCTCGAACAACGCCCCGAGTCGGCGGGAACCCGGAGTGCCGTGGAGGAAGACGACCGGGTCGCCCGTCGCTGTCCCGTACTCCGCGTACGCGACCTGTCTGGAACCGTCTGTGTCGAGCGTGACGACCTGTGGTTCGTCTGCGTCGGTCGTGCCGTCGTGGGACACGTCGGTGTCGTTGGGCGCGTCGGGGTTATTGGGTACGTCGGCGTTGGTGGATACGCCGTTGTCGTTGGGTACGGTGTCGTCGTCAGGTGCGCCGTTGTCGTCGGATACGTCGGCGTCAGCGGAGATCGTACTCATATACCCGACTACGAGTCGAACATCCGTCAAAACACTCCCGGACGCGTCCGGTAGTATAAATACCCACGCGCTCACGGAGTCACAGCGGTCAGTCTGGTGCGGACAGCAGCGTGTGAGAGTGTGTGAGGCGATCGTCTCGTAGAGCCGTCACGGCCCTCAGAATTCCGAGAGACCAATCACTTTTCTGGTGACCGCCCAAGGTACTCACGATGCGTGACAGTGGGGTCGAGTCACTGATAGTGATTAAGCAAGCTATTTACCAATAGGCGTAGTAGAGTCGACAATGG
>CAKZQY010000447.1 GCA_937142015.1 uncultured Halobacteria archaeon
ATATAAAATCATTCCATCATTCGACGCTTCTGCTTGTCAAGTATATCATTCCACTTCGCCTCGGGAGTATCGTCCACCCGATCGACTGCCCGTTTTGGACACCGTCTACAGTCATGTATGCTTCCACCTACAACACAGCCACGTACACCTCACAGTTCCTGTTCAGTAAACTTCGTAGGCCGCCAGAGGTGTCGCCGAAGTACTGCATGTAGCAGCAAGTCGGTTGTTCTGATTGGATAAATAATAACCGATTCTGCACTACAGAATCAAATTTTTGATTTACGTGTCCCGCGACGGCAGATCGGGTTCGTACCCGACAGCGACAGCAGCGCGCTCAAGCACGTCGTCCACGTGCTCGTCTTCGGTCACGCTCATGAACGCTTCAGCCGTCACGTCAGTCGACTTATCGCTCTTGTTACACACAGTCAGAACGGGGACATCGAACGTCGCGTCGACGGCATCACGGAGGGCGAGTTGCACGTCGAGCGGGTAGCCACAGTCACCAGAGGCGTCGACGAGGAACAGCACAGCGTCGGCGGCGTGGGCGAGTGCCGAGACAGCCTGTTGTTCGATCTCGTTGCGTTCCTCCGCGGGGCGGTCGAGCAGTCCCGGCGTGTCGATCAGCTGGTAGCGGACACGGTCGCGGTCGAAGTGGCCAACCTGAATGCCGGTCGTCGTGAACGGGTAGCTCGCAGTCTCGTTGGTGGCGCGCGTGACGGCGTTGACGAACGCAGACTTCCCCACGTTGGGGTAGCCAGCGACCACGATCACCGGTTCCTCGGGATCGATGTCCGGCAGGTCGCGCAGGTCGTCGCGGGCCGTCCCGAGGCGGTCGAGATCGTCGCTCACCTCCGCGACGATGTCGGCGAAGCGCGCGAACGCCTGTTTGCGGTGTTTCCGCGCGGTCTCCGTGTCCGTCTTCCGGAGCTTCGCGGTGTACTCGTCGCGCAGTTCCTCGATCTGGTTGCCGGCCCAGCCGACCTCGTTGAGCGACTGCCGGACGGCGTCCACGTCGACCAGCGCGTCTGCGAGCTCGTAGTAGAACGGCGACACCTCGTAGGCGAAGTCCGGCCACGCAGTCGTGACGTTCTGGAGGTTGTCCGAGAGCACGTTGCCGGCCGTCCGCAACATCGACTCCTGTGCCTCGCGGCCGTCCTTGGCGCGGCCGGCGCGAGCAGCACGAGAGAACGCCTTGTCGACGAGTTCGTCTTCCGTCGGGGTCGTGGGGAGATCTTCGAAAATCATAGGCTGTTGTTCCTACCGCTGGTTTCGTCGGTCAGCGGCATAAGCGCGTCCGTTCGTCGTCTGGACGAGTCATATATACGAAACGACATATTCCCCGCGTAAGAATACACAACACGTATATCCTTGCTACGCATACATAGAGGCGTGAACTGCGCCCCACAGGGGCGTGGTGACACTCCTTCGGGAATTAACTCGATAGTCGCCGGATCATCTCTCTGCTGTCGATCACTTCGATGTGCTTGGTCGGGTGGAGACCCTGTAGGAGATCAGGTAGAGACTCGTCTGAGCCGCGGGTGTAGACGATTTTGTCTTTACTCTGTGCGATGCTCGGAAGTCTGTCAGGCTTGAGGTTCACCACACATCCTTCTTTTTTGTACGCCCACTTCCGTGCGAGAGCGTGGAAATCTGTCTTATCTAACGCACCTTTGTGCTCTTCAGTCAGGATTTCGTCGTACACGAACAGAACTGGATGTGGATAATGAAGCTGGTCCTGAATTGTATACGGGAGGGTAGGTACGATGTGGTCAGTGTACCGCTCATTAACTACCTCTGCCTTCACGTACGGACTGACACTAGAATCACGACGCTTTATTAAGAAATCTTCTGCGAGATTCGGGAAATTAGTGAACTTGTCTTCCTCGTGGCCACTCAAAAACGTTGCTAGGTTGTACGCGATGATGTCAGCCGTCGATATTGAGGGGTAAATCAGATCTCCATTCGGGACCAAGCTCATGTCGAACGTCTTCCCACAGTACTTCCACGCCTTCGTGACGTGTCCCTGCACGTTGTCGATCAAAGCTGTCTCTGCGCGTTCGAAGTCGTGAGACTGGTGATACCGCCAAAGAGCAACAATATTGAAATACTGAGATAGATAATTGGATGCAAATGTATTTCCGTTTATTGGGTTCTCTGAATCACCTTTGAATTCGAGCTCGACATCCGTCCCGTACCATCCAATGGCGACGTTCATACGACTAATTCCTGGATTAGCGACGAGCCCGTCGACTAACTTGTCCACCCTATCTCGAATCTGATAGCTCGGTAACCGTTCGACCGCAGTGCGCGACTTGATCACTTTGAACGGAGTCTCTAGGCCATTAGAGTCGACAAAATTAGAGATAGTATCGAAATACGACTCTCGAAATGCTTCCAGATCGTCAATCTCAATCACCGCACCGACAGTAAAGAACTGATCACCACCGGGCGGCGTCGCAGTGTCTACGGCAACGTAGTCTGCCATACAATTGCTACACCCTCAGGGATAATAACGGTTCTGCCGCATTTTTGTATATTATAAAAACATGTATTTATAACTGATATTTTAATATTTACGGAGCACGCTGGTTGGCGTCACCGAGGGGTACCCGTACTCGGACGCCTACGCACGGGGCGCGCTGCAGAGGGCTGTCTCGGATCTCACCGGATCGCCGCCAGAACAGCAGTTTTATCACTCGCACAGAGCGACGTTCTGGTAAGACTCTCTCTGGAGGCTCATGGTGACGGACAACACACAACCGGAGGTGAACATCGGACTCGTCGGCCACGTAGACCACGGAAAGACGACGCTGGTGCAGGCGTTGTCGGGGTCGTGGACCGACCAGCACAGCGAGGAGATGAAACGCGGGATCTCGATCAGACTCGGGTACGCGGACGCGACGTTCAGGCGGTGTCCCGCGTGTTCGGACCCGACCTGTTACACGGTCGACGAGGAGTGCGGCGAGCACGGCGAAGAGACGGAGCGACTCCGGACCGTCTCCTTCGTCGACGCGCCGGGCCACGAGACGCTGATGGCGACGATGCTGTCTGGCGCGTCGATCATGGACGGCGCGGTGCTCGTCGTCAGCGCCACGGAGGACGTGCCGCAGGCGCAGACGGAAGAGCACCTGATGGCGCTGGACATCATCGGGATCGACAACGTCGTCGTCGCGCAGAACAAGATCGATCTGGTGGACGCCGAGCGCGCCCGCGAGAACTACCGGCAGATCGAGGAGTTCGTCGCCGGCACGATCGCCGAGGACGCGCCGGTCGTCCCGATCAGCGCCCAACAGGAGATCAACACGGATCTGCTGATCCAGACGGTCGAAGAAGAGATTCCGACGCCGGAGCGTGACGAGACGCTCTCCCCACGGATGCTCGTCGCGCGGTCCTTCGACATCAACCGGCCCGGCACGACACACGAGGATCTCGTCGGCGGCGTCGTCGGCGGCTCGCTCGCACAGGGGACCTTGGAAGCGGGCGACGAGCTCGAACTCCGCCCCGGCCGCGAGGTGGAGGAGGGCGGTCGGTCGACGTACGAGCCGATCCACACCACGGTCCGTTCGCTCCAGGCCGGCAACCAGCCGGTCGAGGAGGTCGGTCCCGGTGGTCTCCTCGGCGTCGGGACGGGACTCGATCCGTCGCTGACGAAGGGTGACGCGCTGGCCGGACAGGTCGCCGGCGAACCCGGTACACTGCCACCGACGATCGACAGCTTCGAGATGGACGTCGAGCTGTTGGACCGTGTCGTCGGCGAGGGAGCAGTCGACGAGATCTCCACCGGAGAGCCGTTGATGCTCACCGTCGGGACGAGCACGACCGTCGGCTCCGTCACGAGCGCCCGCAGCGGCGAGTGTGAGGTCCAGCTGAAGCGGCCGGTGTGCGCCGAGGAGGGTGCGAAGATCGCCATCAACCGCCGGATGGGGGCACGCTGGCGGCTGATCGGTGTCGGCACGCTCACCGGGTGACGGCGCAGACGACTGACCACGGATGACGACCGTCGTTCTCGACACGAACGCGCTGATGATGCCGGTCGAGTGCGACGTGCGCGTGTTCGAGGAACTCGACAGGCTCGTCGGCGAGGCGGACCTGATCGTCCCGCGCGCCGTCGTCGCGGAACTGGAGACGCTCTCCGCGGGCGGCGGCACGGAGGGTCGCGCGGCGTCCGTCGGCCGCGATCTGGTCGACCGGTGTCGCGTCGTCGAGACCGAGGCGGGCTACGCGGACGACGCAGTCGTGGAACTCGCCGAGGGTGGTGGCGACGACTCGACGCCTTCGGTGGACGGTGATCGTGTCGACTGGGAGACGGTCGACGACACTGGAGTCACCCACGTCGTGACGAACGACAGGGAACTGCAGGGACGACTCCCACGAGACGTTCACGTAATCGGTATAAGGGGGGCGAACACACTGGCTGAAACAGAGCCGTGACGGATCGCGCGCGAACGACTGGGCCGGGAGGTCCACGGGCGGCCGACGAGCGGGCCACGCGCCCACAGACAGCACACGACAATGTACAAACGGGTACGACTCAAGGACACGGTGGAGGTGCCGCCGGAACACCTGGCGGACGTGACGCCACAGCGGGTGAAGGAGCTACTGCAGGACAAGTTAGAGGGACGACTCGACGAGGACGCCGGCAGCGTCGTCAGCGTCGTCGAGGTCCACGACATCGGCCAGGGGTCGGTGCTCCCGAACCGGCCGGGGGTGTACTACGAGGCGGAGTTCGACGCGCTGACGTTCGACCCGGAGATGCAGGAGGTCGTCGACGGGAGCGTCGTAGAGGTCGTGGAGTTCGGCGCGTTCGTCGGAATCGGGCCGGTGGACGGACTGCTCCACGTCTCGCAGATCTCCGACGAGTACCTCGCGTACGACGCCGAGAACCAACAGCTGGCGTCGACGGAGTCGAACCGGACGCTGGGCGTCGGTGACGACGTGCGCGTCCGGATCGTCACGAAGAGTATCGACGAGCGCAACCCGCGGGACTCGAAGATCGGACTGACTGCGAAACAGCCCGGCCTCGGCAAACACGGCTGGCTGGAGTCCGAGCGACGAGCCCGCGAGAACGAGGAGACGGCGGCAGGTGACGCCTGATGGCGGAGGATCGACTCGCCTGTCGGGAGTGTCACTACGTCAACGACCCCGACAGCCAGACGTGTGACAACTGTGGCTCCTCCTCGCTCACGGAGGACTGGGCGGGCTACGTGATCGTCAATCACCCGGCCGAGTCGGAGATCGGCGAGGAGATGAACGTCTCCGAGCCGGGGAGCTACGCGCTGAAGGTGCGGTGATGGCCGAGGACGGATCGACGACCGCGGAGAGCGCCACGGCGACGGTACTGCTCGAACTCCAGCCAGCGCTGCGGGACGCGTTCAAACAGCCGCTCGGGAAGGTCTACACGGAGACGGACGCGCTCCTCGCGGACGCCGGCAGTCCGATTCTCGCCGTCGGGGATGTCGTGACCGCTCACCTCCGTCGTGCTGGCCACGTCCCACACGTCGCGTTAGTCGACGGGAAGACGGAACGGGAGGCGGTGAGTGAGTCGACCGCGGCGGCGCTGTCCGACGAGGAGAGCCGCGTCCGTGTGCAGAACCCGGCCGCGACGCTGACACGCGAGCTGTTGGCTGCGCTCCGTGACGCCGTCGCCGCCGCGGAGTCGACCGTGCTCCACGTCGAGGGCGAGGAGGACCTCGCGGCCGTGCCGGCCGTGATCGTCGCTCCCGCGGGAGCCAGCGTGGTGTACGGCCAGCCCGGCGAGGGGATGGTGCTCGTCGACGCCGACGAAGTACGAGACGAGGCCCGCGACCTCCTCCGCCGGATGGACGGCGACCCGGAGCAGGCACTGTCGCTGTTGGAGGGGTGAGTGTGGTCAGCCAGTCAGTCAGTCCGTTGTGCGCACGGCGTCGACGAACACCACGAGCGCGAGCGCCAGCAGTCCGATGTCGCGCGCGATCACGTCGCCGAACCGACCGCTCGCCACCCACACCACGATCAGGTATGCGGTGGTCGCCGCGAGCGACACTGCGGCGACAGTCGCCGCGAACGCGGTGTACCGGTCCGTGAACAGCAACACCGCGAATCCCACCTCCAGCCAGCCGTTGATCAGCATGAACGCCACGGGTGAGACGACGAGCCACGGCGCGAGCCAATCCGTGACGTACACTGCCCACTCCGCCGGTTGGAGCAGTTTGTGCGCGCCAGCGGCGGTCAACATCGCGGCGAGGCCCCAACGTGCGATGGTCGGCCCGTCCGGCAGCGTCGTGTCTGCGCGCTCGACGAGCGTCGCCGTAGTGGCGGTGAAGCGTGTCGTGAGCGTGGCGAGTCGCCCGCTGGCGGGCGCGTCGCCACCCCCCGCTGTGGAGGAGTCGTCGGTCGTCACGGGGACTCCACGTGGTCGCGCTTCAGCGAGAGCACGGTGCGCTCGAACGTGCAGACGAGCGTGTCTCCGCGGTCGTTCACATCGTCGTCGTCGGAATCGTGGTCATTCTCCTTCTCGTCGTCGGCGTCGGGGTCGTTCTCCTTCTCGTCGTCGGCGTCGGGGTCGTTCTCCTTCTCATCGTCGGCGTCGGGGTCGTTCTCCTTCTCATCGTCGGCGTCGGGGTCGTGGTCGTCGACTTTGAACGCCTCCACACGCATCGTCACCACGCCACGCTCGCCGTCGCTGGTCTCGCGTTTCTCCGTCACGGTCGAGCGGGCGTAGATCGTGTCGCCGTGGAACACCGGGTTCGGGTGTGTCACGTCGTCGTAGGAGAGATTGGCGACGATGGTGCCGTCTGTCGTCTCCGGAATCGACAGCCCGACCGCGAGACTCATCGTCAGGAGGCCGTTGACCAGCCGCTCGCCGAACTGCGTGTCGGCGGCGAAGTCGGCGTCGAGGTGGAGCGGCTGCTGGTTCATCGTCGTGTCACAGAACACCTGGTTGTCCCGCTCGCTGATCGTCCGACGCTTGTCGTGCTCGATCGTCTCCCCGACTGTGAACTCCTCGTAGTACCGCCCTGTCATACCACGACGGTCGGCGGGCGCTGGCAAAAACTGTGTGGAGTCAAGCGACCAACAACAGCGGAATCCCGAACGTGACGAGCAGTCCGACGAGCGCGACGACCGCGCCCGTCCCCACCTCGCTCCCCGTGAACGCCTGCATCGGGGAGGTCACGCGTTCGTCGTCGAACTCCTTGTAGTGGTCGTGATCGTGGTGATCGGCCATATCCGGGCTGTCGCGGCCCGACTACTTGAACTGTGTCGTTCGTGGGCGGTCGACGACTGTCTCGTCGCTCGAACTCGACGATACGTGGCAAGGACGCGGGTTCAATCGAAGCGAGTTCATCCACTACGCGCTCCGAGACGCGGTCGAGTGCCTGACGTTCGACCGGGACGAGCTCGCTGCGCTCCTCGAAGCGCAGACCGAGGTCCGTGAGGGGCAGACGACGAGCGCGGACGAGGCGCGCGACCGGGTCGAAACGGACGACGAGTGACACCGGGTGGTCGTGGGAGTTCGCGTCGAATTCGTGTCGGCGAGTTCCGTCTCCCCGTGGTGTTCTGAAACGACGAACGCGCACTGGTCGTTGTACGAACCGAACCCCGCGGTGGGGCGTACACTGCAGACGACGACTTATCGTCTGACCACCGAAGGCTTTTGTATTGCGTTTTACTATATAAACACAGTGCTGTCGAGATGGGAAGCGCTTGCGAGAGAGTACGAAGAACGTCGAGAGGACGCAGAGCGTCGAGGGCGACAACTGCGGCGGAACCGTACAACCCAGCCACGAGACAAACAAACGAGTTTGTCCGAGAGCAGAAATGAGTCGAGAACTGTTTGTGAGCAGATGACAATGGAAGCGAAGCTCCACGCGCACGATGCACTCAGAGACGAGATTGTGAGCAGAATGCGCGACAAGAGCAGACGGAATACGCGTGGCGTCGCCGCAATGGTGCTCATCATCGGGTACGCTATCAACTTCGACCAACCAGCCGTGATTGCGCTGGTTCCAGTGGTATTCGCCTATCTATTGATTAGTACCGTAGATTCTCACTCTTGGACAATGAACACAGCACGTCATATCGCTGAAATCGAGCGTGACGTGTCTCCGAGAGGCTCGTCGTTCAGATACGAACTGAAGCGTGGCGGTCTGGCCGGCAGAGAAAACAAGAGAAAACAGCGATTGCTACGAGTACCGTCTGTTCTTAGAACTATACTCGCTTTACTAGCGTATCTCGTTCAGGTGGTGTTTATCAGTTTCGAGATCTGGCCTAGACCTGTCCCTCCGACAGTGTTGTCGATTGAGCTGACACAGGGAGTTATTATTGTGATTTATGCTCTTCTTACACTCGTTTTAGCTGTTGCTGGTGCCTCCGTGTATCGACTACGGTCGGAACTCAGAGACGAGATTGAGGCGTCTATAACGGATAAGTAAACCTCACTCCTCGCCCTGCTGCTCCGAGTCCGTCGTCACCAGCCGCGTGGCACCCACCTCTGCCGCGAGTCGCAGCAACTCACCAGCGTCGGTACGGACACCAGCGACCACGTCGTGCTCCACGGTGTCCGTCTCGACTGCTGTCGCCAGTGACTCGGCCGCCGCGGCGGTGCTGGTCGCGTTCGCCCGGAGCAGTGCCGCGGCACGCTCGTCCGAGACCGTCGCCGCGACTGGCGGGGTGAGCTCTCGTGTCACCACCGGGCCGACGCGCTCGATCACGACACGCTCGGTCTCGGTCGTGGCGCGGAGGAACGGATCGCCGCCGGGTCGTACCCGTACACTCTCAGTCTCGACGACGAGAAGCGGACGAACCCGTCCCGCCTCGTGGACTGCCAGTCCGTCCGCGCCGTCGAGGAGCAGGAACGTCCCGCGTTCGTCCGCAGTCGCCGCTGGATCGTCTGTGGCACCACTCGACTCCGGGCCAGACGTGCCGAGCGTCTGGTGGACGATCTCGAACTCGCCAGCGTACACCGTGATGGCGTCGTGACTGCTCGCCTCCGCGCCGTCGCGGGATTTATCGGAGTTGGACGTAGAGGGACTCATTGCTGTGTGTATGGCGCACAGCGTCGCGGCGGTGGGAGTGCGCCTTCACTCCTGCCACTCTTCCGCACCGACGCCGGAGAGTGACGACTCCGCGCGCTGTGCCTGTGCATCTCTGTCTCGCTGCAACTTGGCTTTTTCGTTAGTATTGACTACCTGTGTGTCACGGTGCGGTGTGGTGCGACGGCGGCGTTGTGTGGTCGCGGTGTGGTGTGACGGCGATACTGTGCGGTCGCGGTGTGGTGTGGCAGTAGTGCGGTCGCGGTGTGGTGGAACGGTGGTGCGGTGTGACTGCGGTGCTGCGTAGCGGCAGTGCTGTGCGGTACGTCATTTTGTGTCACACCACGAAGAAACAGCGAGTGAGCGCACGGTCCGTCCAGACGTGCTCGCTGTCGTCTATTCGTCGCGCTCACCGCGCACGTCGCTGGCGGCTCTCACCTCCTCGATCTTCGAGAGGATCTCGAACAGTTCTGTCGCTGCCTCGGCGACTTGCTCGTCGGTCGCGTCGCTGTCGCGGGCGAGATCCGCGAGATCGCCGACACCCTCGATTGTCTCTGTGGCGACGTCCGCGAGCGCGTCGGCTGGCACGTCCTCGTGACAGAGGTGGATCGACGCTCTGGCGCTCATCTGAACGAGGCCTGCAGCGCGAGACCGCGGGAACGCCCGAGAGCGCTTCAGCGTCCGCGCGGCACGAACGAGCACCTGCCCGGCGTGGTACAGTTCGAGGTGTCCCGTTCCGTCGGTGTGCTCGGGGGCTGCGGTGGTGTCGAGGTCCGCCTCGGAGACTGTGTTGGGGGTGCCGAGGGTGTCGGGGGTGTCGGTCGTGTCGTGGGCGTCGGGAGTGTCGGCCGTGTCGTGGGCGTCGGCCGTCTCGCCGGGCACGTCGCGCCCGTGGAGCCGGTCGACCTCGTCCAGTGCCGCGACGGCGTCCGTGATCGCCTCGCGGTAGTCGTCGTGGGACTCGGCGGCTCTCGTGAGCGCGTCGTCTGCCTCGTCCATCGCTGCGGCGACTCGCGGGTCCTCGTCGGTGTCGCTCGGGGTGGCGGTGTCGACTGCGTCGCTGTCTGACTGCTGTGCGGCTGGCCGTCCGTCACGCTCTTGTGACGGTGTGTCTGAGTCGGTCATGGGTTGTCGTGCTGGTTACGACGCCCGGGCGGAGGTGTGGTTGCACCTTCGCCGCTTCTTCCTGTTCTGCCGAAGCGGCGAGCCCGGCACGTCGCAGTTATCGGTTGTGCTGGCTCTGATTTAATAGTTTTGATAGCGTTTCCAGTGGCGATACGAAGGTTTTTGAGTGATGGCGAGCGGGGTGGTGTGCCCGTCTACTCTCGGGAACGCAGGTGTGTCGTCGAGGGTGATGAAC
>CAKZQY010000448.1 GCA_937142015.1 uncultured Halobacteria archaeon
TCTCTGACGAAGATCTGCAAGCTGTGGCAGCAGACGAGACGTGGATCGAAGAGTTGGCTTCCGACTTCGAGTTCCTGATCGAAGACGGGGACGGCTATCGGTTCCCCAGCGAGTCGGACCCCAGCGAGACCCGTGTCGGCGGAGAGTTAGAGCCTCTCGACTTCGAGGAATTTGTTTCAGATTCAGTCGACACAAGTGGAGCAGGAGCCGAACTGGACGTATTGGAGTTACACGACGGCGTTGGACTGTACGTCGAAGCGAAGTCTGGTTCACTCTCGGTTGAAGATATTGTCGAGAAAATCGTGCGATTCAGAGCATACACCACAGCGAGCAGCGAGGTATCTGGAGAGAGTGTTACCGTCGTCGTCGGGAACACGGCCGTTCAGCGCTTCGATACGGTAAAAACTCTGATCTCAAAAATAGACAACGTTTCTATACAAGAACACCCAAGGTGAACCTGTGGTTGTCGCTATCTTCCAATACACGACCGACAGAGTCGGCGAGGAGGTGAGACACGTCTGGGAGACACTCCACCAGGAGGAGTCAACCGACGGTGAAATCAAGGTGGGACCAAGCCCGTCCCAGGGTGCATTTCGGGTTGCTTCGTACCGCACCGCTTCGGGGAAAGTCGGAGCACACACGAGCTCGTCGATGGGTGCGCCGAATCTCCCCCACCTGCGGTTGAAGATTGGGTACCGTCGCTTCGATCAGCCCGACGAGGAAGAGATGGTGGTTCGAGTTGATGATACAGTTGATTTGATCAAAATAATATACCTCGCAACGGAAGAACGACCTGCGTTCGCCTACGGCATGGCCAAGAAGATGCCCGGGGTCTTATCAGACCTCGACGACTATCCAGTCGACGCATCGCAGAGAGGACAAGCGGTAACCGAAATCAACTTCCTGACGTGGCTGTCGATCTTCCCGCCGCCGCTGGTCGACACGTACGGACGTGAGAGACTCCTGTCGGCACCCGCGTGGCACGTCGAAGAACTCGACGACGGGTCGATTCTCCTCGTCGAGTGGGCCGATCCGACGGTGATCAGAGACAACGAAGTCCAACAACATCTCGGATTCGATCCCGAAGAGTGAGACAAATCGACTCAGCCGGGAGACGTTCCACGACTCGGCAGCACGGTCGTACACCTCTCTCGATACAACGCAAGACGTGGCCGCCTACCCCATCACGCCACACGTCAGTCTCGACCGGTCGAGAGAGTCACTCGCCACGGCCACGCAGTTCGGCGACGCGGGCGGTGATAGCGCTCCGGAGATCGTCGAGGTCGAACTCGACAGCGTCGCCCGTCAGCGTCGGGAAGTCGTCTCTGACAGCCCGGTCGAACAGCCACTCGGCGACAGCGTCGACCGTCGGCTCTCGTCCGTCGTCCGCGACTGCGGCAGCCGCGGCCTCGATCCGTTCGCTCGTCACGCGGCGCTCCGCGTAGTCTGCTCCCGTCTCCGACACCTCCTCGACAGTCGACTCGGGCGAGTCGAGTTGGAGCGCCAGCCCGTCCGGTTTCCCACGGTAGAGCACACCGAGCGCCGGGCCGTCGCGCCACGCCGACTCGGGGAGGTCGACACCCGTCGCGTCGAGACTTCGGGTGTGAACCTCCGCTTCTATCGTCGGAGCGGGCGGCACACCGACGCCGTCGAACAGTCGCTGGAGTTCGTGCGGGAGGAAGGAACTCCCCGGGTGTGCGACGGAGAGCCCGACGACCGGGGGCGCGCGGTCCCAGTCGTACCCCAGCCTCCGACGGTGGACGGCGACACAGCCGAACGCGACCTCCGTCGGGTCCTCGACCGCCGCTCGGAGCGCCGCCCGGTCGAGCTGTCGCTGGAGTGCGCGGACCGCGAAGCCGAATCGCGGCGGCACATTCGTCCCCGCCGCCCGTCGCCACCGACGCTCCTCCCCCACCTCGACCGGGTAGGCGACCTGGAGCAGCCCCGAGGAACGCAGTCGAAACCGCAACGGCGTCCCGTCCGGGTACTCGTGGAGCCAGACGTGACCGCCGTCGAGGAGGTCGCCTGCGTCGGCCAACGGTACTGCCGTCGGGAGTCTGTCGAACGGGTGGCTCACGACCCACTGTGAGCGCCCCGGTTACTTCATTCGACCGCCAATCGTCGTCCGTGACCCCACACCGCCTCCGGTTCGAAAAGACCCGGACGAGAGCCCCGACAGTCCAACCGTTAAGCCGTCTGACGCGGAAGCGACCCTGTGACCGACGACGAACACGGCGAGACAGACGACGGACACGAACAGACCGACGACGAACACGGCGAGACAGACAACGGACACGAACAGACCGACGACGAACACGGCGAGAGTGACAGTCGGCCGACACTGCGAGAGAGCGCGCAGGGGCGCTTCCCAGTTCCGGAGTACGAGTCGTTGCCGGCAGACATCCAGGAGCGGATCGCCGAGGAGACAGCGCGGGCGGGATTCACCCCGAACGTGTTCGCCGCGTTGGCGTACAGGCCTGCACAGTTCAGAGCGTTCGTCGACTACCACGACGCGCTCGTCGAGGAGACGGCACTCGACCGTGCGGAGGTGGAGATGATCGTCGTGACAGTGTCCGGTCGGAACCACTGCTACTACTGCAACGTCGCGCACGGCGCACTCGTACGGATCTACGCGGACGATCCGGAGCTCGCAGACCAGTTGGTCGCCAACTACCGGCAGGCAGACGTGAGCGACGAGCGGCTGGTGATGCTCGACGTCGCAGTGAAACTGACCGAGCGCCCCGACGAGGTGACGGGCGCGGATCTCGACCGACTCGCGGAGGCGGGGTACAGCCGGGACGAGATCTGGGACATCGGCGCGATCACGGCGTTCTTCAATCTCTCGAACCGGATGGCCACCTTCGCCGACTGGCGACCGAACGAGGAGTTCCACACGATGGGACGGTGAACGAGGAGTTCCACACGATGGGACGGTGAACGAGGAGTCCCACACGATGGGACGGTGAACGAGGAGAACCGTCGCGTCTGTTCCGGAGCCACCGCGTCCACCAGACAGCCATCGCGCACGTCCGAGAGCCGTCGTGGCCGTCAGACAGCCGTCCCACTCTCCGGAAAGTATATGGAGCGCACCGAGCGAGATACCCCCAATGGAAAGCGAGATCGTCGAACAAGTGACCGACTGGGAGTCACAGTCGTTCTCGGGGGGGTACGACGGGCTCCGAGATCTCGCCGACGCGGAGTTCACCGGCGCGGTCACAGAGGGGACGGCGTGGCTGTTCTTCCTCAACGGTCGCGTCGTCGGGGTGTTCGAGGGGTCGTTGGATCGTTTCGAGTCTGCCGACGGGACGGCACACCGTGCGCCGGACCCGTCGCTCCCCTTACTGTTCACGATGCTGGAGACCGGCGGGGAGACGAAGGCGCAGTACTACACGGAAGACACGTCACTGTCGTCTGCGGACGGGACACTCTCGTCTGGGAACTTCACGGGCTACGTCGAACTCTCGGAGAACGTGCTCTCGGGCGACTACTACGTCGTCTACTACGGCGGTCGGAAGCTCCCGTGTGCGTACGTGGGTGCGAGCCGCGACCTCCTCACCGGCGAGGAGGCGTTCTAGCGAGCCGCAGACGAGGTCGGTATCTACGAGGTGATCGATGTCGACGTGGAGATCACGGAACTCCCCGACCCGCCGGAGCCAGAGCCAGACGCCGACGCCGACGCGCGAGCGACGCCGGGGACGGACACCGGAGCCGAGACCGACGCTGGAGAGGAGGCCGAGACTGAATCGCGGAGTCGGTCGCCCGAGGCCAGTGGAGCCGACGCAGAGCCGAGCGACGAGGACGGCGTGTCGGTCTCGATGAACGGCGGCGCTGCTGCACGCCGCGAGCAGCCGGACGCTGCGAGCGGTGACAGCCCGGCAGAGGGTGCGCGGTCGGAGCCGTCTCGTTCCGAGACCTCCGGGTCGACAGACGCCTCGACACGCGAGTCGACCGCACAGTCCGGGCAGACTGCGTCCGGTGTCGCTCGCCGAGAGAACGAACCGGGGACCGACAGCGCTCCCGAGCCCGCTGGCCCCGGACGTGACCGGCCTGCGGAGGTGACAGACGAGCGAGACCGGAGAGCCGACGCGAGAGACCGGAGAGCCGACGCCCGTGACGACACTGCTGCAGGGTCTACCGACTCTGCCCGGGCAGCGGGGTCGACCCAGTCGGCAGATCCGACCCAGTCGGCAGATTCGACCCAGTCAGTAGATTCGGCCCAGTCGGCAGATTCGGCCCAGTCAGTAGATTCGACCCAGTCGGCAGATTCGGCCCGGTCGTCAGATTCGACCCAGTCAGTAGATTCGGCCCAGTCAGTAGATTCGACCCAGTCAGCAGATTCGACCCAGTCGGCAGATTCGGCCCAGTCGGCAGATTCGACCCAGTCGGCAGATCCGGACATCAAGTCGGAACGAGAGTGGCGCGAGACGCGGACAATCCCGTCGTTGGACCCGGCAGACTCCTCGACCGACGGGAAGCCGACCGGAACGGGCGTCGGCGAGACTGGTGACCAGTCCGGCGAGTCGGCCAGTGCCGAGACGACGAGTGGATCGGGCTCGGGAGCCGGCAGCGCCGGAGCACAGACCAGAGACGGGAGCGGGGGTCGCAGTCGTCAGTCGAGAGGTAACGACAGTCGACGCGGCCGCTCCCGACGCGCCGACAGTCGGTCGAGAGGCGATCAGTCGAGTGGTGACCAGTCGAGCGGTGGCCGGTCGAGCGGTGGTCAGTCGAGCGGTGGCCGGTCGGACGCCGACCACGCACGACTCCGCGAGCGGGTGGAGGAGCTCGAAGCCGCCCGTCAGGAGGCACGCGCAGAACTGAGCGAGGCGCGCGCCACCGCAGAGGCGCGTTCCGAGGAGATCGACAGACTCGAAGCCGAGAACGAACAGCTCAGCTCCGAACTGTCGGACCTGCGAGCGGAGCGAGACCAGCTCCAATCGGAGGTGTCGGACCTCGAATCCGAAGTCTCCGACCTCGAAGCGGAGGTGTCCGACCTCCGAGATCAGCTGGCAGAGTTGGAGGCACAGCAGCCGGACGGAGACCACGAGGTGACCGCGCCGAAGGCCCTGTCCGGGACCAACCTGTTCGTCAGGTACGACGCCAAGAGCGGGCCGACACTGGAGACGGCCCACGCCGAGACGGCGACCCGAGCGGAAGTCGAGGACAACCTCCGGATCGAGACACACACCGACTTCGAGAAAGAGGGCGCTATCGTCGAAGACCAGACGTACCCCGAGTTCCTACAGAGCACTATCGAGTTCAACTTCGTCGACTGGGTGGTCCACGAGCTCCTGTACGAACTCCAAGAGACCGGCGCGGAGGGGAAACTCAGAGACCTCTACGACGCGATCCCGAAAGTGGACCGCGCGGAGCTCCACGGCGTCGTCGAGATCTACGACGAGGCGGCAGAGGTGGACACGGAACGACCGTTCGACGTGATCCTCCGCGACCGGATGGGGGACCCGCTGGTGGTGGCGAACGTGATGGACACCCGCGATGCGACGATGGAGCCCGAGGTGGACGAACTCGTCTCCGACGCGCACGACGTGGCACAACACCGTGACTCGCTGGGGTGTGCGGCGTACGTCACGACCTCTTTCTTCCACCCGCGGGCGCTGGAGTCGGCGACAGAGGAGACTGGCGGCGGACTGCTCTCGCGCAACAAGCGTGCCAGCTACGTGAAGCTCGGCCGGAAACAGGGCTTCCACCTCGCGCTCGTCGAGTCGCGCGAGGAAGGGTTCCACTTCACGCTCCCGGAACTGTAGCTCGCGGATCGGCCCCGCTCCGCTCTCGTGGTATATTTGTTACGCTGTCGAGCGAGTGTGGCTGTCACGACGAGTCGCCCAGCGAGCGTGGCTGTCACGGCAAGTCACCCAGCGAGTACCCCTGTCGACGAGCGAGGGCGACACCGCCGCCGACGAGCAGCGCGAGCAGCGCGAGCGCAGTCAGCACACCCACAGTCGCAGCGGGACGGACGGTCGCGGTAACCGCGCCAGCGTACAGCGCACCCGCGGCGGTCACGCCGGCGAGCAGACCGACCGCGAGTCCGCCACCGACCGTTCGGAGACGGTCGGCGCGGGTCGTCGCTAGATCGACCGCCGCGAACGGCTCCAGCAGTTCCCCGTCGATCACCACCTCGTCGAGGAACGCCCGGAACGAACGCCCCGGCGGGTCTGGCGACGCCTCGTAGGAGTTCCCGAGCGCCACGAACCGCTCTCTCACCGTCCCCTCGCCGCCAGCGGCGTCTAACAGTCCGACACCGGAACCGGGGAACACAGCCGACTCCGTGACGGGCGGGTACTGCCACCACGCCGCGAACTGACGCCGGAGTCGGCCGAGCGTGTCGCTGCGGACGAGCGGCTGTGCGGCGGGCACGCTCACGAGCAGGAGCGCGACGAGGAGTTGCGCGACGACGGGGACCGACGGGAGGAGTCCGACGCCGGCGATCGGAGCAGTCCCGCCCAACAGCCCGTCGAAGGAGCCGGCGAGGATCGCTAGCGTCAGCGTCGCCGTGAGCGTGACCGTGTAGCCGACGACACCCCAGCCGACGGCGGCCGCTCGCCGTCGTGCAGCCGTCTCGTCTGCGACGAACGCGACACGCTGGTCCGCCGGCACCCGCTTCGTGAGCAGCTCTGCGACGAACGCGTTCAGGTGCGTCGGTGTCTCGCTTGCACCGATCACGCTCTCGTCGACACCGGCCTCGCGGTACACGGCTCGCACGACAGTCTGGATCGCCTCCGTCGCGTCGCGGGTACGGCTCCCGAGCGCGCGGCGCTCGACACGCTGTGCCGCCTCGCCGACGACGCGGACGCCGCCCGCGTCCTCGTCCGTGCCGATCACCACGTCCGCCCAGTCGACTGGCTCCGAGCGACCGGTCTCACAGACGACGACCGCCGCTTCTGGCGGCGTCTGTTCGCGGACCCACTGGAACAGTTCGACCGCCCGAGCGTAGTTCGGGACGACGAAGTCCACCGGTCCCTCCGCGAGCAGTTCACGGAGGCCACCGCCCGGTAGGTCCGGCTCGAACGGCGTCGCCGACAGCACGTGTTCGTACACCATCGGGGGTCCGGACGGCTCCTCGTTCGTGTGCCACCCGAGGTCTGCGAGCGTCCCGTCGAGCGTCTCTACGAACGTCTCCAACAGGTCGCGGGCGGCGACGGCGTTCGTCTGGAACTCGGCGACGAACTGCTCGGTCCCGCCGCGGGTCGCCTCGAAGCTGGCACGGATCACGCCCTGCCGCGGGTCGACTGCGAGCGCGAGCCCGTTCTCGCTGTCCCACTGGGCCCGCTCGTCCGTCCCGCCGCGCTCCTGCTGTGTCGAGTACTGGAGCTGCCCGTCCGGCACGTCGAAGATTCGGAGTTCGTACGCGGCCGACGGGGCTGCGCCCGTGATCGGCTGCGGGTCGCCGCCAGCCGACTGTGGAGGTGACTGTGCTCCCCGTTCCGGTGTGGCTCCCCCGGCGGCGCGACTCTCGTCCGACGCTGGGCTGTCACTACGCGCTGGACGCTGTTCACGTCTCCTCTCCGACCGATCCTGCTGTGTCCCCCCCCGACTCTCTGTCGACGGTCTCTCACGATCCCCAGACGGTCTCCTGCGATCTTCCGACGGCCTCCCGCGGTCTTCTGACGGTCTCCGGCGATCTTCTGACGGTCTCCGGCGACCTTCCGTCGGTCGGTCACGACGATCACGCACCGGTGGCCCACGGCGGTCTCGAACCGGCGACTCGCGTGAACTCCGTGTCGAGGAGTCACGAGACTGTGGCGGAGACGACTCGTCGCGGTCGCGTCCGGTCGACCGGTCGCGGCCCTGTCTAGACGACTCGCCGCGCCCTTCCGTAGACGACTCGCCACGGCCTTCCGCAGACGGCTCGTCGTCGATTCCGTCGAACGGGTCGCCGCCGGGGAGATCGTCGAGGTCGAAGTCACCCGCAGGTGTCGTCTGGCCGCCGCCGTCTGTCGGCGTCTCACCCGACCGGCTGTCGTCTCGTCCGCTGCGTCGTGGCGCGCCCCGCTCGACACTGTCGCGTCGTCGACCGACCGCGCGACGGTCGGCCCCTCGACTCCGACTGTCGACGGCTCCCCGCTCGGTACTTGACGCGCCGCCACCGCCGGAGCTGTCACCGAGCGGCTCGACGGTGGGTGACTGGATAGTCTCGTCGCTCGTCACGAACACGTCGACGGTATCTCGGAGGTGTGGCGGAACCGACTCACAGACGACGACGGAGAGATCCTCTCCCTCCCGCTCGCGGGAGAGGTGGTTGAGCACGGCGACCGCCGCAGGCGTCGACGGAGTCTGGACGTGTACTGGTCGGTCGCGCCCCAGCGGCGGGTCGACCGACGAGTCGCCGGACGCCACCGGATCGAGCAGTCGGTTGTTCAGCTTCCGGAACACGTTACTCGTGAGCGAGTCGTCGACGAGCGACCAGCCGGCGGTCTCCAACTCGCTGGCGACAAACTCCGCGAAGTTCGCCCACGCTGGCTCGCGGACGCCCGCCGACTCGTCGTGGTCCCAGCGACCCTGCGCGACCACGGGACGACGGGTGCCGTCCCGCTCTGCGGCGAGAATACACCTGATCTCCCCGCCCGCCGGGGTCCCGTCGTAGAACACCAACACGCCCTCTCGGAAGTCGCGCCGCGCTGTCTCCGGGTCACCTGGACCGACGTCGTCGCCGCTGATCACCTCGCCGGCTGCCGCGTCGAAGACGTTCACGCGGAGTGTCACGAGTCACCTCCGACTCGGGACCGTCCGACGACCCGAGTCGCGTGTCGCCTTCGAGGTTCGCGGGCGAGTCTCGCCGTGGTGTCGCGGTTGAGGCTCGCCGTGGTGTCGCGGTTGAGGCTCGCCGTGGTGTCGCGGTCGAGGCTCGCCGTGGTGTCCGCAGTCGACCAGCGGCGACGAGCGAGTCGACTCTCTGTCGGCACGAACACCCTCGTCTCTCTGCTAGTTGTCGTCGACGACATCGGCGCTGTTGGCCGACTGTTCACGACCGACGCGCAAAAGTCCTCTCCCCTCTCTGTCCGACAGACACGCACTACACTCCCACGTCCTCAAGCCTTGTCACCAGCAGTCATTACCCAACTATCGGGACCAGTCGTCGTCGGGGAGAGTGTGAGGCTACTGAACCCGAAGGACATGTCGTAGCCACCATTGTCACTCCAGGTGTGGACGTAGCTGCCGATCACGTTGTAGTCTCCGGTGAAGACATCGCGGCTGATCGCCTCTAGCTTCGTGCTGAATCCGGTCGTGAACTTCTGGTCGATGCCGTCCGTCGGCGTGCCTGGATCGTCGTACTGCATCTTCAGCCCGGATCCAGTGAATCCTCCGTACGAAATCCGGTCGTCCGTGTAGCTCACACCGCTCCGGCTCGGCTCAACGGCCTGCCAGTAGGTGGAGTTGCAGCCGATGCCCATTCCGTCGTTCGGATCGACGACTTGTCCGAGGTCGCCAAAGTCGTTGTCCCACTCCGATAGTTGGACGCTGATCGACGCGTCGTACACCGCTGGATCGTTCTCACTCCGCTCTTCGAGCTTGGCCAGTGAGAAGACGATAGTAGTCTGATTGTCTTCGTCTGGACTCCCGTACCGGAATGGAGAGACGTAGTTGGGCTCCCCGCGGAACATGCGGTACTCGGTCCCCTGACGGTCGAGAAGTTTCTTTGCCTCCTCAACCTTCCCGTTCCACATCAGCCGCCGGAATGCGGGCAGCGGGCTCTGCTTCGCCGACGAGATCCCGGTTACTGCTGAAATCGATGCTACTGCGCCGAGGCTCTTGAGCACGCCTCTTCTAGTAGTTCTTTCCGTCGCAGCCTATAGTTTTGCTCATATATTAAAAAGTCTTTTGCTATCTCTTTTCATAGTGTCTCAAAGATCTATATAATACAAATAGAAAAGTCTTATACGTTCCCAAAAGAGTATGCTCGGATATGAGAAGGAGGAGGTTTCTCGCCAGTATCGTCGCCGCGGCTGCGACCGGTGCAAGTGGTTGCACTGGGTCGCTAGTTGGCGCGCGGGACACAGAGGAGGCAGTCGTCAGCGTCCGCAACTGGCGGGACACGGCGATTGAGGCAGAACTAGCGGTGACTTCCACCAGTGGGACAACCGAGGAGTGCCAACGACCGACTGTCACGCCGACCGGAGAGCCCGTCTCCGTCGGTCCGGACGAGCGCGTACAGCTCACGACCCTCCAACCCGGTACGTACGGGACCGTGTTCCACGGTGGCGGCTACGAGGCGACACGGTGCATCAACTACGACGGCGAGCGGTCGTCGTACGTGTTCGTCGTCGACGGCTCGCAAGTGATGTTCGTAGCCGAGTGATAGAGATACGAGCGCATACCCCCGCCTGCCCGTGAGTGAGGAGTGTTCGGACACGCTGTCGGAACCGAGGAGCGAACAGGCGG
>CAKZQY010000449.1 GCA_937142015.1 uncultured Halobacteria archaeon
GTCGGGATCGTCTGACTCCGTGTCGGAGTACTCCGCCCAGTACTCCTGGATGAACCGCTCGTCGTTGCGGTACAGTGTCCGCAACATTCCGGGCCACGGCTTCTGGACGGTGAGATACCCCGCTTCGCCGGGGTCGACTTCCTCGCCAGCCGCGTCGACGACCTGCGCGTCGACGCCCGGCAGCGGCGGTCCCGCTGCGCCGGGTTTCATGGTCTTCACGCCGGGCAGCGTCGTCACCATCATCCCGCCGGTCTCCGTCTGCCACCACGTGTCGACGATGGGACACTCCTCGTTCCCGATGTGGGTGTAGTACCACTTCCACGCCCGCGGGTTGATCGGCTCACCGACCGTGCCGAGCAGCCGCAACGAGGAGAGGTCGTGGCTGTCCGGGTACTCCGTCCCCCACTTCATGAACGCCCGAATTGCCGTCGGCGCGGTGTACAGCTGTGTCGCCTCGTACGACTCCACGATCTCCCACAGGCGGTCACGGTCCGGGTAGTCCGGCGTCCCCTCGTACATCATCGTCGTCGTCCCCAGCGCGAGCGGCCCGTAGACGATGTAGGAGTGACCGGTGATCCAGCCGATGTCGGCAGAACAGAAGTACGTGTCCGCGGGTTCGATGTCGAGGACGGCCTGTGAGGTCCACGTCGCCCACGAGAGGTAGCCGCCAGTGGTGTGTTTGACACCCTTCGGTTGGCCCGTCGTTCCGGAGGTGTACATCAGGAACAGCATGTCCTCCGCGTCGCGGGCGACCGGCTCAACCTCGGCCCCGGCGTTGTCCGCCATCAGGTCGTCCCACGCGTGCTGACGCTCCCCGAGGTCGTGACCGAAGTCGTCGTCGTTCGGCCCGAGTCGGTCGACGACGACCGTCGTCGTCTCGTGAGTCACGTCACCCAGCCCGTCGTTCGCCTTCGAGAGGTGATCGAGCGGGTCACCGCGTCGGTAGTAGCCGTCGCAGGTGACGAGGTACTCGGAGTCGGCGGCGTCCATCCGCGTGGCGAGCGCGTCGGCGGAGAAGCCCGCGAACACGACGCTGTGGGGTGCGCCGATCCGCGCACACGCCAGCATGGCGATGGGGAGCTCCGGGATCATCGGCATGTACATCGTGACGACATCGTCCTCGCCGACACCCAGCTCTCGGAGTGCGGCCGCGAACTCGTTCACGCGGTCGTGGAGCTCGCGGTAGGTGAACGTCCGGTTGTCCTCCTCGACCGGCTCTCCGACCCACTCGATGGCAGCCTCGTCGCCGCGTTCGTCGAGGTGTCGGTCGAGACAGTTCGCGGACGCGTTCAGCTCCCCGCCGGTGAACCACTCGTAGAACGGGGGGTTCGAGTCGTCTAACACCGTGTCGTAGTCTGCCTCCCAGTCGAGGAGATCAGCCGCCCGCTCCCAGCAGTCCGGCCAGTTCTCCGCGAACTCCTCGTAGATCTCCGGGTCCGACACGTTCGCCTGCTCGACGAACGACGCCGGCGGCTCGAACGTCTCGCGCTCCGCCAGCCGTGCCTCGAGTTCCGGCTCGCTGTCTGACATACACCCACACTGTCCGCTGGAACCTTCATAAACTTACTTGACTGTCTCCCCGTGGTCGACAGATCACCCGCCGTGTGTCCACCCTTCGTCGGCGAGCGGGTCGCCGTCGAGCGTGACACTCGACTCCGTCACAGTCCCGATTCGGGAGAGTGGAACCGGACAGTCCGCACGCGCGTCGGCGACGCACTCCTCGGGGACGGTACAGAGGAGTTCGAAGTCCTCGCCGACAGTCGTCGCAGCGGCCAGCCGTTCGGCGTCGCCGTCGACAGTCTCCGTGACGGCCTCGTGGATCGGCACGTCGTCGCCGGAGACGGCGAATCCGCAGTCGTTCGCCGCCGCGAGCTGGTGCAGCGAGCGCGCGAGCCCGTCGCTCACGTCCATCCCCGCGGTCGCGTACGGGGCGAGCGCGCGGCCGGCGGCGACACGCGGCGGAAACCGGAACAGGTCGTTGGCTCGCTCCGTCTCACCGCGGTCGAACAGACGGAGTGCGGCGGCGGTCCGTCCGAGCGCGCCGGTGACACAGACGGCGTTGTCGACTGCCGTGTCGCCATCGGCCGTCGCGTCGTTGTCGACTCTCGTGTCGCGGTCGGCTGTCACGTCGTTGTCGACTGCCGTGTTGTCGTCGGCTGACAGGCCGTCGCCGACAATCCCGTCGTCGTCGGCCGACTCCGTGGCACCGCCCGCTGGCCGCCGTGAGACAGCACCGAGTCCGTCGCGTCGGATCGGATCGGTCGTCCGGCCGAGCGCCGTGGTGGCGACAGTGAACTCCGCCGTCTCGTCGAGGTCACCGCCGACGTACGCGGCGTCGACCGACTCACAGGCGTCGCGCGCGCCGCGGACGAACGCGCGAATCTCTGTCGCGTCGAACGTCGGCGCGCCGTAGACGGCGACCGCAGCCTCGGCGGCGGCACCCATCGCCGCCACGTCGGACAGCGACGCGGCGACCGCGCGCCAGCCGGCGGTGTAGCGGTCCACGCCCGGCGGGAAGTCCGTCGTCTCGTGGAGCATGTCCGTCGTGAGCACGGCGTCGCCGACCACCGCAGCGTCGTCGCCCGCGGCCGGCAGCTCCGCGGCCAGCATTCCCAACGCCTCTCGCTCGTCCATGCCCGCGCGTCGGCCGCTCGATGGAAACCGGTTTCGCTGGCCGTTCGACGGCGAGGTGTTTCGCTGGCCGTTCGACGGCGAGGTGTTTCGATAGCCGTTCGACGACGAGGTATTTCGATGGGCGTTCGACGGCGAGGTGTTTCGCTGGGTTGATACACGCTCCTGCCGCAGTGCGAGCACATGGACGGGGACCGACTGCGAGCGACGCTTCTCGGCTTTCTGGCGGCGGGCGCTGTCCTCGCGCTGCTGGTCTACTCGTTGGACGTCGACGACCTGACACAGAACCTGTTTCGCGCGGAACTCCCGCTCGTCGGGCTGGTCGTCGCCGCGATTCTCCTCTGGCTGGTCGCGTGGGGGTTGGCGCTCCGAACTGTGTTGAGCGTACTCGGTGAGGAGATCCCCGCCCACACCAGCTTTCTCGTGTTCAACGGCGCGATGTTCTCGAACAACGTCACGCCGTTCGGGCAGGCGGGTGGTGAGCCGGTGACGGCGCTGCTCATCTCGCAGGTCGCCGACACGGAGTACGAGCGGAGTCTCGCGGCCATCGCCAGCGTCGACACGCTCAACTTCTTCCCCTCTATCGCGTTCGCGCTGTTGGGTGCGGCCTACTACGCCACGCAGATCACGTTCGGTCGACAGCTCCGGATCGCCACTGGACTGGCGCTGGTGCTGGCAGTCGCGGTCCCCGTCGGCGGGTACACGGCGTGGCGTCGCCGCGACTCGGTCGGGTCGTTCGTCGTCGAGCGGCTCACGCCGGCGATCCAGCGGGTCGCACGACTCCTCCCGCGGGTGTCTGAGCCCAGCCGTGACTCGATTGCCCACCGCATCGACCACTTCTTCGGCGCGGTCGAGCGAGTCGCCACCGACCCGAAGGGGCTGGCGCTGGCGCTGTCCGCCTCCACGCTCGGCTGGTTCTGTCAGATGGTCGGTCTCTGGCTCGCCTTCCGCGCGATGAACGCGCCGGTGGAGTTCACTGTGATCATGTTCGCCGTGCCGCTGGGAGCCATCGCGGGCGCGACCCCGACTCCCGGCGGCTCCGGCTTCGTCGAGAGTGCGCTCATCGGCGTGTTGACACTGTTGCTGGCCGTGCCGGCGGCGACGATCGGCGCTGCGGTGATCGTGTTCCGTGCCGCCGTCTTCGGTGTCCCCGTGCTGATCGGCGGTCTCGTCGTCTCGTGGATCGGTGTCGACGTGTTCAGCTGAGGTGTCCGACCGGCGGCGTCACTCCCCCCGCCACTCCGGCTCGCGGTCCTCCAGGAAGGCGTCGATTCCTTCGTTACCGTCGGCAACGTCGTGGCTGTCGAACAGTCCGACGAACAGCTCCCGTTCGTACGCCAGCCCGTCGTCGAGTGGTCGCTGTGCGGCCGCACGCACCGCTTCGGTCGCGCGCTGGATCGCCAGTGGACTCTTGACTGCGATCTTCTCGGCGAGGTCGTCGACACGCTCGTCCAACTCCGCCGGCGGAACGGCCTCCTCGACCAGCCCGAGTCGTTCCGCCTCCGTCGCGTCGATCAGCTCTCCGGAGAGGATCAGCTTCAGCGCCTGTCCCTCGCCGACGAGCCGCGGGAGTCGCTGTGTCCCGCCGCCGCCCGGGATCAGTCCCAGCCCCGTCTCCGGCTGGCCGAGCTTGGCGTCCGTGCTGGCGATCCGTACGTCACACGCCTGTGCGAGTTCACACCCGCCGCCGAGCGCGTGCCCGTTCACGCGGGCGATCACCGGACACGGACAGTCTGCGACTGCCTCGTACACCCGCGGGAACTCACTGACCGCACGCTGTTGGACGACCGACCGCTCGCGGAGCTCTGTCACGTCAGCGCCGGCGACGAACGCCCCCGCCTCCGCCGAGCCGGTCAACACGACGACCCGAACGGCGTCGTCGTCCGCGATGGCCTCGAACACCGACTGGAGCTCCGCCCGAACAGTCTGGTTCAAGGCGTTGCGCGCGTCTGGCCTGTCGATCTCGACCGTGGCGACGTACTCGCCGCGGTCGCCGACGCACGCGTGAACGTGCTCGTTGTCTGCCGTGTCGCGTTCTGTCGGTGTCTCCTCGTCGTCTGCCGTGTCGCGTTCTGTCGGTGTCTCCTCGTCCGTCGGATCTCGCTCAGTCATCGGTCACCTCCGACCCCGTCGGAGACGCCGACGATCTCGCCGTCCTCCCAGACATAGAACCCTTCGCCAGTCTTCTTCCCGAGCTTCCCGGCGCGCACCTTCCGCCGGAGCAGCGCCGGCGGGGCGAACCGCTCACCCAACTCCTCACGGAGGTGTTCGAGAATGTCCAGCCGCACGTCCAGTCCGACGATGTCCGTCAGTTCGATGGGACCGACAGGGTGGCTGTAGCCGAGTTCCATCCCGCGGTCGATGTCCCGCGGGTCCGCGACACCCGTCTCCAGCATCCGAATCGCTTCGACACCCTGGACGGCTCCGAGCCGCGAGGTGGCGAACCCCGGCGCGTCCGTCACCGTCACGGCCGTCTTGTCGATGTCGGCCACGAACGCCTCCGCGAGCTCTCGGACCGCCTCGCTCGTCTGCTCTGCGAGCACCACCTCGACGAGATCCATCGCGTGAACCGGGTTGAAGAAGTGGAGCCCGACGACACGCTCCGGGTCGTCGAGTCCGGCGGCGATACTCGTCAGCGGCAACGAGGAGGTGTTCGACGCGACGACCGCGTCGTCTGGGAGGTGTGTCTCGGCGTCTCCCAACACGCTCGTCTTCAGCTCTAACTCCTCTGGCACGGCTTCGATTGCCACGTCGGCACCTGCCGCCGCGGCAGCGAGATCCGTCGTCGTCGTGACACGCTCGCGGGCGGCCTCCGCCGCCGACTCTTCGAGGATGCCACGCTCGACGCCGCTCTCGAGCGTGCGGTCGAGGTACGACTCCGCCGCGTCCAGCTGTGACGACTCCACGTCTCTGAGGTGGACGGTCGCGCCGGAGACTGCACACGCGTACGCGATGCCGCGACCCATCGTTCCCGCGCCCAACACACACACTGCCGTGTCGTTGTCGGCTCCGCTCATGCCCGATTCACTCGCTGGACGGGAGAAAAACGTCGGGGGTCGCTGTCGAACAGCCACCAGACGGCACGGACTGCCCGCTGGTTCCCGTCTGCTCCGTACGTGAAATCTTCACTCGGGAGCGACTCGTGACTGCCAGATTTATACGGCCGGTCGGCGAAGCGCTCGGGTGATGCGACGAGCCAAGATCGTCTGCACGCTCGGGCCAGCCTCGGACGACCGGGAGACAGTCCGAGCGCTCGCGGACGCGGGAATGTCGGTGGCGCGGCTCAACGCCAGCCACGGGACGACGGCGGATCGGGCGGCGCTGGTGGAGACGATCAGGTCGGTCGACGACGCGACCCGGCGACCGTTGGCGGCGATGCTCGACCTCCAAGGCCCGGAGATCCGGACGGCCGAACTGGAGACGCCGATCAGCGTCGAAACCGGCTCCGAGGTGCGGTTCTACGAGGGCGAGGAGGCGACGCCAGACGCCATCGGGCTGTCACACCCCGTCGACGCCGCGACACTGGGCGACAGGATTCTGCTCGACGACGGGCGAATCGAGACGACCGTCACGGCTGTCGAGGGCACCGACGTGTACGCGCAGGTCGAGTCCGGCGGCGAGTTAGCGTCACGGAAGGGTGTGAACCTCCCGGGAGTCGATCTCGATCTGGACCCGGTGACGGACAGCGACGAGGCGGAGTTGGCGGTCGCCGCCGAGACGGACGTGGACTTCGTGGCAGCGTCGTTCGTCCGCGACGCCGAGGACGTGTACGCCGTCCGTGACGCCTTGGAGTCACACGGTGCGGGCGACGTGCCGCTGGTCGCCAAGATCGAGCGCCGCGGCGCGGTCGAGAACTTGGCGGGAATCGTCGACGCCTCGTACGGCGTGATGGTCGCACGCGGCGACCTCGGCGTGGAGTGTCCGCTCGAAGAGGTGCCAGTCATCCAGAAACGGATCATCAGAACCTGTGTCGACACCGGCACGCCGGTGATCACCGCGACGGAGATGCTCGACTCGATGATCGAGGCACGCCGACCGACGCGCGCCGAGGCGTCGGACGTGGCCAACGCCGTCCTCGACGGGACGGACGCCGTCATGCTGTCCGGGGAGACTGCGGTCGGCGACCACCCGGTGCGTGTCGTCGAGACGATGGACCGGATCGTCCGTCGGGTGGAGTCGAGTCCGGGGTACGCGGAGACCCGCGAGGAACGCGTGCCGACCGCAGAGGAGGACTCCCGGACGGAGGCGCTGGCCCGCTCGGCGCGGTACCTCGCGCGCGACACGGACGCCGCTGCGGTCGTCGCCGCCTCCGAGTCCGGCTACACGGCACGGAAGACGGCGAAGTTCCGTCCCGGTGTCCCGGTGTTGGCGACGACGCCAGCCGACGAGGTGCGCCGACAGCTCGCACTCTCGTGGGGAGTGCTCCCGGTCGCTGCCGCGTACTCCGAGAGCATCGAGCAGATCATGGACGACGCGGTCGACGCCGCCTTGGACACCGGTGTTGCGGAGTCGGGTGACACGCTGATCGTCCTCTCGGGAATGATGACGGAACTGGAGGGGAACGCCACCAACACACTCAAGCTCCACGTCGCCGCCGAGACGGTCGCCACCGGACGCAACGTGGTCGGCGGACGGGTCTGTGCGCCACTCGTCCGCGTGCCCGAGGGCGACCTCTCGGAGTTCCCGGACGGCGCGGTGGCGTACCTCCCGGCGACGTTCGGCGAGGAGTTCCACGGCGACACGAGTCGACTCGGCGGCATCGTCGACGCGCGCGCCGGGATGACTGGCTACCCTGCCATCGTCGCCCGCGAACGCGGGATTCCGATGGTGTCCGGCGCACCCGTCCCCGACCGCATCGAGGACGGCGCTGTCGTCACTGTCGACGCCGAGCGCGGCGTGGTGTACGAGGGGGACGTGATCCGGCAAGCACGGAAACGATGAACCAGTGTGGTACGGGAAGTGGAACGAGACCGACACGCACACGACGACCAGACGGAGTGAGACTGATAGTGATTACTGCGAGTCTTTACCGCCGGGACGACTCGTGTCGGTTACCAGAGCGTCTGAGCCGTCGGGTTTCGCCGCCGTCCATGGAACCATTCGCAGTAATCACTATGAGGTGAGTGACAGTGCTGAGCGACAGAGCACAGGCTGCAGTCGTCGCTACAGTCGTCGTGGTGGCGCTCGCCCAACTGGCTGCTCTGAACACCGGCTCACTCGACCAGAACTACCCGGAGTTTTCGTTCTCGTGTTCCTACCAGCCGGAGACAGACCACCTGAGAGTCACAGTCGAGGACGGGCGGTTCGTGGACGCCAACACCTCGGGTTTGTGGGTCGTGAACGAGGGGGAACTGGCGACGATCTCGAACGCCAGCGGAGTACTCCTGTCTGCTACACAGACAGACTCGGATGCGTGGACGGACTCCGGCGTGTGGGTTCACGACCCGGACATCGACGACGTGGCAGACTACCCAGTCGAGCCGGGCGACAGCATCACCGTCGGCAACGTCACGAACCGGACGCGACTCGTCGTCTTCTGGCACGAGCAGGACGGAGGCAGACTGATGGTGTTCTGGACGGAGAGCGATCCGGCACCGCCGTGTCGGGGGTGAGACGACGTGTTGCCAGTAGACACGGACACAGTCCCGATCACGCGCGAACACGTCGAGGGAGCAGTCGCGGGACTCCTCGCGGTGGGGGTCGTGTTCGCAGTCGGCTCCCTCGTCTCGGTCGTCGGTCTCCCGCTCGGCGGACCGGACGTGACGCTGTCGTGCGCGTACGACGGCGACGCCGACGAGTTGCACCTCACCGTCGAGCGCGGCTCGTTCGGGGTCGCCGAGACAACTGGCGTGTGGGTGCTCAACGACGGACGTCGAGCGACTGTCGCTGCCGGCACGACGACGACGGACGCCGGCCTGTGGGCACACCGCGTCGACATCGGAGACGCCACACAGCTCCCAGTCGAACCGGGGAGCAGTCTCACCGTCTCGAACGTCTCCGCGACGACACAGACGCGTGTCGTCTGGATTCGTGCGTTCGACGGCCGACGGTTCGTCCTCCTCGACACGGCGGGTGACCCCGCAACGAGGTGTTCGACGACGAACGCGTCTCGCTAGGAGCGAACCCGAACGTATCAAGTGCGGCGTCCGCCTACCGGAGCCAACGCGTGTCAGAACAACTCCCCGCAGTCGAGACAGTGTTCCTCCACGAGCGCGACGACGACTACCTCGTGGTCGTGCGTGCGGACGGCGAGCGGCGACTCCGCGGACTCCTCGAGCTGTCGGAGACGGACGCCGGGCCACGCCCCCGGAAGTTCAGAGTGCGACGCCCGTCGGGGACGGAGCCGCGCCAGCCGGACCAGTTCGTGGAACTGGTTCGCAGCGCCGACCGGATTCGGATCTCCGAGCAGACGTCCGCGGCCGCCTGCGACAGGCTCACGGCGATGCTGGACGGCTACCAGCTAGAGGCGGTGCAGGTCCGGACCTGTCGGTACTGTGCGAACGCCGGTCGGTACTCGCCTGTCACCTCCGACACTGCGGTGAAGGCGGACCGCGACTACATCTGTCGGGACTGCGCGAAGGAGGAACTCGACCGCGAACTGGCGTACAAAGGCGAGTTCACCGCCGCCGCCGGCGACCGACTGGAGGAACTGCTGTACGAGACGGGGGACTTGGACCGTATCGTCGACCTGCTGCAGGGTGATCTCGACCCGGAACTCACGAAGTTCGACACGATCTCTGCCACGGTGGAAGATGTCGACCCGGTCTCGACGGCGGAGTTGACACTCCACCCGGCACTGAAAGAGCGACTCACCGAGCGGTTCGACGAACTCCTCCCCGTGCAGTCGCTCGCGGTACAGAACGGACTGTTCGACGGCGACGACCAGCTCGTCGTCTCCGCGACAGCGACGGGGAAGACGCTGGTCGGCGAGCTCGCGGGTGTCGACCGCGCGCTCAACGGACAGGGGAAGATGTTGTTCCTCGTTCCGCTGGTCGCGCTGGCGAACCAGAAACACGAGGACTTCGAGGACGAGTACGGCGACGTGGTGGACGTGACCCTCCGCGTGGGTGCCTCTCGGATCGACGACTCCGGCCAGCGGTTCGATCCGGGCGCGGACGTGATCGTCGGCACGTACGAGGGGATCGACCACGCGCTGCGGACGGGGAAGGATCTCGGCCAGATCGGCACGGTCGTCATCGACGAGATCCACACGCTGAAGGAGGGTGAGCGGGGCCACCGACTCGACGGCACCATCTCCCGGCTGAAACACTACTGTCGACAGCGTGGCGACGACGCACAGTGGGTGTACCTCTCGGCGACCGTCGGCAACCCGGAGTGGCTCGCGGAACAGCTCCGCGCGACGCTGATCGAGTTCGAGGAACGACCCGTCCCCATCGAACGACACGTCACGTTCGCAGACAGCCGCGAGAAGGTGCGGATCGAGAACCGCCTCGTCCGTCGGGAGTTCGACACGAAGTCCTCGAAAGGGTACCGCGGACAGACCATCGTGTTCACCAACTCCCGCAGACGGTGTCACGAGATCAGCCGCAAGCTCGAGTACGACTCCGCGCCGTACCACGCGGGACTCGACTACGGCCGACGCAAGCGCGTCGAACGGCAGTTCGGCAACCAGGATCTCGCGGCGGTCGTCACCACCGCCGCGCTGGCCGCGGGCGTCGACTTCCCGGCCTCACAGGTGATCTTCGACTCGCTGGCGATGGGCATCGAGTGGCTCTCCGTCCAGGAGTTCGAACAGATGCTCGGCCGCGCCGGCCGACCGGACTACCACGACGAGGGGAAGGTGTACGTGCTCGTCGAGCCGGACTGCACGTACCACAACTCGATGGACCGGACCGAAGACGAGGTGTCGTTCGAACTGCTGAAAGGCGAGATGGAGGACGTGAAGACGGTGTACGACGGACCGGCGGCCGCCGAGGAGACGCTGGCGAACATCACCGTCGCCGGCCAGCGAGCGAAACAGCTCAACGACCGGATGATCGGCGACGTGCCAACCAAACACGCCGTCGGGAAGCTGCTGGAGTGGGAGTTCATCGACGGACTCGAACCCACCGAGTTGGGGCGTGCCGTCACCACCCACTTCCTCGCGCCGGACGACGCGTTCCGACTGTTGGACGGCATCCGACGCGGCGACAGCCCGTTCGAGATCGTCGCGGACACAGAACTCGTAGACGAAGAGCTGTGAACGGCGTCCGCACGCGAAAATCGAGAGCGCGTCGGTGAACAGCACACACAATCTCGCCGAGAACGCCGCGACACGGACCTGTACTCGGCTCCGGACACCCCAGAGCGCGACCGTCGGCTGTCGGCTCTGAGTTCCCGACGAACCGAGGTACGGAGCGTGTGACGTGTCGCGTACCGCGGCGCGAGCGGCGAACAGTCCCGGGGGAAGTAGACCGTCCGCCGCCGCTACCTCCACTTTGTTACTTCTCCTACTTCACACTAACTCTCGTTATCGAGAGTGAAATCCAGAGACGGCGACCGACAGACGCACGTCAGACGGCTCCCCGCTCGCTCGCACGACTCTCTGTCGTCGAACCAGCGGGTCCACTCGGGTATCGAAACTGATGCCGCTCGCTCGCACGACTCAGATCGACAGCACGGCCGTGACGAGCGCCTTCGTGCCGATGGCGGTGAGCGCGCCGACCCACGTCAACAGGACGAAGTGGAGGTAGGCGTTCGCCTTGTTCCCGCCGTCGATCGTCCGGATCATCACAGAGGAGAGCACGGCGTTGAACAGGATCACCAACAACAGCAGGAACTCGATCAGCGGGATGTTGTACACCCCGGCGTAGATGATGCGGCCGACGCTGCCGACCGTCGAGATGTTCAGCTGCTCGGAGAAGTCCGCGAGGATGTTGACGATCTGCAAGCCGATGAAGAACGCGAACGAGGAGGCGGCCGTGATCCCGTACAACAGCCCGACGAGTGTCAGTGTCGCCTGATCGCGCTGCTGCCGGAGCTGACAGACGGTCGTCATGTTGTCGGAGATGAGCTCACCCAGCTGTCCCGGGTCTCCGCCCATCGCCCGGCCTTGGAGGTACATCCCGGAGAACTTCTGGATCAGGTACGAGCGCGTGTCGGAGGCGAACGTGTACCACGCGTTCGAGGAGTCGATCCGGATGTTGAGTCGTCGGTACAGCCTGACCACCGCCGGCGTGAGCGGTCCGAAGTCCTTCCGGTGGAGCGTCTCCAACACGTCGCCGGTCGTCGACTGTTTGGCGCTCTCTGCGGCACCCAGCGCCCGGATGAACGACGGGAACTGTTCGTCCCGGGACTTGATCCGGTTCTCTTCGATCCGGAGCACGATTCCGGTGATCGCCATCGGCGTGATCGGCACGGCGATGTACAGCGGCAGCGGAATGTTGTCGAGGAAGAACAGAATCCCGCGGATGCCCGGCCCCATGTCGAACACGCCGAGGCCGACGAACGCGATGGTGGCGAACGTCGACAACACGCCGACGACGAAACTCCCGAACAACACCTCGTCGTTTGGCGCGCCCGCCTCGCTGTGGAACCACACCGGATCGTACGGAGCCATCGCACGGATGGCGATGTAGAAGCCCAACTGCACCAGCATGAACAGGACGATCACCGAGGAGACCGTCAGCGTCGGGTTGTTGCCGGTGAGGATCGGGAGGACGATGGCGAACACCAGCGCGAACGTCATCGACAGGATCATCGACATGTACAGGTCCTTCATCACTTCGAGGTTGCCGAGTGCGCCCTCGTAGACGGTGATGTAGTTCTGCATCACGGAGTCCTGCTCCGACAGCAGGAAGTCGGCGAGCTCCTGTCCGGCCCCGATCGTGTAGCCGAGTCTGTCGAAGAAGTCGGAGAGGTTGTCCGACGGAACCTGCTGTGCGCGCCGTCTGAGCGCGTCGTCCAACGACTGGTTCCACGTGTCCACGAGGTGGACGACAGTGGCGATCTCCTCGGCGGCGGCGTCGTACTCCTCCTCCTCGGCGAGCGTCCGGAACACTTCCATCCGGTCGATGTTCGTCGTCGACAGGACGGTCATGTGTGTCATGACGAGGTGGAGTTTGTTCTCGATGGCGACCTTCTTGCTGTTGAGGTACAGCTTCGGGTAGACGACCGCAGCGACGAAGATCAGCCCGCCAAGTCCCGCGAGCGGGAGTCTGATCAGGATAGCGAAGTTGGTGAACAGCGCGACGACGAGCGTGACGAGGAAGAACACCGCCGACGGCACCAGCACGTAGCCGACGTACTGCCGCTTGGGAATGTCCAGTTCGTCGTACGCCTCGGTGACATCCTCGGTCAGCTCGCCCACCGAGTCGGGAAGAAAGTCGTCTCCCTCTTCCGTACTCCCGATCTCGGTGCTCATGGGGTCACCTCGTCGACCGGTGCATGTCGAACGGGAGTCCCTCCACGCCGTCGCGCTGGAACGCCTCGATCGTCTCGTTGACCTCGTGGTACTCCAAGATTCCCTCTTGGATCATCCGCTCCATCAGCTCCGCGCGGAACTCCAAGTCGTCGTAGATGTCGCGGGTGTCCGCGTACCCCAACAGCGTCGCAATCTGCTCTTCGAGCACGTAGGAGTTGTTCATCCCGCGGAAGATGATCTCGTCTTCGACGGGGTCCCAGTCGAACACCTGCCGGGTGACGACCCCGTCCATCTCGTCGGAGT
>CAKZQY010000450.1 GCA_937142015.1 uncultured Halobacteria archaeon
ATACCGCCCGATACCGCAGAAGTCACGGAAAATCACTACGCACGACCGTATCACGGCGGCTGGCCGCTCGGCCGCAGGTCGACCTCGTGTGACCACGCGGTCTCCGGTTGGTCGGCGAGGTGGACGAACGACGACGCGACACGGCGGGGGTCCATCGCGCCAGCCGGCTGGAACTGCGCGTCTGCCGGCGGGATCGTCCCTCCGATGGCGACGTAGCAGACGTGGACCCCGTCGGGCGCACACCGACGAGCGAGCGAGCGCGCCAGCCCCCGCGTCCCGAACGCCGCCGCACCCCACCCCGGCAGGCGCTCACTCCCGTCGTGTGCGAAGGTGGTGCCGGCGAACAGCAGCGTCCCGTGGCCGCGCTCGCGCATCCCCGGCACCACTGCGGCCGCGAGGTTGCCCCCACCCTCGATTCGTGTCCGAACTGGCGTGGTGAACGACTCGGCGTCGTCGAGACTGCCGCCGCCCGCGCTGGCGTTGTGAATCGCTACGTCGACCGAACCCAGCTCCGCTTCGACCTGCTCGACTGCCGCGACCGTCTCTGCACGATCTGTCACATCGGCGGTGACCGCACACGCCTCGCCACCGGCAGCGCTAATCTCGTCTGCGAGCCGTTCGACGTACTCGGCCGACCGTGCGACCAACGCGACTGCGTCACCCTCGCTGTCGTCTCGTTCTCCTCCCGTGTCATCCGCCGACGCGACACCGGCGAACACCCGTGCGAGTCCGGTCCCCAACTGTTCGCCGACACCCGCGATCAGCACTGTTCGCTCTGTCACGCCAGTACCACGGGCGGGAAGGGTGATCAACACCACGCCGCCGTACCGTCCGACGGTGTCGCACGAGGAACACGGGGCCGTCGGACAGGGAACGCTGCCTCGTCGAGCAGGGAACGCTGCCTCGTCGAGCAGTGAACACTGCCTCGTCGAGCAGTGAACACTGCCTTGTCAAACAGCGAACACTGGTCTGTCGGATCGTAGACACCGGTCCGTCGTCGAGCGGCGTCGGCGCGTGGTCCCACAGGCGACATTTAATAAGAGGGGGACCGATTCCAGTTCGTCTCGGGGGTGCTCTCAAGAAACGACCGGACAGAACGAGTTCTGGAACCCGCAGGTTTAAGTTTGGCATGGTATAACGAGGCGTCGTATGTCCGACAGTCACGAAGACTCCGGTCGCCGTCGGTTCCTCAAAGGGACCGGGGTGGCCGCAGTCTCGATGGGGCTCGCAGGGTGTAGTGGTAGTGGCGGTGAATCGACGGCGACGCCGACGCCGACGGAGGAGTCGACACCGACGCCGACGGAAGACGAGACGCCGACGCCAGTTCCGGAGCAGGAGTACCCGGAGGGTGGCGACTTCGTCGTCGGCATGGGTGAGCCGGTGGACAGTCTGAACATTCTCGCGAGCAACACCGCGTACGCCGATCTGGTGTTCGGTCAGATCTACGAGTACGGGACGAGTGTGGACCCGGTGAACTTCGAAGTTCACCCGAGCGTGTACACGGACTGGACGTTCGAGGAGTTGGAAGACACCGAGGACGACGAGAACGACCTGCCGGACGTGTTGGTGCAGTTCAACGTCCGCGACGGGCTGACGTTCAACGACGGGAGCGAGCTGTCGATCAGCGACGTGGTGTTCACGTACAACTTCCTGTTGGACGCCAACCCGGGGAAGTACGCCGGCACGCTCAACCCGATCGTCTCCGTGCAGGAGGCGGAGTCGGACGACTGGGACGTGCAGATGCGGATGAACAAGCCGATCGGCACGTACGCCTCCAGTCAGCTCTCGCTGCCGATTCTCCCGGAGAGCCAGTGGGGTGACGTCGACCCCGGCAAGTTCCAGGAGTACGAGCCGTTCGAGAACGGTGGCCCGATCGGTCTCGGTCCGGGTGTCGTCACGAAGTACCAGCCGGACACGGCGACGGAGGTCAGCTACGCCGAGCGGGAGGGTGAGTACACGCTCACCGATCTCGACTGGCGCGAAGACGTGAACGGGCTGATCAGCGGCGGACCGTTCCTCGACTCCGTCCGGTTCAAGATCTTCGGCAGCACGGCAGCGCTCGAACAGGCGCTGTTGCAGGGTGAACTCGACTCGCTGTACTCCAACATCCGCGGCTCGAAGATCCCACAGGTCAAAGAGAAGGAGGGCTACCGGCTCGTCAAAGGGTTCGACACCGGCTACGGCCACTTCTCGTTCAACCTCCGGAACGTGCCGTTCGACGACCTCACCTTCCGGCAGATCTTCGGATTCGCGTACGACGACGTCTTCTGGATCGACCGGCTCAAGCGCGGTCGCGCACAGGAGGGTGACTTCATCATGCCGCCGGGCTACGTCGCAGTGCGCCCGGAGACGGCAGCCGACGACGCCAGCATCCTCACCGACGAGCGCTCACAGGCGTTCCACTTCCGCCAGCAGACAGCCGGTGTGCCGGACGTAGAGGGCATCCGGAAGTTCCTCACCGAAGGGCAGGCGATCACCGGCGAAGGCGGCACCTACGTCGGCAAGGAGTACGGCGGCAGCTTCACCGGCGTCACCGCCAGCAGTTCCGGCGGCAAGCACGACTACTCCTTCGGCGAGGTCAAGTCACAGGTGCTGAAGGACAACCCGGACGCCGACAAGGAGATCCGTGTCAACGGGAAGACGATCCCGGAGATCAACGACGGCCCGATCAAGATGTACGTCTACCCGGCCAAGAGCGCGCCGCTCGACGCCAAGATGGTCGACAACTACGTCAGCGCGCTGGCACAGATCGGGATTCCGGTCGAGCGACAGGTGATGTCGTTCAACACGATGATCGGCAAAGTGTACGGCTCCGAGAACTTCGACCTGTTCCCGATGGGGTGGGTCAACCTCTCGATTTTCGCAACGGGCACGCTGTACGGCCTGTTCCACTCCGACAACGCCGACGACCACAGCACCGCCGACACCGGCGACAAGAACAACACGGACACGCTGCTCAACAACCCGATGGGGTACGGGCTGTTCGATGACGCGACCGCAGACGACCTGATCACACAGGCGCGGACGGAACTGGACACGGAGGAGCGCAACTCGCTGGCCCGGCAGGCGGTCGAGAAGATCTACCTCGACTTCCCGACGATGGTGCGTTCCTACGACGTGATCAACTGGCCGGTCAACGAGGCCGACTGGAACGGCTACCTCGAGAACATCCCCGGTCCGGGCAGCACCTACCTCGGCACGCAGTTCGCCCAGATCCACAAGAGCGAGTGATCTGAGCGCCGATCCGCCGGCGGTCGCGCCAGCCTCCCGCCGTGCGGCCTGTCGTAAGCGTGACACGTAACCCGGGAGAATCGAGCGGGAGCGCCTTCGAATCGGCTATCGAGAGTTCGATGCAACACATTCATATCGCGTTCTTCCCTGAGGGTAGGGTAGACCGCGACCCCTGACAACGACTGACAACAATGACCAGAATAAGCGGACGCTACTTGGCGAAGCGGATCGTCGCCTCGTACCTCACCCTGCTGGTGATCATGTCGCTGATGTTCGTGCTCCTGCGGAGTATGCCGGGCTCGTTCATCACGAGTCTGATCTCCTCGGGCATGACAGCAGAGCAGGTGGAGGCGGTACGGGAGACGTGGGGGCTCAACGAGCCGCTGTGGAAACAGTACGTACAGTTCATGATCAACTACCAGACGGGCGAGTTCGGTCGGTCGCCGACCCGGAACACGCAGGTGTGGGACCTGATCGTCCGGCGGTTCCCGCGGACGGTCGTGCTGTTCGGCGCGACGTTCCTCATGGGCTACGTGATCGGGCCGCTGGTGGGGATGTACCTCGGCTGGTACCGCGGCACCACCGCCGACAAGACGGTGTGGAGCTCCTCGCTGATCATGTACTCCATGCCCGCGTTCTGGATCTCGTGGCTGTTCATCTGGCTGCTCAACTTCGAGCTCGGCTGGCTGCCCAGCGCGTACATGTTCACGCAGTTCCCCGAGTTCGAGTGGACGGCGTTCACGGTGATCCGGGACGTGTTGTACCACATCACACTGCCGATCATCAGCCTCACGTTCATCGGCTGGGTCGGCTCGATGCTGATCATGCGGCCACAGATGAACAACGTGACCGACGAGGGGTACGTGTTCCTCGCGCAGGCGAAGGGGCTGTCCGAGCGGACAGTGATGATCAAACACGCCGCTCGCAACGCCCTGATCCCGGTTGCGACGGCGGCGATCATCTCGCTGGCGTTCCTCATCGACGGCGCGGTGATCGTCGAGCAGGTGTTCAGCTGGCCCGGGATGGGACAGCTCATCGTCTCGGCGGTGCTCAACCGGGACTTCCCCGTCGCACAGGCGACGTTCTTCATGCTGGCCGTGCTCGTCGTGATCGCCCGACTGTTGACAGACGTGGCGTACACGTACCTCGACCCGCGGATCAAGTTCGGTGAACAAGAATAATGGCGACGGAAGACTCAGACTCTGGCCTCGACTCGATCAAGCGGCGGTGGGAGCCACGGATCGAACGGTTCCGCCGCGGCTGGGACCGCTTCACCGAACACAAGGTCGGCGTACTCGGCCTGATCATCATGATCGTGTACGCCTTCTGGGCGGTCGTTCCCGGCTGGTTCGCCCCCCACACGACGGAGTGGATCGCGTACCTCGGCGAGCCACCG